>CAMJFC010000011.1 GCA_946404865.1 uncultured Prevotellaceae bacterium
GACAACAGCGAACGACAGACGCAACAGATAGACAGCCTCGTAGCCAGCGGCATCGACCTGCTCATCGTGGCTCCCAACCAACTCCAAAACGTGTCGCCTGCCATCGACCGCGCCTACGACCAGGGCATACCTGTCATCGTATTCGAGCGTAAGACTGACTCGCAAAAATACACCGCTTTCATGGGTGCCGACAACTATGAGATGGGGCGCCAGATGGGTGAATACATCGCCACATGTATGGAAGGGAAAGGACGGATCATGGAGATTCTCGGACTGAAAGGCTCTTCGCCCGCAGAAGACCGACATAAGGGGTTCAGAGAGGCCATTGACGGTTACCCGCAAATAGAAGTGACAACCGAACTGCAAGGCGACTGGACTGAAGAGACGGCCTACGAACAGGTGCGGCAATACAAGGGCGACCTGACACAGATAGACATGGTGTTTGGCCATAACGACCGTACCGCCATCGGTGCCCGACGCGCCTTCATCGAGCGCATCGGCGACGGACACCTGCCGCTCTTCTGTGGCATCGACGGACTGGCTGGCGCCAACTGCGGCATCCAGCAGGTGCGCGACTCACTGCTCGAAGCCAGTTACATCTACCCCACCCGCGGCGACCTGCTGCTCAAACTGGCACTCAATATCCTCGACGGGAAACCATACGAAAAAGAGACGCTCCTCAAATCGGCCATCGTCACCCACGACAATGCCCAAGTGCTGCTACTCGAAAGCGACGAGGTGATGCGGCAATCGAAAAACCTCGAGCAGTTGCACGAACAAGCTGACACCTACTTGAAACAATGGGCCAACCAACGTACGCTGACGTTGCTCGCCATAGGTTTCATCATCCTCCTCTGCCTGCTGCTCGCTGCCATCTACCTCTATTTCAGACAGAAAGCCCGCATTGCAAGTGAACGGACGAAGATGGAACGCGAACAGCTCGACTTCTACACACAGGTGAGTCATGAGTTGCGCACGCCACTGACCCTTATTGAAGGACCGCTCGGCCAACTGGCCAAGACCAACGACATCCAACAAGCCAATAAAGAAACCGCCGACCTCTTCGCTATTGTCAGGCGCAACACACAGCAGCTGTCGCAGCTCATCAACCGCATGCTCGACGCTCAAACAAGCGGTGTCATCGACGACACCACGGCATCGCAGCACGTACAAACAACGACCGAACAGCCAGACCAGAATAGTGACGATTTGGCAGCGGCCGCCGTACAAAATGACGAGACAGCCAACAACGAAGAGCGCCCCACCCTGCTCATCGTGGACGACAATGCCGACATTCGCGCCTACTTGAAACATATCTTGAAAGGGAGATACAACCTATGCGAGGCCGCCGACGGACAGGAAGGACTGCGCGTGGCGAAAGAAGAAGTGCCCGACCTGATTGTGTCGGACGTGATGATGCCCGTGATGAACGGACTGGAATTTTGCCAGCACATTAAAAAAGAACTCGTGACGAGCCATATCCCCGTGATACTGCTCACGGCACGTGCCCTCAGCATGCACCAGATAGAAGGCTATGAGAGCGGCGCCGACGCCTACCTCACCAAGCCCTTTGAACCCGAACTGCTCACCGCACGCATCGACAACCTGCTGCAAAGCCGACAACTGCTCAAAGTGCTGTGGGGCGAAGAGGTATCTTTGGGGCAAGGAGCAGGGGACAAGGAGCAGGAGAATACCCAGCAAATGGAGTATCGTCCAAACGTCCAAACGCCCAAACTCCCTGACTCCCAAACATCCGAAAGCTCGAAAGCCCAAACTTCCAATCCCCAAAGCGCGTTCATCTCACGTTTTAAAAAGGTGGTGGAAGAGCATTTGGACAACAGCGACCTCAGCGTTGAGGACTTAAGTGCCGAGATGCACCTGAGCCGCGTGCAACTCTACCGCAAGGTGAAAGCGCTCACGGGATTCAGTCCCATCGACCTGCTTCGCAAGGCACGACTGGCACGCGCTTACACCCTGCTCGCCGATGACGAGCTCTCCGTGAGCGAAATCGCTTACAGAACTGGTTTCTCGTCGCCCTCGTATTTCACCAAATGTTTCAAGGACGAATACGGCATCGTGCCGGGAGGAGTAAGAGGAGACGTGAAATAAAGGCTCAGAAGAAAAAAACGCAAAAATACTTGCAAAAACGATTTATTTTAATTATTTTTGCAAACACTTCAAGAGTGAAGACCTAAAATTCTGGATTACAATATGAGTTGCTGACTCTTTTCAGACCAAACTGCGACCTTGGGAATAGAATAGGGAGTTCAGAACCAACGCCATTGTCAAATCATGCATGTAATGTACATCCATGTACATCATATTACCATCAAGCATGTACAAAAAAGTGGTGTGGACTGACGTTTCATCTATTCAGAGGTTGTCGCAGACCCGGTTTGAAAGTGAAACGCTCATCGTCCACACCTTTTTTCATGCTGTGATACTATTTAACCGATGCTGAAGTGTGAGTGCGCCACCTTCAACACTGCAAAGGTACAACAACGAATGAACCATGACTTGCAATCTTCGTTCATTTCGTGAGAATAATGTTGCAATGTAACATTTCTTGCACCCGATGAACGATTATTGAAACATGAAAACACCTTAATGACACTATTTTTGCACCTAAATCAAACCTATTACTAATCAAAACATCAATGCAATGAAACAACTGAAGCGATTTCTTCTGAGCTTCGCGCTCATCTTTGCAAGTACTATTATGTACGCGCAAACGGAAATCACTGGAACTGTCGTCGATGAAACCGGAGAAGGGGTCATCGGCGCCACCGTGATTGAGAAAGGTACCTCGAACGGTACCGCCACCGACCTGGACGGCAACTTCAAACTGAAAGTAGCCAACGGTGCCACTCTGGTCATCACCTACATCGGATATGATGCCGTAGAGGCCGTGGCCACACCAGGCATGACCATCTCGCTGAAAGAGAACGCCGCCGAACTGGCTGAGGTGGTGGTCACCGGTTATCAGGTACAACGCAAGGCCGACCTGACGGGTTCGGTAGGCGTGATTGAGACCAAGGACTTCAAAACCAGCAACACCGACCCCATGGCATCGCTGCAAGGTAAGGTGCCGGGCATGACCATCACATCAAACGGCTCTCCCTCGGGCGAAGCCAACGTGCAGATACGTGGTATCGGCTCTATGGGCGGCTCAAGCACCGCTCCCCTCTACATCGTTGACGGCATGCCCTACAGCGGATCGCTCAACAGCCTGAATGCCTCAGACATCGAGACCATGCAGGTGCTCAAGGATGCCGCATCGGCCAGTATCTACGGTTCACGCGCTGCCAACGGTGTCGTGGTCATCACCACCAAGAAGGGTAAGAAAGGCGACAAGATCAACATCGACTTCAACGCCTCGCTGTCGGTGGCGTGGATGTCGCATAAGATGAAACTGCTCAACAGCCAGAAGTATGCTACCGCCCTGGTGCAGGCTGCGCTGAACGACGGAAAGAACCCCGCTGACTACGCCCAGAACTATGGCCTGGCACTCAACGTAGAAAACGGCACTCCTATCTCCGTTTACAACCCTGCCACCGGCGCTATGGAGTCTTACTCTGTGGGGGGATTCTATGACGGATATATGAATGCCAAGATGACGATGCCCTATAGCGACACCGACTGGGTGGACGAAATAGGACGTACGGGCATCACACAGAACTATGACCTCTCGCTCTCGAAGGCTACCGACAAGAGCTCTTCACTCTTCTCTGCCGGTTACAAGAAGGCGCAGGGTGTGCTGAAACATACCGACTTTGAGAATTTCTCGGCTCGTTTCAACAGTGTTTACAAAATCAACAGCATCGTCACCGTAGGCGAGAATGCCACGTTCGCTTATTCTAACAATGTGGACTGCGCACCCCTGGAGAACGCATTGAAGATGTCGCCCACACTGCCTGTCTATGAGATAGACGGCGAGACATTCTCTGGCCCCGTGGGTGGCATGAGCGACCGACAGAATCCTTTGCGAGAGCTCTATCACAACAAGGACAACCGCCTGAAGAAATGGCGCATCTTTGCCAACGCCTTTGTCGATATCACTCCCATCAAGGGCATGCTCTTCCGTTCTAACTTCGGTATTGACTATACCAACAGCTATATCCGCAGCCTGCAGCACACATGGAATTCTGACGTCGTGAAAAACAGCACCAACGCCAGCACCATGGCGCAAACACACAGCACCAAGTGGACTTGGTCGAACACCCTGCAGTATAATTTCGACATCGTGGAGAATCACAATCTCAACGTGCTCGTTGGTATCGAGGCCCATCAAGACAATGGCATCGACTTCTCGGGACGCCGCACAGACTATCCGCTGGAGACCTACGACTATATGTGGCCCAACGCCGGCACCGGCATCCAGACCGTCACCGGCGCAGGCGACGCTTACAAACTGATGTCGTACTTCGGCAAGATCGACTACAACTGGAACGACCAGCTGCTGGCCTCGTTCACGCTGCGTTACGACGGCTCCAGCCGCTTCGGTAAGAACAACCAGTACGGTACATTCCCCTCAGCATCGCTGGGTTATCGCCTCTCAAAACATATCAATGCCGACTGGCTGCACGACTGGAAAATCCGTGCGAGCTACGGTATCACCGGTAACCAAGGCATGAACTCTAACACGGCACACTACGGACTCTACGTGGCCGACTACGGCTCAAGCCGTGAGAACTCTACCGCCTACGACGTCAACCTGCAAGGGTCGGGCACGCTGCCCTCAGGCTACTACAAACTGCAGTCGGCCAACGAGGACCTCAAGTGGGAGTCGTCGTCACAGCTCAACTTCGGTACCGACTTCTCGCTCTTCAGAGGCGACCTCTACGGTTCTTACGACGTGTTCTTCAAAGAGACAAAAGACATGCTTGTGCAGCCTGCATTCCTCGGTGCCATCGGATTTGGCGGTCAGACGTGGATCAACGGTCCCACGCTCAAAAACTGGGGTATGGAACTCACGCTGGGCTATCGCCACAACACATCCTATGGCCTGTATTACAACATCACGGCCAACGCCGACTTCTATCGCTCTAAGGTGACCTATCTGCCTGAGAAGTCGAAAAACTCGTACGAGCACAACGACTACCACAACCTGGCACAAGACGAGCGCGCCTACGGTTCGCGCATCGGCTATGTGGTCGAGGGACTCTATCAGTCGCGCGAGGATGTGCTTGCACACGGACAGGCCGGTGCCCGCGTCGGCGGACTGAAATATGCCGACCTCAACGGCGACGGACGCATCAACGAGCAAGACCGCACATGGGTCTTCAATCCCGTGCCCGACTTCTCTTACGGTATCAATATCAATCTGTCGTACCGCGATTTCGACTTCACCATGTTCTGGCAGGGTGTGGCTGGCGTTGACATCATCAACGACCAGAAATTCCAGACCGACTTCTGGAGCATCACCGACGCCGGCTCAAACAAGGGCGAACGCGTGGTTGACGCATGGACACCGGCCAACAGCGGCTCCTCCATCCCGGCACTGACCACATCCAACAGCGCCGACGAGGGACGTATGTCGTCATACTTCGTAGAAAACGGCTCTTATGTCAAGATGCGTACACTGCAGCTGGGCTACACCCTGCCCGCAGCACTGACCAAGAAACTGCTGCTGCAGAAAGCACGCATATTCTGCTCTGGCGACAATCTGCTGACCATCAAGTCGGGCTCGCTCACTTGCTCAGACCCCGAAAACACGGCATGGAACTATCCCCACACTGCATCATTCACCTTCGGCATACAGCTGGGATTCTAGTAAGGTATAGTGACAAGAGAAAAATTTGCAACCGCTAAATATAAAAAAGTAAGAACAATGAAAAAGATCAATATATTCATAGCTACGCTACTGCTATCTGCTTTTGCTGTATCTTGCAGCGTTGACGACGTGAAGCCGCAGGGTACGCTCGACGAAGAGACGGCGTTCTCAAGCCCTGAGAAACTGGTCACCGCAGCCTATGCCAAACTGGGCGACGACTGGTATTCATACCCCTTCAACCTCTGGCCTTACGGCGATATGAGTGCCGACGACTGCCTCAAAGGCGGTTCGGGCGAGAACGACACGGGCTATCACCCCATGGAGATCTTCTCTACGCTGCAGCCCGACCGCGGTGAGTTCGACGAACTGTGGTATCAGCTCTACAGTGCCATCTCACGCTGCAACCGCGCCCTGGAATCCATGCAAAACGTGGAGGAGACAGCGAAGATTAAACAACTGAAGGCCGAGACCCTCTTCCTGCGCGCACACTTCTATTACAAACTGCAGCAGATGTGGTATGAGGTGCCTTTTATCACCGAGGGCATGGACAACGCGGCCATCGAGGCCTGTCCGCAAAGCTCGCACGACGAGATCATGCAACAGATCATCAACGACTTCCAGTATGCCTACGACAATCTGCCCGAGATGGGTCCCGGCACCACGGGCCGCGCTCACAAGGTGGCCGCAGCCGCCTATCTGGCCAAGTGCTACCTGAACTGGGCCTACGGCGACGGCTATGAGGCTACAACGGGTTACGACCATGTGGACCAAGCGAAGATACAGAAGGTCATCGACTACACCGAAGTGGTGAAAAACTCACCCTACGGATACCTTGACACCTACGGACACATCTTCCTGCAAGAATATGCCAACTCTAAAGAGAGCATCTTTGCCGTGCAGCACTCCAACAAGGCCGACGACGGTACGATGTATGGACGGGCCAACTGGTCGAACATGCTCAATGGCGTCTGGGGCATCTGGTCGTGCGGATGGGACTTCCACAAACCATCGCAGAACCTGGTCAACGCGTTCAAGACACGCAACGGACTACCTATGGACGACTTCGACGCCGACCACAATGCCATCGTGGTCAACGGTGCCGACTCTAAATACAAGTACGACCCGCGACTCTTCCACACCGTCGGCATGCCTACCTATCCTTATAAGTATGAGGCAGACTATACGCTGACCAAAGCCAACAGCCGCACACCCAACACCTACGGCTACTACTGCTCGATGAAAGAGGTGCCGCAGCGCTCGAAGGGCGAGGATTACGACTACCCCTGGCAAGCTTTCGGACAGAACGACTACGTGTTGCGCTATACCGACGTCATGCTGATGCGTGCCGAGGCGCTCATCGAAAAGGGCGACTTCAACGGCGAGGCATTGCAAATCATCAATGAAATACGCGAGCGCGCCAAACGCGATATCAGCAGCACGTCGCTCATCAAGTATGCTAAAGACCAGTGCGACATCGCATTGTATGGCTCCTTCGCCTCAAAAGACGATGCACGCAAGGCACTGCGCTGGGAGCGCCGCCTGGAACTGGCCATGGAGGGACACCGCTTCTTCGACCTGCGCCGCTGGGGCTTGCTCTCTACCACACTCAACAAGTATTTCGAGAGTGAGATGACCGACGAATACGACGGACAGACCTACGCCCTGTATTACAAGGATGCCTTCTTCACCGCAGGCAAGAACGAGTACTTCCCCATCGCATCCAACCAGATGAACTACGTGCAAGGACTCTACCACCAGAACAAGGGTTACTAAACAATTAAAATGATCATAAAAACTGTAATATTATGAACAAAATATATCAATTATTCTTTGCAGGCTGGCTCTGCCTCAGTGGCACGGCAATCCTCTCCTCCTGCCAGGATCGCGACCTCCCCGGTTCAGCCGAAATGCAAATTGCCAGCCCCGACGCATCACAGATAACAGGTGCGCTCAGCGGAGAGAACAATTACGACTACACACTCACATGGCCCCAAAGCAGCAACGGTGCCATCATGCAGGTGGCCGTGTTTAAAAACGGCACACAGCAGCAGGCGCTCACACCCTGCGCCGGCAACTCCTTCACGCTGAAGAACCTGGAGACCAACCAACTCTACGAGTTCCTCTTCAAATATGCCAACGGCGAGACCCTCTCAAATGGTGTGATGACATCTTACACGCGCCTGGGAGCCTCTACTCCAAGCGAAGTAAAGATGGAGCAGGTGGATATCTCCGACGACCAGCACAACCTGCTCATCTCCTGGGCGAAAAGTGCTGATGCCACATCATATATTCTCAAGGTGGTGAAAAACAGCACCGATTTGGTGGTGAACACCACGGTCAGCGACAACTCCTATCTGCTGGAGGGTGTGCAGATGAAAGACCGTTTCGAGGCTACCGTCATTGCACAGAATAACGATGGCCGTGCACTGCCCGTTGAGGCTTCTGCCAAGATTGGTGGCAAGATTCCCGGCTTCCTGTCTGAATATGCCACACCCGAGGAACTGATTGCCAACGGCGACGACGACGAGGCTTCGGCTTGGCTGTGGTTCCACGAAAACTACCCCAAAGGTGAGTATATCTACTTTGGCAACATCAATACCGTAGAGGATATCGCCGACTACCGCATGCTCTTCTGGCTGCGCGACATCGAGACGGAAAAAACCGATGACGTCTGGAACTTCTCCGACATAGCCCGCAATGCCGCTCCTTGCATAGAGCAGTATGTCAAAAACGGAGGCAACCTGCTACTATGGTCGCATGCCGTACCCTACATCGGCACCATCAACCGACTCTCCACCTCGCTGTTTCGCAGTGTGGACAATACTTTCGGATGCGGCAAGGGCGGCTACAACCCCGATGTATGGAAGATGGGCGTATGCCTTAACACAGGATCCTTCTCCAAGGACTTCAGCAGCCATCCCATCTATGCCGGCATCCCCATAGAGAAACTTAACGACAACTGCTTCGCCGCCATTGCCATGAAGGGAAAAGGATGGACAGAAGACCACAACTGCCTGTTCTTCGACATCCCAGCCAAGTTGACCGACATGGACAATACCTCAGAGGAGTGCTACAACACACTGACCAACAGCTATGGTATCTATCCGCTCGGAGTGTGGGACAGCCAGGTGTCATGGGTCAGACAACTCAACATCTGGGAGGCCAAAGGTGCCGAAATGGCTCCCGAGGGATTCCAAAAAGGTGCAGGTACGGTCTTATGTATCGGCAATGGTGGATGCGAGTTCTCGATGAAGAACGATGACGGCACACCCGACAAGAGTGCCAATCCCAAGAACAACTCTTGCCAAGACAATGTCCTGCGACTGGCCAAGAACAGTATCGAATACATGATGTCAATCTAATATTCATACTTAAGTATTCAGGTAAAGGGATTGTTTTCAGGATGACATTTTGATAAAATATTGTTGCAATGAACGATTATTAGCGGATAATGTATCATAAATGACATGATATGCAAAAGATAATGTGTTACTTTGCAAACAGTAATAACCAATGAAACATTGAAAATGAGAAAAGCAATCATTCTTTTGACCTTGATGCTGATGGCTGTGACCACCAAGGCGCAGACACCGCAAATTCTGGGCGACAACCATGCCATGCTACCACTGAAGGTCAGCGGCAAGTATCTGCTCCTGCCTGTGCAGGAAAAGGAGGAAATCGCCAATGTACGCGTAGTGGTGAACAACCTGCAGCAACAATCGTTCAACGTGAAACTGGCAGTGGACAAAGTGGATTACTATGTGCCACTCGACCTCCAACGCTTCGGCTCCGACCGGGTGCTGCTCGACATCACCCTGCATGGCGACCGACGCGCTACCGGACCCGTGAAGGACTTCGCATGCTGGAAAGAAATGCGGCAGAGCGACACGTTTGATGCCACTAACCGCGAGCGTTTCCGCCCCGCCTATCACCACACCCCGCAATACGGATGGATGAACGACCCCAACGGCATGTTCTATAAAGATGGTGTCTATCACCTCTTTTATCAGTGGAACCCCTACGGTTCACAATGGGAAAACATGACCTGGGGACACTCCACATCCACCGACCTGATTCACTGGGAGGCACAGCCCACTGCCATCGAGGCCGACGCGCTGGGCACCATCTTCAGCGGTTCGTGCGTGGTGGACAAACAAAACGACCGTGTGGTGGCGTTCTACACCTCGGCAGGCCAGAGCCAGACCCAGTCGATGGCTGTCTCGAAAGACAACGGACGCACATTCGTAAAATATGCTGCCAACCCTATCCTCTCCTCTAATGAACCCGACTTCCGCGACCCGAAGGCTTTCTGGAACGACGACATCCAGCGGTGGAACCTGATTCTGGCCGTGGGACAGGAGATGCGCATCTACTCATCGACCGACCTGACAAACTGGACCTATGAGAGCAGTTTCGGCAAGGGCTTCGGATGCCATGAGGGCGTTTGGGAATGTCCCGACCTTATTAAGATGCAAGTGCGCGGCACCAACCAACATAAATGGATGCTCATCTGCAACATCAACCCCGGTGGTCCCTTCGGCGGTTCGGCCACACAATATTTCGTCGGTGACTTCGACGGACACCGTTTCACCTGCAACCAGACCGACACACGCTGGATGGACTACGGCAAGGACCACTACGCTACAGTGACCTTCGACAATGCACCCGACGGCCGTCACATCGCTTTGGCATGGATGTCGAACTGGCAATACGCCAACCAGGTACCCACCAAACAATACCGCTCGTCGAACAGCATCGCACGCGACCTGGGTCTCTTTGCCTACAACGGCGATGTATATTGCAGCGTCACCCCCTCAAAAGAAATGTTGGCTGCCCGTGGCAAGAAAGTGAAGAATCTCACAGAGACTTGCGAAATCGTTGTTGATGTGAAAGCGAACGCCGAAATCATCCTGTCGAATGCCAAAGGCGAACAAGTGGTGATGCGCTACGATGCACAGCAGCAGACCTTCGCCATGGATCGCACCAAGAGCGGCGACTGCTCGTTCAGCGAGGCATTCCCCGTCACAACCACGGCTCCCACCTACGGCAACATCAAACAGTTGCGTCTCTTCATCGACCGCTGCAGCATCGAAGCCTTCGATGCCGACGGCAAGATGGCCATGACCAACCTGGTGTTCCCCTCAGAGCCCTACAACAAAATCACAGTGAAGGGCGGAAAGGCCACCATCTACTCTTTGAACTATTAAACCAAGTAGGGACGCGGCACGCCGCGTCCGCCAGAAGAGAAAACCACGTGTTTGCGGACGCGGCACGCCGCGTCCCTACTCGCAAAACGTCATCAACTCCCCAAAAACCTTCCAATCTCCCAAACTCCCCAGTAATGTCCAAACTCCCAAACTCCTAAACTCCTAAATCAATGAGTCAACAACAGAATAAATCCATCTATCTCATCCCGGTGATGCTCTGCTTTTTCTGCATGGGCTTCGTCGATTTGGTCGGCATCGCATCCAACTACGTGAAAGCAGACCTCAACCTGAGCGACTCCGTCGCCAATGTCTTCCCGTCGCTCGTCTTCTTTTGGTTCCTCATCTTCTCCGTTCCCACGGGGATGCTGATGAATAAGATAGGTCGCAAAAAGACGGTGTTTCTGTCACTCGTCGTCACCATCGTGTCGTTGATTATTCCACTCTTCGGCAATAGTTTCGGCATTATGCTTGTGGCCTTCTCACTGCTCGGCATCGGCAATGCGCTCATGCAGACCAGTATCAACCCGTTGGCCATGCTCATCATCGGCGACAAGAATCTGGCCTCGACCCTGACCTTCGGACAGTTCGTCAAAGCCATCGCATCATTCCTTGCACCCTATCTGGCCATGTGGGGCGCCACACATGTTATCCCCTCGTTCGGTTACGATTGGCGTGTGCTCTTCCTCGTCTATTTTGTGGTGGGTACGCTGTCGGCCCTGCTGCTGTGGTTCACACCCATCCATGAGGAACTGCCCACAGGCAAGTCATCATCGTTCATGGACTGCCTGCGCTTGTTGGGCAAACCCATTGTTTTACTCTCGTTCTTAGCCATCATGTGCCATGTAGGCATCGATGTAGGTACCAACACCACAGCTCCCAAACTGTTGCAAGAACGCTTGGGCATGTCGCTCAACGACGCCGCCTTCGCTACCTCGCTCTACTTCATCTTCCGTACCATAGGCGCACTCACAGGTTCCTTCTTCCTCCGGGTGATGAAAACGAAATGGTTCTTCATCTTCAGCGTGGTCATCATGGCCGTCAGTATGATACTCATGTTCAGCGGCCAGTCGAAAGCCATGCTTTATACGGCCATCGCTCTGGTGGGCTACGGCAACAGCAATATCTTCTCCATGGCATTCTCCGAGGCTTTGCTCTCCGTGCCCGACAAGCAGAACGAGGTGTCGGGTCTGATGATTATGGGTCTCTTCGGCGGCACCATCTTCCCGTTGCTGATGGGATTCGCCAGCGATGCCTTCGGACAGGCCGGCGCCGTCATCGTCATGGCTGTAGGCGTGCTCTATCTCTTCACCTATATCCCACGGATTAAGAGGTAAAAAAACTACCCCAACCCTCCCGAGAGGGAGTATTTACCAAAATCTAATCAAACTTACAAAAACATTCCCCTTCATCCCCTTCGGGGGATTAGAGGGGGGCTCCCCAAACAACCAAACAACCAAACCATATGCAACAGAAACGTTATGTCGTAGGGCTCGGCGAAGCCCTGTGGGACGTTCTGCCCGAAGGAAAGAAACTGGGCGGCGCACCTGCCAATTTCGCTTACCATGCCGGACAGATGCTCGGCAGTGACAACACCATCGCTATCAGTGCCCTGGGCGAAGACAAACTGGCTGAAGAGACCATCGAGGCTCTGGAAGAGCATAACCTCAACTATCTGATGCCACGCGTGCCCTACCCCACCGGAACGGTGCAGGTGACACTCGCAGAAGGTGGCATACCCACATACGATATCAAGGAGAATGTGGCATGGGACAACATCCCCTTCACTCCCGAGATAGAGGAAATCGCCCGCAACTGCCGTGCCGTGTGCTTCGGCTCGCTGGCTCAGCGCAACATTGTTTCACGTGAAAACATCCACCGTTTTCTGGATGCCACGCCGAAAGACTGCGTGAAGATTTTCGACATCAACCTGCGTCAGCAGTTCTACTCCAAGGAGGTGATTCAAGCCTCGCTGCGCCGTTGCAATGTCCTGAAAATCAACGACGAGGAACTGGTGCTCATCGGACGTATGTTCGGTTATCCGGGACTCGATATCGAGAATAAATGCTGGTTGATACTGGGTAAATACAATCTTGATATGCTGGTGCTCACTTGCGGCACCAATGGCTCTTATGTGTTCACACCGGGACAGATGTCGTTCCAAGAGACTCCGAAAGTGGAGGTGGCCGACACTGTGGGTGCTGGCGACTCCTTCACCGGCTCGTTCTGCGCTGCCATCCTGAGCGGGAAACCCGTGGCAGAGGCTCACAAACTGGCTGTGAAGGTGAGTGCTTTCGTATGCACCCAGAATGGTGCCATGCCCACCGTACCTGAGGATTTAAAAATCTAACAGTAAGAGGCAAGAAAAGAGGGACGCGGCAATACCGTGTCCCTCTTTTCTTTCGCAACCACCCCTCCAATTTTCAAGACTATTGTCTTCTATCTTCCTCTAACTCCCTATATCTTCCTATATCTCCCTCTAACTCCCTATATCTTCCTATATCTTCCTTTAACTCCCTATATCTACCTCTAACTCCCTCTATTCAGAGTTTCCTGAATACCAGCCACGGGATGATACCTTTCCATTTTTTGTGGGGATATTCCGTCACATTACCGATGTCGTGTTTCACACCGTCGGCCGTACGGTAGAAACTGTAGTTGTCGCCGCCAGTGATGTAGATGGCATCCAGAAAACCATATTCGCGCAGCGCATCGGCGAAGTCCCACATGGTCTCTTTCGAACGAGTCACCACGAAATAATACTGCTCGCCGATACGGCCTATGGCCTTGCGCTCCACCTTACCATGCAATTCAAATTGATGGGGCAGCACGCCATTGCTCACCAAGACCATCTGACGGAAGAACGAACCGCCCTGCTCCATCACATAGTCTTTCACGGCCTCACTCTCCGACACACCCACCACAAAACGGTCGGCGGTCATGGCCATATAGCCCATACGTCCCTCATACGATGGTTTCTCCTCGCCGTTGACGACCAACGAACCAAGATAGAGACTGTCGGCCTTGTGGTCGGCAGAGCGGCAGTAGAGAAACACCGATTGATCGAGCGTATCAGGTTCCACCCACTCAATACTGGCGCGCACACCGTGAAGCGCGTAAAAGTCGAGCGCCACGCCCAAGATGCTGTCAGACGTCATCACCACCCCGGGCTTTTCGGTACGGGGCGGCTGCTGCAACTTCGCGATGTTCTCTTCGGGAGTGGCAGAGACGGGAATATTGTGGTCGCGCTGATGAAGCCACGCCCGATAGCCCCAGATGGCAAGCAGTGCCAGCGCAGCAGCGGCTACAACGCCCAACAACCACCGCAACCACGGATGTCGGGGTTTCGGAGGCTCCTCATTACCACCCTGGCGCTCTTTCAATAGCTCCAGGGCCTGAGCAGCCAGGTTGGACACCGTATTGGGCTCCTCTCGGTCTTCTTGGCGTTCAATCAAGAACACGGGTTCTTCCGGTTCTTGCGTATGATTTTGAGATATTTGGCTCATGACGTTGATATGCTAAAGGCTTTTTCCAATTGTTCTTTAAGTTCTTTAAGTCGTTCGCGCGGCACATTATTAAGTGTATAGAGGTCGGTGACGCGCCCGTCGGCTTTGATGTCTTTAATCAGATGCTTACCGCCGAAAACGATAGTAGATCCCCCCAGGTCTATCTCCTGCACATACTGACTGTTGACGATAAGGCTGCGCCCCACGCGTACAAACTGGTCAGCATGCTTCAATCGTTTGAAGTTCTCCTCAAAATGGTGGAGTTGAAACGTCATTTTGCGGCTTCGTCCATTGATGAGGACCAAGTCGCAATAGTTGCCGTCTGCCTTTACATAGACGATGTCGTCGATGTCAACGCGCATCAGCAGGGTTGATGTCTTGATGATAAAGCGTTCCATGGTTGGTTTGATAACGTCTCACTACCGCCTTTTATTGCGTTGAAAACCCTCATTTTTAAAATCCCCGCACCTGCCTTGCAAGTGCGGGGATTTGCTTCTGTGGCAATACCTTACTTGGCTTTTGCGTCCTCTGCTTTCGTCTCAGCAGGAGCGGCTTTTTCGTCAGCCTTGGCAGCCTCGCCAGTCTTTGCTTCGGGAGCAGCCTCACCTTCTTTCACCTGTGTGGTGTCCTCGGGGGCGTTTGCGTCTTTCTGCTCGACCTGTGCCGGAGCATCGCTTTTCTTCTCACCTTGACAAGCTGCGAACGACATAGCGGCAGCAACAACGACCAATAACATTAACTTTTTCATTTTCTTTGCTTTTTTAATTAGTAATACAATTTAGTTCTCTCTGTCTTTTTCAGACGATGCAAAGATAAATGCATTTCAGCCTTCGTTCCAAACATTTTCCGCTATGTTGTATGAAACCCCGCGTTTTCTGTATGAAACCGCTCATTTGAGGTCCATTGAGGGAAATTCCCCTCATTTATTTACCTTTTTAAATGTCCTCAAATCGTTGTCTTTGTTGCCGTCATCGTCGAAGACATAGAACGAGATTTCCACCTCGGTGTTCAAACCTGGGCCGGTCATGAAGTTGTGTAACTTCTCACCGTCGTAGATGCCGAATTCCTCGGCAGCGTCGTAGCGGTATTGCCCGTTGTAAAGTTTGAAGACATACGACCCGTCACCTTGTTTCTTCAATGCTTTCACGGGTTGAGCGAAGTTCCAACGGATGGTTTTCCCATCGCCGTTGAAGAAGAGCGTATCGCCACCGCTGACAAACACACCGTCATGGGGATTAGGCATGGCGCCCAGATGGTCGGTCTTTGGTGGTCCGTCATGCAACCGGCACGAAGCCAGAGCAACCAGAGTAAGGAGTGAAATAAATAACAGTTTTTTCATGATGTCAGTATTTTGATTCGCAAAAATAGTCTTTTTTCGCTTTCCCACCAAGAAAAGCCGATAAAAACATGCTCAAAATGTAAATAAAGACGCATAACGCTTTGTTGATGACACATGCGCCTGCCCAGTCATGGCACGCGCTCCTACCCCGCAAGAACACGTTAAAAAGGCAAACGAACTGTCAATGTTTGCCTTTTTTATGGGTTAGTTTTTTATGGATTGATTCTTTTTTCTTACCTTTGCCCTCACAAACCATACATAAAGGGCGATGCCCCGTCACGGTTTGAACAAGGACTGATTCCACAGAGAAATTACATCACCAAAACAATAAAAGCAATACGACAATATGAAAAAAATCATCACCTTCCTGTTGACCACTCTGGGACTGACCACAGCCTGCGGCCAACAAAATTTTGAGAATGCAGACGTAAAAGAGTTTGCTAAACTGACAGAAAACCCTGATGCCGTTCTGCTGGATGTGCGCAGCGCCGCCGAATATGCCGAAGGACATCTGGAGGGGGCGGTGCTTATCGACCAAAGCCAGAGCGATTTTGTGGAAAAGGTAAAGGCGGCCATCCCCGCCGACAAGAAAATTGCCATCTATTGCAGAAGCGGACGACGCTCGGCTAACGCGGCCAATAAACTGGCAGCAGAAGGCTATCATTGCGTCAACCTGAAAGGGGGTATCCTGGCTTGGACAAAAGACGGGCAGAAGGTGACAACGGACACCTACGAGACGGATGTGTTCAAGACCAAAAGCGGGAAAACGCTCAAATTCCATGCGCTCGTACACGCCAGCATCCGCATCGAATACGACGGCAAGGAGATAGAGATAGACCCTGTGACCAAACTGGGCAACAAGACGATTGACTACACGGCTAAGCCCAAGGCCAACTATCTGTTGGTCACCCACGAACATGGCGACCATTTCGATAAAGAGGCCATCCGACTGCTCTCAGACGATGCGACACGGTTCGTCACCAACAAACGGTGCGCTGATATGTATGGCGCCGGCGAGGTGATGGCCAACGGTGATGTGCTGAAGATAGCCGATGACATCACCGTGGAGGCTGTGCCGGCCTATAACACCACCGAAGGACATCTGCAGTTCCACCCCAAAGGGCGCGACAATGGTTATATCATGACCATCGACGGTCTGAGAATCTACATCGCCGGTGATACGGAAGACATCCCAGAAATGGCGTCTATCAAAGACATCGACATCGCGTTCATGCCCTGCAACCAACCCTATACGATGACAACCGAACAACTGGTGAACGCTGCCAGGACGGTGAAACCCAAGGTGCTGTTCCCCTATCATTACGGACAGACCGACGTGAGCGGCGTTCCCGCACAACTCAAGGGCGACGGCATCGACGTGAGAATCAGACACTACGAATAAGTGGCACGGCAAGATGGATAATCAGCAAGAGATATTTCCAATCGTTGACGAGAACGGAACGGTGACCGGCTCGGCCACACGGGGTGAGTGCCACAGCGGATCAAGACTGTTGCACCCGGTCGTGCATCTCCATGTGTTCAACTCCCAGGGCGACCTCTATCTGCAGAGAAGGCCCGAATGGAAGGACATACAACCGGGCAAGTGGGACACGGCGGTCGGGGGACACATCGACTATGGTGAGACGCCCGAGACGGCACTGCGCCGTGAGGTGCGCGAGGAGTTGGGCATCACGGATTTCACGCCTGAATTCGTGGACATGTATGTGTTTGACAGCCGGCGCGAACGTGAACTGGTATATGTGAACCGCGCCGTTTATGACGGGGAAATCCATCCTTCGGCAGAGGAACTGGACGGTGGCCGTTTCTGGACGATGCAGGAGATTCGCGACGCGATGGGCAAGAACATCCTGACGCCTAACTTCGAGAGTGAGTTCAGACGGTGTTTCGGGAAAGAATTAGGTTGTAAGTATGCCCTGTTCTTCGATATCGACGGTACGCTGGTGAGTTTCAAAACCCACGAAATCCCCGCCTCGACGATATTCGCGCTGACACAGGCCAAGGCCAACGGCCACAAGGTGCTGATATCGACGGGTCGTCCGCCATTGATTATCACCAACCTCGGTGCCATCGAGCACCTGATTGACGGCTATGTAACCATCAACGGTGCCTTTTGCTTTGTCGGCAAGGAGGTGGTCAGATACAAGGATATTCCGAAAGACGCCGTATTGACGTTGGTCCGTGACGCCCAGGAGAAGGACTACGGTCTGATTGTGGTGGGCGAGAAAGACGTGGCGGTGCTTGACCCGCATGGAGAGGTCGATAAGGTCTTCCGCGGTGAGATAGCCGTGGAGAACCTGAACCTGTCAAAACCATTGGAGCAGGTATTGGAACAGCGGATACTTCAAATGACGCCTTTCTTCCCGGAAGCATACGAGCGCGAGATAATGGCGCGTATTCCGGAATGTACCTCCGGCCGTTGGCATCCCGCCTTTACGGACATCACGGCAAAGGGGGCCGACAAAGGAGAGGGCATCATCGCCTTGGCAGAGCATCTGGGGTTAGACCCCAATGCCACGATAGCCTTTGGCGATGGGGGCAACGACCTCTCCATGATTAAGGCCGCAGGTATCGGCGTAGCAATGGGCAATGCACTGGAATCACTCAAGCAGGAGGCAGACTACACGACCACCTCCGTTGACGATGATGGCATCATGAATGCTTTGCGCCACTTTCACTTGATATAGAGGCAAACAAACCCTATAAACTGATTATTAATTAGTTACAAGTTTTCATGTAAAGAATTAAGAAAAAAGTTTCACTAAAGTTTCACTAAATTCTTACCTTCATCCATCTATAGGTTTTGGGGCATGATGACTTCTTGTTTTTGGTCGGGGAAAACTTCATGGTTAGGTGTACCAAGCCGTTGATGGCGAACCTTCTTCTCTACTGGTGTATTTCATATATTTCAATGCGGAAACTGAACAAAATTTAGCGTTTCCGCACCTAAGTTTGTTGCATTTCTGGCATTTTTGCTTAAGTCAGGTGCTAAAACTGCCTCTTTTTGTGCACTTTCCGCACCTAAGTTTGCACAATCAAGAAAAATATGCTATCTTTGCCGTCGAAAACGGCGAGAATGGGCTGTACCTTAGCGTAGAGCAAGCTCTCTGCACTCGGTTTGCACCGTCCTTGCAAACAAAATCAAGTCAATATGGATAAAAATCTGTTTATCGGCCGTGAATATGAGATTCGACAATTGGAGAAGTACCGCAACTCCAAGGAGTCGGAATTTGTCATCGTGTATGGTCGTCGTCGTGTAGGAAAGACCTTTCTCGTCAAAGAATTCTTTGATGACATTTACGATTTCAAAGTCACAGGACTTTACAAGAAGCCTAAGAAGACTCAACTAAAGAACTTCTATCTCGCTTTGCTGGAATACGGCTCTTCCGTTAAGAAGATTCCAAACGATTGGCTGGAGGCTTTTGCAGAATTGAAGAAACTGATAAAAGGTATTAAGGAGAATCGAAAGAAAATCATTTTTATTGATGAACTCCCATGGCTTGATACCCGTCAGAGTGATTTCCTTGCTGCTTTCGAGGGATTTTGGAATGACTGGGGAGCACAACGGAACGACATCATGCTGGTTGTCTGTGGCTCAGCAACAACATGGATTACGAACAAGATACTCTCTGACAAAGGCGGCTTGTTTAATCGTGCTGCCAGGCGTTTGTACCTGATGCCCTTCACATTGCAAGAGACTGAGCGTTATCTCCAATCAAGGGGTATCCATTGGAGTCGTTATGACATCGTAGAATGCTACATGACGATGGGGGGCATACCCTATTATCTGAAACTATTGGACAACGAATTATCCTATCTTGCTAATATCGACACTATATTCTTCAAACGAAACGGCTCGTTGTGGGATGAGTTCGACCATCTCTATGATACACTTTTCGGCAACTCCAAGGGATATCTGAAAATTATCGAAGCGCTGTCCACAAAGAAATCAGGACTCACAAGGAATGAAATTATCAAAAATGCGAAAGTGGAAGACAACGGGCTGCTTACGGAGATGCTCAAGAATTTGAAAGATAGCTTGTTTGTGAGAGCATACAACACCTTTGGATACGATGAGAAAAACGTGGTGTATCAACTCTCTGACTACTTTACTTTGTTCTATATGCGATTCATGAAAGGCCGGCAGAATCCTGATGAACATTTCTGGACACACTTTTTGGACAATCCGGCCAAGAGTAGTTGGGCTGGTCAGACTTTCGAGCAGGTATGCAAGGACCATATTGCTCAGATAAAAAAGGCTATCGGCATCAGTGCCCTGTTGACTGACATTTCCTCTTGGCATGGGGCATCAGAAAACGGCAAGGCACAGATTGACCTAATTATTGACCGACGAGACAGAACAACTAATATCTGTGAAATCAAGTTCTCATCTGGCGAATATGTTATCGATTTGGACTATGAAACAAAACTAAGAAAGAAAATGGAAATATTCCGTGAGGCAACCAAATCGAAAAAAGCATTACAACTGGTGATGATAACGACTTACGGTGTCAGACAGAATGCCCATAGCGGCATCATGCAATCTCAGGTAAGGATGGACGATTTGTTTGCAATCGCAGAGTAACCGTGATAAGGCATCTAGAACGAATTCTTCCATGCCAACGCCCTCAACATCTTAGTGAGCTGGGCATAAGTGACGGAGTCATGACCGAGTAGGCTTTTACCCGATACAAACTGGTCAGAGGTGTCTTTCACGTGATATGACTCATCGACTTTTTTTAATCAAATGAAACCCCGTGATATTTGTCAAAATGTGAAAAGTACTAATTTTCAGCCTTTTACATTTAAAACAAATGTCACGGGGTTTCAAAATTGTTGTCCAAGGCGGATTCGAACCACCACAAACAGAACCAAAACCTGTTGTGCTACCATTACACCATTGGACAATCATCAAATTTGAGGTTGATTGTTGAGCGTTCGACATGCCAATCAGCACTTCTCAACTCACTAACTCAAAATGCGGTGCAAAGGTAGTGGTTTTTTACGCCACTACCAAATATTTTGCCGTTTTTTTTATTTTTAGTCGGCTACAGTCAGCAAATAATAGTTTTTCTTGCCTTTCTGTACCAACAGGTATTTTCCATCGATGAGGTCGTCGGCGGTCACGGGACGGTCGAAGGCGGTCAACTTCTCTTTGTTGAGCGACACACCGCCACCCTGCACCATCTTACGCATCTCGCCACGGCTGGCAAACACCGGCACTTCCTCGCGTGTGAGCAACTCCACGGCAGTTGCACCCAACGCCTCTTTCGACACCGTGAAATGAGGCACACCCTCGAAGATGTCGAGCAATGTCTGCTCATCCAACTTCTCCAGAGCCTCCTTGGTCGATTTTCCGAACAAGATGCCTGAAGCCTCGATGGCGGCATCAAGAGCCTCTTTGGAATGCACCATGGTGGTCACCTCTTCAGCCAACCGTTTCTGCAGCACACGCCGTCCAGCATCCTGACGATGCTCCTCTATCAGTGCGTCGATGGTCTCTTTCTCCAACGAGGTGAAGATTTTGATGTAACGCTCTGCATCATCATCGCTCACATTCAGCCAGAACTGGTAGAACTTATAGGGCGAGGTGCGTTTGGCATCCAACCAGATGTTGCCGCTCTCGGTCTTACCGAATTTCTTGCCGTCTGACTTGGTAATCAGGGGACAGGTGAGCGCAAAAGCCTCCTCTTCGTTGCCCAAGGTGCGACGAATCAGTTCTGTACCAGTGGTCATATTACCCCACTGGTCGTTGCCGCCCAACTGCAGTTTGCAGCCTTTGTGCTGATGCAGGTAGAGGAAGTCGTAGCCTTGCAGCAACTGGTAGGTGAACTCGGTGAACGACAGTCCGTCGCGTGCCGTACCATTGAGGCGCTGCTGCACGCTGTCCTTCGCCATCATATAGTTCACGGTGATATGCTTGCCCACCTCGCGCGCGAAGTCGAGGAACGTGAAATCTTTCATCCAGTCGTAGTTGTTGACCAACTCGGCGGCATTTTCGCCCTCTGCTTCGAAATCGAGGAATTTAGCCACCTGCCGCTTGATGCACTCCTGGTTGTGATAGAGGGTGTCACTATCAAGCAGATTACGCTCCTGGCTTTTGCCGGAGGGGTCGCCAATCATACCTGTGGCGCCGCCCACCAGGATGATGGGTTTGTGGCCGCACCGTTGCAAATGACGCAACATCATGATGCCACAAAGATGGCCAATATGGAGAGAATCGGCAGTGGGGTCTGTTCCGAGATAGGCCGTTACCATCTCGCGTTGCAGCAATTCTTCCGTACCGGGCATGATTTGCGCCAACATGCCACGCCATCTTAATTCTTCAACAAAATTTTTTCTCATATATGTTTTTTGATTTTTGGTGTTCTGTTTTTTAGGAGTGAAGGAGTGGAGGAGTGAAGGAGTGAAGACATTAGCTGGGAGTTTAGGAGTGTGGGAGTTTGGACATTACTTTTTTACCCCTTTACTTTTTTACTCCTTTACTTTTTTACTTTTACTTACGGTACCGGGTCGTAGCCACTTCCGCCCCATGGATGGCAGCGCAGTAAGCGCCTGACGGCCAACCAGAGGCCTTTGAATGGTCCGTGCTTTTTGATGGCCTGCCTCGCATATTCCGAACAGGTGGGTGTGAACCGACATGAGGGAGGCGTGAAGGGGGAAATACACGTCTGATAGAAACGTATAGGCAACAGCAGCACCCACGACAGCACTTGCATCAGCGCATGGACTATCCACTTCAATGCCTTCATCATAACCGCTCTGCCAATCGTTCTAACAGGTTCACCATCCGGCGCTCTACTGATGCAGAGCTGTGCAGACGGTTGTCAAGCCATATAAATGCTAAGAGCATCTGCCGTCCGCTATCGTCCGACAGGCGCTCTAACAAAATCGTTTTATTGCGGCGATAACTCTCACGCAACTGCCTTTTCACACGGTTGCGCTTCACAGCACGCTTGAAGCAACGTTTGGGCACACTCACCAAGATACGTGCCGCCGCCTCGCCCTCTCCTCGCGGTTGCTCTGCAAAAACCAACCTAATCGGATAGGCCGACAGCGAATGGTTGTCGCTGCCGCTGAAGAGTTGATCGACCAATTTCTTGCCTGCGATGCGCTCTTCCTTACCCAATGTGAGCTTAGCCGGCATCGAAGGTCTTAATCGTTGGTTTTCATCAAATAGGCCCTCAGCGCACTGGTCATCGAGGGATATTCGTCAGAGGGTGCGCTCAAATCCAACCGCAGTCCGGCAGCCTCGACCTCGCGCGATGTGGCAGGTCCGAAGGCGGCAATGCGGATGTCGCCCTGCTTGAAGTCAGGGAAATTTTTCGTGAGCGCCTTGATACCCGTGGGACTGAAGAAGACCATCATGTCATAATCAAAATTCGCGACCTCTTCGGCTGTGAAGTCGTTGCTCACCGTGCGGTACATCACGCACTCGGTATGCTGCAACTTCTTGCTGTCAAGCAAAATCTTCAAGTCGTCGTTGTGCACATCGCTCATCGGGACGAGATATTTCTCCGACTTGTGTTTCACCATCGTGGGCACGAGGTCTATGATTTTACCTGTAGTGCCGTAGAACACTTTGCGCTTGCGATACTGCACATACTTTTGGATGTAGAGCGCGATGGTCTCTGTCACACAGAAATATTTCATGTCCTCGGGGATGGTGACGCGCATCTCTTTCGCCAGGGTGAAGAAGTGGTCAATGGCATGACGCGAGGTGAACACCACAGCAGTATGACTCAATATACTAACTTTCTGCTGACGGAACTCTTTCGCCGAGATGCTCTCCACCTTAATGAATGGGCGGAACACCAACTCCACCTCAAACTGCTCGGCGATGTCGTAATAAGGCGACTTTGCGCTTGCGGGCTGCGGCTGTGAAACCAAGATCTTTTTTATCATCGATGTCCTAAAAATTGATTTGCAAATAGTCACGAATCAGTACCAAAATACCACCTAAAGCGGCCAAAGGTATCATTTCGAGCGCACAAAAGTACAAAATAATTTGCAAAACGGCACCAAATCTACGAAAAAAGATGATATACGTCTTATAAAAAGACATGATTTTGACGAAAAACACGACAATTAGGACGTAAATGAGCCCTTCTTGAAGCGGAATGTCAACAAAAGGAGATGTGATGACGAGGGGCAGGAGCAACACACTTTCAAGTGCTACCAGTGCCAACTGCGCCTTGCTCCATTGTTCAATTTTTTTACCATCAAAAAACACCCAGTTGACGAAACGGAGCAATGCGTTTTTCGCAATGAAATAGATGATAAAGAGCAATGTGAGCAATGCGAAGACGGCATAGCGTGAGAAGATAAGGGTCTGAACCTGTGCCACCTCTTTAAAATAGAAAAACGCCAACAGTCCGCATTCGATGACCAACGCAAGCCATGACAGGCGTACAGAACGCAACTCTGAAGGCAGGTCGGGCACAACCGTCACCCGCTCGGCGCCCGACCGGAAGAACGACTTGGCCTGCCGTACGAGGAAAGACCTCGCATGGACATAGACCACCAGATAGAGAATAAAGAGGACGAAGAGCGCACCGAGAATGAGTCCGTCGTGCCTTGTGGCATACGGGATAGGGTCGGCCTCCATGCCCATATCAGCCTTTGCCGACAGCAAGGGTATGCTATCAGCCGCCGCATCCCTTTCATGCAGAATAACTGGCGAGAAAGGGATGCTGTCGGTTGGCAATGTATCAACTGGAATGGGAAGCATGGGACGGAATCACGCACAAGTGGGTGCTACAATCCGAAACCTTGGCGTATCATATCCACCAAGTCCAACTTCTCCCAAGTGAAGAGTTCCACCTGGATGACCTTGGTCTCATGATAAAGACTGGTGAACTCTTTCTCCTTCACCTCATACGGGCGCCCCATGTGTCCGTAGGCAGCCGTCTCGAGATACATCGGCTGGCGCAGTTTCAACCGTTTTTCAATGGCTTTCGGGGTCAGCACGATATGGGTGCGTATCCACTCGGCTATCTCACTGTCGGTCATGTTCACATGGCTCCGTCCGTAGGTGTTCACATAGATGCTCACGGGCTCTGCCACGCCGATGGCATAGCTCACCTGCACCAGCATCTCGTCGCTCACGCCTGCAGCCACCATGTTTTTTGCGATGTGACGAGCGGCGTATGCGGCGGAACGGTCCACCTTGCTGCTGTCCTTTCCCGAGAAAGCACCGCCGCCATGTGCGCCCTTTCCGCCATAGGTATCAACGATGATTTTACGCCCGGTCAGTCCGGTGTCGCCATGAGGACCACCGATGACGAACTTACCCGTGGGGTTGACGTGGTATATAATCTTGCCCTCAAAGAGTTTCAGCACGCTTTCGCTGTGAATCTGCTCTTTGACACGGGGAACGAGGATATTCTTCACATCTTCTTTGATTTGAGCGAGCATGGCCTCATCATTGTCCATGAACTCATCATGCTGTGTGGACACCACGATGGTATGGATGCGCTGAGGCACGTTATCATCTGAATATTCAATGGTCACCTGACTCTTGGCATCGGGGCGCAGGTAGGTCATCACCTTACCCTCGCGACGGATGTCAGCCAAGGTCTGCATCAGCAGGTGTGCCAAATAGAGCGACACGGGCATGTAGCTCTCCGTCTCATTGACGGCATAACCGAACATCATACCTTGGTCGCCGGCACCTTGCTTGTCAGCTTCTTCACGGTCCACACCACGGTTGATGTCGCCGCTCTGCTCATGGATGGCGGTCATGATGCCGCAAGAGTTGCCATCAAACTGGTATTCCGATTTGGTATAACCTATCTTGTTGATGGTTTTACGTGCGATGGTTTGCAAGTCGATATAGGCGTTGGAGTGTACTTCGCCCATGATGACCACCTGTCCGGTAGTGACAAATGTCTCAATAGCGCAACGGGCATGCTCATCGTATGCCAAAAACTGGTCGAGCAATGCGTCAGAAATTTGGTCGGCCACTTTGTCGGGATGTCCTTCAGAGACCGACTCGGAAGTGAATAGATACATATTTTTGAATGTTGAATGTTGAATGTTGAATTATGAATGGTCGCCTTCGGCGATTACGAATGTCAAATTGTGAATGACGAATTGAGGGTTATGAAAGAAATTGGAATACTGATTATAATTATCCAAAAATTCTTTTTGAGTTTTTAATTTTGAATGCTTTTCTTAAAGCGCGTGCAAAGTTAGTGCAAGTTGAATACAAAACAAAATAAAACACGAAGTTTTTATTTTTTTTGTTGAGACGCAGCCTAACTTATAATCCTAAAACATCAACACTCGATCGAGGCTGATGAATTCCTTTATTCCTAAATTCCTTAGACAACAACTCATCAGCCTTGATCTGTCCCCACCACTCAAGTAGGGACGCGGCGTGCCGCGTCCGAAATGGCGTTAGCCAAATAGTTGTTCAAAGTTGCCCTCTTCTTGGACTATACATCAAGGAGCAGGAATACTTTGACTAATGTCCTTTAACTTCCTTAACTTCTTTAACTTCCGAAAGATGATCATTTAAGGACCGGCCTCGGCTATATGTTTGACAAAAAACACATTTTGACGATAAACAGAATAATTTCGATTCGGTCTGACACCGTATTTCTCAAAAAAGTATTATCTTTGTCGCAATAAACCCTAAAACTTACTTTCAACAATGAAAAAGGAAACATTACTCATGTTGGCGCTGGCACTGGCACTGACCGGTTGCAAAGACACGAAAAACAACGTCGAGACCGCCGACCCACAGCAAAACGAACAAAAACAAGAACAGAATGTAAAGGACGACGACGCAGAAGAGGACATGACGCTCGATGCTGACGACGCTGACGACCAAAAGGCGACAGAGAAGAAGACGTCGGAGGAGAAGACTGCTGATGAGAAGACATCAGATGAACCCCAACAGGCGAAAAACAAAAGTCCGATGGTCTATTGCACTTCCAACGACGGATTCCTCAATATCCGCGAATATCCCAATGCTTCGGCTAAAATCTTGGGCAAGTTGCTCACGGGCGGAGCTGGTGCGGAATACCTCGGCTCAAGCGGCAACTGGTATTACGTGCGATACAAAGGCACAGAAGGCTATGTCAACAGCAAATACGCTAAGTTGACCGGACTGGAGGAGAGTTCACAACGAGTAGCTGGCTCCAACAGAAAGGTCTATTATGTGGTCGTGGGCTCCTACGAAAGCCTGAGCGAGGCGAAAAAAGCCATGTATGCGCAGCCCGATGTCCTGGAAGGCTCGAATGTCTATCGTGCGAAAGACAAGAACGGACGCAAGGTGTTCCGTCAGTGCGATGGCTGCTACTACAGCCGTTCAGAGGCACAAGAACACGTCAAAGGGCTCAATGACTTTTTAGACATCAACGCATGGATTTGGGAGTCTGACGGCCCCGCTCCCTGTGTCTATCAAGGCATCGGTCTCAACGGCGAACCGTCGAGTATCGAACCGAAATGAGCATAAGAAAGTGATAGAACGACCTTGAAAGGATGAGATACATGTACAACCCCAAAACATTTCTGCGGTGCATCTGTACGGCGGCCATGAGCGTGGCATTGATAACACTCTTTGCCGGGTGTCTGGGCAACCCCCACCGTATCAACGGGAAGAAAACGGGACAACCCATCATGGACGGATGGACACGCCAACAGGCTGGCGAATTTTGGTTGGCCGCGACGCTGACCGACAACTGGTCCGATGTCATCAATGCGAAACGGGGATGGATGACAGCCGAGGAGTTGGCATCACTCAGCAATGTCAACGTAAAAGTGACGTTGCCCGTACATCCGGAAAACCCTATGCCTAAGATGGGTGTCACCTACAGACAGAAATCAACTGGTGGATATATCACTTTCCGCGACTCGGTGATTGTGGGCGATACGCTGCACACCATCGGAGTGGCCGACTATCAGTTGTGTGAACCCTTGTATTTCTCCTTTAACGAGAAGGGTGCCACATCGATGGTGCAGAACCGAGGAAAAGGCATTTTCACCCTCTACCACATGAACCGCGTCCGCAACCGTGAGGATGGTACCGCCAGGTATGAGCCGCAATGGGATGCCGCCGTCATCAGCGTCTTCCCCGGTGCCGACAGTCTCCTCATCTGCCGTGGCAACACCATCTACGAGGCATATACCGCCGAATAAAAGCATGCAATAGTTTGGCATGCAGCTGATGATATATGAAATAGAATAGCCGAAATACCGATACGGTGCAAAAGTTGAATTGTTTTCAAACTTTTGCACCGTATCAATATTATTTGTTCGCAGTAGTTTATTTGGCGTTGATTTCCTGGAGGAGACGGTCGGCATGTCCCCAACGGTCCATCATATAGAGCACGAAACGGATGTCAACTCCGATGCAACGGGCCAGCTTCGTGTCGAAGAAGATGTCGGACGAGAGACTGTCCCAGTTGCCGTCGAACGCCAACCCGATGAGGCGTCCCTGTCCGTCGAACATTGGCGAACCGCTATTGCCACCCGTGATGTCGTTATTGGTCAGGAAACAGAGGTTCATCGTACCCGAGGTGGCATCGGTATAACGTCCGAAGTCTTTGGCCGACAGCAACTCGTGCATGATAGGCTCGGCGAAATAATCGTGGTTGGGGTCGGTGGTCGATTTCATTTTCTTCACCAAGCTCTCCGGCGTGGTGTAGTAACCCGAGGGTGAACCGCCCAACTCATAACCGCCCACCTGTCCGTAGCTCAGACGCATGGTGAAGTTGGCATCGCTGTAGTGGGGCATATCCTGCTCCATACGCACCACGGCGGCACAGAGCAGGCGCTCCTGCTCCTCGATGGTCTCCGAAGGCCCGCGCACAGCCTCAACCATACCCCACACCACCTCGTAAAGGCCTAAGCCGTACTCAAAACCGGGGTCTTTCTGGAATTTCTCTTTATTGAAATACAACTTCTTACCTTTCTTCATCAAGGCCGATTTCTTGTAGAGATAATTGACATAAGCCTGATAGTCGTTGCCGAACTTCGTCTGAATGGTTTTGTAGAACGAAGGCAGATAGCGACCGTCAACATGCTCGGCATAGTTTTTCAACATGGCGGCCATCACCTCTTTGTCGAGTGCCTCGTCCCATTCCTTGCTGTTGTCTTCAAACTGGATGTATTGCTTGTCGGGTTTGTCTGCCGGTCCTTTCACCTCCGAGCCGTTGATGATTTTACGTGCCCGCACGGCAAACTCGCTCGTTGACCACAGCGACTCATAGAAATAGTTAAACGCCCGGTTGGTGTTGAACTGCTCGTTATAGGCCTTACGCAGTTTGTCGAAATCGAGTTGTCCTTTCAAATAGCCCGTCGAGTCCTGCCATGCGCGTATGCGCTGCTCGAAACGCTCTTTCTGCGGGATGATACCGATAGAGTCGATACATTTGTTCATACCCATCGAGTTCTTCCAGTAGTTGGCACTCTGCGCATACTTCGAATCGTACTTGATACGCACTGCTTCTGATGCCTCCATGTGGCGCCGCATGATTTCCTGCTTCACGCCACGCACTTGCACACGCACCGCATTCTCGCCATCGCGCATATTCTTAATACCGTAGGAAGAGAGGTAGCGCTCGGTGCTGCCCGGATAGCCGATGGTCATGGCATAGTCGCCATCCTTATAGCCTTGGAGCGACACGGGCGACCAGTATTTGGGGTGATAGGGCACATTGTCCTTGCTGTAGGCGGCAGGACCGTTGGTCTTCGGGTCGGCATAGATACGAAACACGGAGAAATCGCACGTCTGGCGGGGCCACATCCAGTTGTCCGTATCGCCGCCATACTTACCCATTGACTTGGGAACGGTGAAGACCAGCCGCAGGTCGGTGAAGTCCTGATAGGTGGTGGCATAGAACGCGTTGCCCTCGTAGAAGGGGTCGATGCTCACGTGGTAGGTGGTATCGATGCGCTTGGCTTCGTCGGTCAAGGCGTGTGTCAATGAGTCGATGAGTGATTCACGGCCGTCGCTGCCCAGTTCATAATAGCCCAGCGCTTTCACCTGGTCGGTGATGTCCTTCTGGTCAATCATGAAACTGACGAACATATCCTCATTGGGCAGTTCCTCTTCATAACTTTTGGCATAGAAACCGTTGAGCAGATAGTCGTGCTCGACCGTTGAATGGGTGCGGATGGCATCGAAACCGCAATGGTGGTTGGTAAAGACCAAGCCGTTGGGTGACACGACCACACCGGTGCAATAGCCGCTGAAATTGACCACGGCGTTTTTGATGGCGTTGTCACCAGAGTACAAACCTTCATAAGGCACTTGGAAACCCTCGGCCTGCATCTGCGCATAGACAGCAGGAGGTAGGTTGTAGAGCGTCCACATGCCTTCATCGGCGCGGGCGGTTACCATCGCCATCACGCCGGCGATTAACAAAAAAGTCTTTTTCATCATAGTATAATCATTAAAATATTGTTTATTCAATTACTGACCCCACTAAGGCGAAGGGAAACCGGCTGGCGCCCTTGAGGAAACGACGCTGCTGATGACGCTTCTGAGGGAAACCGGCTGGCGCCCTGTAGTTACTTCCTCAATCCTTTCAGTTTCTGGATGAGAGGGGTGAGGGGGAAATCCTTTTTCACCATGTAAACGACAAAGACGACGAGCAGCAGGGTGTTCACCAATATGGCTGCCCATAAGGACAGATACTTGTTGGCCAGCGTCATGCCCACAAAGAGCACCGTAGTGAGCAGCACGTAAATCATCATCTCTTGCATGGGATAGTTGATGGGATTCTTCTTCTGTCCCACGATATAGGAAAGCACCATGGCTGTGGCGTAGCCCGCGAAGCCTCCCCATGCGCAGGCGATATAGCCCACCTGAGGCACAAAGATGATGTTGACGAGCAACAGCACGATGCAACCGGCAAGTGAGAACCACAGTCCCCAGATGGTCTTTTCAATCAGTTTATACCAGAACGAGAGGTTGAAATAGACTCCCATCATGATTTCGGCCGCCATGACGATAGGCACCACACGCAGTCCGTCCCAATAGTCGCGTCCGATGATATAACGCAGAATATCGAGGTAGGCCACCACCGCGAGAAAGGCGAAGAGGGTGAAGATGAGGAAATACTTCATCGCCTTGGCATAATACTCTTTGCTGTCTTTATCCTTACGCTTACCGAATACGATGGGTTCATACGCGTAGCGGAAGGCTTGTGTGATCATGGCCATAATCATCGCTATCTTGGCCGCAGCACCATAGATACCTAAGTCCACCTGTCCCTGATGACCCTCAACGAGTTTAGGATAGAGTATTTTATCTGCCGCCTGATTGAGGATACCCGCCAGCCCAAGCACGAGGATAGGCCAACTGTAAGAGAACATGCGTTTCATCAATGCGGTGTCGAACCCATGGCACACCTCTTTCAACTCAGGATAGAAGAAGAACGTGACAAGTCCTGTACAAATCAGGTTGATATAGAACACCCACACCACATCGGTGGCATGACCCGTGAAGAGGGGCAGCACCAAGAACGCAAGAAGGTTGAGCACGACGTTCAACACGATGAACAACATCTTCAAAGAGAAGAAGCGTACGGGTTTGTGCTGATAACGCAGATAGACAAAGGGGATGGCCTGGATGGCATCGAGCGACACCACGGCAGCCATTGTCCACACATATTCAGGATGGTCGGCATATCCCAAGAACGATGACACGGGACCTATCGCCAACAACACGCCGAGAAAGAACACGACGGCCAAAGTGCCCACACAGATGAGTGATGTGCTGAACACTTTCTTCGGATTCTCCTCTTCTTTGTTCGCATAATTGAGGAAGGTCGTCTCCATGCCAAACGTTAGCAGCACCATAATCAGTGCCGTATAAGCATATACGTTGGTCACCACGCCATAGCCGCCGCTTTCCGCAGCTATCTTAGCGGTATAGAGGGGCACGAGCAGATAGTTGAGGAAACGCCCCACGATGCTGCTCATTCCATAAATGACCGTATCTTTTGCCAGACCTTTAAAACTTGCCATTTTTTACTCTTTCACTTTTAAAAGAATATGTACGCCAATGCTATTGCGGCGATGATACCGGCGAGGTCGGCCAACAGACCGCATGTGACGGCATGACGTGTGTATTTAATACTTACAGAGCCGAAATAAACGGCGAGGATGTAAAAGGTGGTGTCGGTACTGCCCTGGAAAAGACAACTCAGTCTGCCGACAAACGAGTCGGGACCATAGTTGGTCATCGCGTCCATCATCATGCCGCGAGCACCACTGCCCGAGAGTGGTTTCATCAAGGCCGTTGGCAACGCATCGACAAAGGCGGTGTCAAACCCTATGGCTCCCACCAGCCATCCCACAGCATGCAGCAGCCAGTCCATGGCACCCGATGCGCGAAACACGCCGATGGCCACAAGAAACGCCACCAGATAGGGGATGATGCGCACGGCTGTGGTGAATCCGTCCTTGGCACCATCGATGAACGCGTCATACACGTTGATTTTCTTGGACATGCCCGCCACAATAAACCCCACGATGATGAGCATGAGCAGGATGCTTGTCACCGACACGCTCACCTTGTCAACCATCATGGCATCGAGCTGCATAAAACCCCACACCATGGCCGCCATGAAAAGGCTCACGCCGCCAAGGGCCAGCACCAAGGTTCGGTTGAACAGGTTGATGCGCTGATAGATGGATGTGACGATAATACCCACCAACGTGGCTACGGCGGTGGCGATGAGGATGGGGATGAACACATCGGTGGGCTGTGCCGCCCCTTGCTGCGCCCGATAGGACAGGATAGACACCGGGATGATGGTCAGCCCGCTGGTGTTGAGCACCAGAAACATAATCATCGGGTTGGTGGCCGTGTCTTTTTTCGTGTTCAACTCCTGCATCTGCTCCATCGCCTTCAGTCCGAGCGGTGTGGCCGCATTGTCCAATCCTAACATATTGGCAGAGATATTCATGAAGATGGAGCCCGTGGCAGGATGCCCCTTGGGAATGTCGGGAAACAATTTCGTGAACACAGGCGACAGGATGCGCGCCAGGAAATTGACCAGTCCAGCCCGTTCACCTATCTTCATGATTCCCAACCAAAGGGCGAGCATACCCGTCAGTCCGATGGAAATCTCAAAAGCGCTCTTCGCCGTGTCGAACGTGGAATCCATCATGGCGGGAAACACGCTCACATCGCCCAACAAACACAGTTTCGCCAACCCTACTATAAAGGCGATGACGAAAAATGCAATCCATATATAATTAAGTACCATACAATCTTAGGTGTAGAGTCCGCCATTGATGTTGATGACTTCGCCGGTGATGTAGGCAGCCTCGTCTGAGGCCAAGAACGCAGCCAGGGCGGCAACCTCCTCGGGACGACCGAAGCGACCGACAGGTATCATCTTCTTCAAATCGTCCTCGGGCAGTCCCTTGGTCATGTCGGTATCAATGAATCCCGGCGCGATGGCATTGACGGTGATGGCCCGTTGCGCCACCTCCTGAGCCAGTGCCTTGGTGGCACCGATAAGGGCCGCCTTGGCCGCACTGTAATTGGTTTGTCCGGGCAGTCCCTTGACACCAGAGAGCGAGGCCACATTGATGATGCGCCCGCCACGCCGACGAGGCATCATATGCTTGAGCAACCTCCGGGTGATATAGTAGAATCCGTTGAGCGTGGTGTCGAGCACCTTGTGCCAATCTTCGTCGGGCATCATAAAGAGCGTGTTGTCGCGACGGATACCCGCATTGTTGACCAAGACAGCGATATAGTCATCGGGGTGAGACTGTTCCCAACTGTCCAATGCCTGGTCGATGCCGGCCTTGTCGGCCACGTCAAAGGGCAACAGTTCTGCCTGTCCGCCCTCCTGCTCAATCTGTGCCTTCACCTCCTCAGCGGCACTGCTGTTGGAATGGTAATTGATGATGACGGGCATCCCGGTCTTTGCCAGTTTGATGGCGATAGCCTTCCCGATGCCTCTCGACGCTCCTGTTACGAGTATGTATTTCATTTGTTTCGCTTGATGATGGTTGAACAAAAAATCAGATAATCTGTTTCATGATGAAACGGTTGCAAAAGTACTAATATTTTGTGAAATGAACAACAGTTTACTGAAGATGTTACGCCAAAGGCACATATTAACGGGCAGGACTTGCCGACAGCAGTTGGGCATAGGCGATGGCTCCCAACAGGAAGCAGCCTGTGCCGTAGTCCTCAAAGTCGGGGGTCTTGTCATAGGCGAGGGGCTGACCGGCAGAGGGGTCTTTGCCTGTGCCCTGCACATAACCTAAAAAACCGTCGGGATGTACGCAGTCACGAACCAAAGCCTGCCATGCGCGGTCGCAAGCCTCACGGTATTTCTTGCCCTTGAGCAGACCGTGGCGCAGTCCCCAGCTCATGCCATAAAGGAAAAGGCTGGTGCCTGTCAGTTCCATGCCCGCATAGTTGCTGCTCACCAGACTGGGATTCCACATGCCGTCAGTCCGCTGGCACCGCAACAGCGCACGGCTCATTCTGACAAAATCACGTTTCAACAACCGGTAATAACGACGGATGACCGGATTGTCGGGCATAGCCTGCACATCACTCATGACGCGGACAAGCGCGGCATAGACCCATCCGCTGCCACGGCTCCAATAGCAGTTTTTGCCATCGGGCTCGGCGTATGGCGGCACATAGTCTTTGTCGCGCCACCATAGTCCGTCGGCGGTATTGAACAATCCACCGGCCAGCGTGTCGCGGCACCACACGTACATCTTCATCGCATGGTCGATATATTTCTGCTCGCCTGTGGCACGATACATCTTGCTATAAACGGGCATGGACATCTGTATGGCATCAATCCAAGTCCACCAACCTATCTTGGTGGTCATCTGATAGTCCAGGTTTTCGCGCACATGTGTCATCATCCGTTCATCGCCCGTCATCATATAACGGTCAAGATAGGTCTGTCCGCAGCACTGGTCGTCAGCATGGCAGGTGGTGACGCCGTGGCGTGGCATCCACTCATGGAAATCGGCCCAGCGGTCGGTATAATCGAGATAGCGCTGTTCGGGAGCCATCTGATGGAGTGCCATCAGTCCTTCGTAATACACAGCCCTCGTCCAAAGGTTACTGGGCCGGATACGTCCCACATTTGTGGGCTCAGTGGGGTCGGCATACTTCTCCATGAAATAGGCGTTCACCCGCTGTGCCGTCTTGAGCACCTCGGTTGCTGTGGTCTGTTGCGCAGAAGCCGTGGCCGTGGCCATGACCATCACCGCCAACAGTAGATATACGATTCGTTTCATTCTTGGAGAGGGGGAATCTCAACGTTCGACGGTCAACATGCTTAGTGCGCGGTTTTCAGCCGCCTCCATTTGTTCGCGCTCGCCCGGCCCTTTGTCATTGATGCCGCAGAGGTGGAGGATGCCATGGATGATGACTCGGTGGAGTTCATCATCGTAGTTGGTGCCTTGCTCCTCGGCATTGGAACGCACTGTGTCGAGCGAGATAACGATATCACCGTTGATGGTGTCGCCTTCGTCGTAATCAAACGTGATGATGTCTGTATAATAATCGTGTCCGAGATACTGTCGGTTCACCTCCAAAATCTTCTCGTCGTCGACGAAGAGATAGCCAACATCGCCGATTTTCTTGCCATACGAAGCTGCCACCTGTTTAATCCAAGCTGAGGTGTCGCGGCGGCGTATCTTCGGCATAGCCACATTTTCATGGTTGTATGTAATCATTGGGTTTAAAGTTTAGGGATGAGGGTTAAGGGTTTAGCGTTCAATAAGTAGTCGTATGTCATGTTTTCTTTTTTACTCCTTTACTTTTTTACTTTTTTTACTTGCTTTTGGCAGAAAAGCTGTGATGTCGCGACCGAAATGTTCAAGCTCGCGCACCATCGACGAACTGACACTCGAGAGTGCCGGGTCGGCGAAGAGCAACAGCGTGTCGATGCCGCTGATGCGCCGGTTGATATCGGCTTGTTCGCGCTCATACTCATAATCTTTGAGACTGCGCACCCCTTTGACGATAACCCCTGCCCCTTCGCGTCGGGCGAAGTCAACGGTCAGGTCGCTGTATGCCTTCACCTCCAGTCGCGGTTCATCGGCATAGAGGCGTTGGATTGCCTCGATTCGTTGCTGTGTGTCTTGTCGGTAAGTCTTCCGTTCGTTAACCCCTACCCCGACAATCACCTGGTCGAAGATGGCCAATGTGCGCTGCACGATGTCATCGTGCCCAATGGTAAAAGGGTCGAAACTGCCTGTTATCAATGCTTTCATGTTTGGTCGTTTAGGAGATTGGACAATAGTTATTGGGGAGTGAAGGAGTGGAGGAGTGAAGGAGTGAAGACAATAGTTATTGGGGAGATTGGTCGTTTAGGAGTGTGGGAGGTTAGACATTACTTGGTCGTTTGAGAGGTTTTTAGGGAGTTGATGACGTTTCGCAAGTAATCACAATGTTCAAAGTTCTTAGAACAGCGACGGCTCCATGATATTCCCTTGGTAGGGGTTGCGCCCCAAGTGCTGATAAGCCAGAGGCGTCACCATTCGTCCGCGCGGTGTGCGTTTGATGAATCCCTCCATGATGAGGAACGGCTCATAGACCTCCTCCACCGTGCCGGCATCCTCGCCGATGGCGGTGGCAATGGTGGAGAGCCCCACCGGACCGCCGCGGAATTTATCGATGATGGTGAGCAGAATCTTATGATCGATATCGTCGAGCCCATATTGGTCGATATTGAGTGCCTGGAGCGACAGCCGGGCGATGCTCATGTCGATGCGCCCGTCGCCCTTCACCTGGGCGAAGTCGCGCACACGGCGCAACAGCGCATTGGCGATACGGGGCGTACCTCGACTGCGGCGTGCTATCTCATGTGCCGCCTCATCATCGATGGGCACCCCCAGGATGCCCGCCGAGCGCCGTATAATGCGCATCAGCGTGTCGGGGTCGTAGTACTCCAAGTGCAGGTTGATGCCGAAACGGGCACGCAAGGGAGCCGTAAGCAGTCCGCTGCGCGTCGTGGCTCCCACCAACGTGAAAGGGTTCAGGTCAATCTGTATCGACCGGGCCGACGGTCCTTTATCAATCATGATGTCGATACGGTAGTCCTCCATGGCACTATAGAGGTACTCCTCCACCACGGGCGAGAGACGGTGTATCTCGTCGATGAACAGCACGTCGCGCGGCTCGAGCGAGGTGAGGATGCCCGCCAGGTCGCCCGGTTTGTCGAGCACAGGTCCGGAAGTGAGCTTGAATCCCACTCCCAGTTCGTTAGCGATAATATTGCTCAGTGTGGTCTTGCCCAGTCCCGGCGGACCGTGCAAGAGCGTATGGTCGAGCGGTTCGCCGCGGTATTTGGCCGCTTCGACAAACACCTCCAGGTTCTCCACCACTTTCTGCTGTCCACTGAAGTCATCGAAGTGGAGTGGCCGGAGGGCGTTTTCGAAGTCCTTTTCTCCGCGGGCCCCCTCGTGTCGAATATCGAAATTGTCGTTCATATCGACCGCAAAATTACGTAATTCCTTTTTATTTTTGATGTTTTTTGGCAAATAATTGCATAAAAAATTTGGAGAATTGTCAAAAAGGGTGTACTTTTGCATCCGCTTTTAGATGCTCTCATGGCATTTTGAGTAGGACTTGTAGCTCAGTTGGTTAGAGCAACAGACTCATAATCTGGAGGTCACAGGTTCAAGCCCTGTCTGGTCCACAATGAAAATCAAGCACTTACGAGTTTCTCGCAAGTGCTTTTTTGATGTCTGCGTAAACAATGCGTAAACATTTTGTTTCAGTTAGGGGTAGTTTTTGACACTCAGAGAAAAACGTTTTTTTCATATGAACTTACTGATAACAGTGCATAATTGAAGTACATCCTCATCAAAGGTGTCTTTATTGATCGCTTTGTTTTTGGAGACTGAACGGCAGTTGTATATGGTCTGGGGGGAAAGAAAGAGCAGGCCTGCAATGTCGGCGGTATTCTTCACACCGAGCCGGATGAGGGCGAATGTGCGCAGTTCGGTGGTGAGTGTTGTAGGCGATTTCTGCTGAATGCGCCCATCTTCTATGAGCAAGGCATTAAATTCTTCAACGAAAGTAGGATACAATTCAAGGAAGGCCTTGTCAAAACGGGTGAGGAAGGTGGCGGCATCTTCTTCCGAGATACGAGCCGACGAAATGGTCTGAAGCAGTTCTTGTGCTTGATTGGCTTTGATTTTACGCTTGACAAGGGTTTGGAATTTCCCCAACTTGTCGATGTATTTAGCACAAAGGTCGATATAGATTGACGCCAGACCCTCGCGGCGCTTATTGGTGTCAACCAACCTCTGGTTCAAGTCGTGAAGTTGGGTGTTTAAATCCGTCTGTTGTTTATTGCTTTCAGCCAATTGCCGATTCAAGCCATGCAATTGTTGGTTATTCTCAGCCAGTTCCCGTCTTCTCACTGCCAATTTACGGTTCTGCCGATAGATGAAAAAGGCTGCGCCCAGCAACCCGAGGACCAGCAGCGAAATGAAAATGATAGAACGGCGCAGGGTTTGGTTCTGCTTTTCCACTTTTGCCTGATAGGTAGTCATGATTTGCGGGAGGATGTGTGAGATTTCAATGATGCGCAGTCGGTTATTATAGTACTTGGCATCCTCCATGGAGAGGTTAATATAGCGCTCAGCCCTTTCTATATGGCATTCGTCTTTCTGAAACAGATAGACGGCCAGCGTCTGCAGGGCAAGGTTCTCCATCGTGCAGCATTTCAAGTCGCTCAGAGCGGCACGAATCAAATACTCCTCATATTTTTCGTCATCCCCGCTCACATGGTAGTTGCCCGCCAATGCGTAGGATGCCATGGCATAAATACGCGACTGCTCATCGGTAGTCTTCAGTATATTATGGTAAAATTCTCTGGCCTTCTGTATGTCAGGTTCCACGTACACTTTGTGCTCGCCCTGATAAAACTTAAAGAGTGGGTCGTTCTCGTCAGCATACTGCATGGCCAACTTCAGGTTTTCTGTTGCTTTTTGACGGTATAAGGGTGAAAACGTATGGTCATCGCAGTAATCGCTCCAATAGGAATAGACGGAGAAATAGGCATAATAATACTTGAATAACAACCCCTGCTCTATTTCTCTCGTATTGTCGAGATGGCTTATCGCTTCGCTGTACAATCCTCCAATAGCCAGAATTTCTGCCAGATGGATGTTGAAAAGCGCTGTATAGTGGCTATTCTTTTGACTCATGGCTAAGGACAGTCCTCTGTTGGCATAGGCCATTGCGGAGTCGAATTTAAACACATAGTATTCGTTGTACAGGTCATCAGTATATTTCAAGATGGCATTACTGTCTGTCTCGCTATAGATTTTCTTCTTGAGGAAATCAATCTTTTCTCTCTTCGAATGAACATACCGCTCTCTTTGCTCAATGGTTTGGTCGAGCTCATTAAGCAATTGGCTGTTGTCTGCAAAACAGGCAACCGAGAGAATCATCAGAAGACCGAACAAGTATATTTTTTTCATGGTCATGTGCTTTTGACGGCAAATTTAATAAAAATCCACAAATAGTCAAAATTTACTATGGATTTTTTTATCAATATCATAACCTTTTGATTATCAGTATATAGCTGATTACCATTTTTCCTTGTTTTTTACTATGGCATTACTGCAAAGAACAATAATACCTATATATATTTAACTTTGCTGCAGATTACCGATTTAATAACCTAAAAAACAATTAACAATTGATTATGCGCAAGTTTATGCAACTTCTGAACAGACGCTTAATGGTCGGCTTGCTGTCGCTGCTGATACCGTTAGGCATCCTTGCACAGAATGCGAATGTGCAGGGAGTAGTGAAAGACCTGACGGGTGAGGCCGTTATTGGTGCTACTGTGATGCAGAAGGGAACGAGCAACGGAACAGTTACCGACGTTGACGGTAACTTCTCTTTGAGTGTTCCCCCAAAGGCCACGTTGGTTGTCTCCTATATTGGCTATACCACGCAGGAGGTGGCTGTGGACGGCAAGACCAGCTTGGAGGTGATTCTGATGGAAGACAGCCAGACACTCAATGAGGTGGTGGTAGTTGGCTACGGCACCATGGATAAAAAGGAATTGACCTCCGCCATCTCGCACATCAGCGAGAAGGACTTCCTGACCGTGAGCTCGCTCGACCCCTCGATGATGATTCAAGGCAAGGTGGCCGGCGTTTCAATCACCAATACGGGTGCCGGCGACCCCAACAACCAAGCGAGTATCCAGATTCGCGGTGTGTCATCGCGCTCTGCCGGCCTCGGGCCGCTCATTGTCATTGATGGGGTTCCTGGTGGCAATCTGACAAACATCAACCCCAACGACATCGCCTCGTTCGACATTCTGAAAGACGGTGCAGCCTCCGCTATTTATGGCACACGGGGATCAAACGGTGTCATCGTCGTGACTACCAAAAAAGGCAGTAAGGACGGAGCAACCCATGCTTCCTATTCCACCCAGCTGTCGTGGGACTTCATGAACAAGGAATTGAAGATGATGAATGCCCAAGAATACCGCGACGTGAGATTAGGATGGGGTGACACCGGTGTAGATTTGGGAGGCAACATCGACTGGCTCGACGAAACCACCCGCACAGGTTTCACTCAACAGCACACGCTGACGCTGAGCGGAGGCAACGAAAAGAGCAACTATCGCATCAGTGCGGACTACCGCAAGGCACATGGCATCGACCTGCGCTCAAATCGTGAGGAATATGGTGCACGCGCGACGTTCATGCATACCACGAAAGACGGTCTGCTCACTCTGACGGCCAATATAGCACCGCGCATCATCTATCGTGATGCCGCCGACTGGAGCGTATTCAAAGATGCTATCGAGGCCAACCCGACCACACCGCTCATGGACCCCAACGACCCCGTCCGTTACTACAACTTCCAAGGACAGGTTGTGGGCAGTAACCCCGTGGAGCGGCAACGCCTTGAAACAGACCATGCCGACACTAAGTTACTCGACTGGGACGCCACCGCGAAATTGAACATCCTGCCCCTCTTCGCCAAAGAGGGCATGACCGGTCATAACCTGACTACGCAACTAATGTTTGCCGACCACCAATATGACAACAATAATAGCTGGTTCCGCCCCTCAACAAGTACGATAGCCGTGAATAACGGTCGTGAAGGGGAGGCCAGTCGCTCATATTCGAAGGAGAGCCAATATGTCGTGGAATGGCTGACCAACTATATGGGCAGCTTTGGCAAACATAACATCAAAGGCATGGTGGGTTACTCCTACCAATACTCGCGCTTCTCTGGATTTAACGCAGAGAATAAAGACTTCCCCAATGATGGTCTTGGCGCTGACAACCTCGGCTCCGGCGAGTATGCTAAAGAGGAGGGCGAAGTGCTCATGGGCAGTTATAAGAACGACTCGAAACTCATCGCCTTCTTAGGCCGTGTAAGCTACGACTACGACGGAAAGTATCTGCTCACAGCCTCGCTGCGTCATGAAGGGTCTTCGAAATTTGGCGCTGACAACAAATGGGGTAACTTCCCTGCCGTTTCGGTGGGTTGGCGCATCTCATCGGAAAATTTCATGAAAGACCTCACATGGATTGACGACTTGAAACTGCGTGCCGACTACGGTGTCACCGGCAACCAGGACTTTGGCAGTTACCTGTCGCTGAACACAATGACGGGATTCGGCTATTACTACTATAACGGCAAGTATTTCCAAGTGTGGGGACCCGCCAAGAATGTCAACCCCAACCTGAAGTGGGAGAAAGGAAAAAACTGGAACATCGGTCTCGACTTCTCTTTTTTCAACGGCCGGCTCTATGGTTCTTTCAACTTCTTCAGCCGCCGCCAACAGGACTTGCTGGGTAACTACAAGGTCAGCGTGCCGCCCTATTTGTTTGACGAAACATTCGTCAACGTAGGAACAATGAAAAATAGCGGTTTCGAGTTTGATTTAAATTTCCGTGCCGTCAACACCAAAGACTTCGGCTACGACATCAGCATGGTTGGCTCCACTATGAACAATAAGTTTGTTGACTTCAGCAACTCCGAGTATGTGGGACAAGACTTTTATGACGTGGCTGGCACCGAAGACCCCTATCCTTTCTACAATCTGCAACGCATTGAGAAGGGTGAGTCGCTTGGCAACTTCTACATGTGGAAGTATGCCGGACACACAACCGACGGCGAGTGGCTGGTTTACGACAAGGATGGTGATGTGATTCGCGCCTCGCAAGCTGGCGACGATGACCGGCAGGAGGTGGGCAACGGCATGCCCAAGTTCACCATGTCGATGACACACTCTTTCCGCTATCGCAACTTCGACCTGTCGCTCTTCTTCCGTGGCGCGTTCTTCTTCGACATCTTCAATATCCACGACTTCTACTACGGTACCCGCAACTTCACCGGCAACCGGCTGCAGAAAGCCTACGACAAGAATTTCGACATTTCCGGTTCGGCCAACCCCGTAGTCTGTGACTATTTCTTGGAGCGGGGCGATTATCTGAAACTCGACATGGCGACGTTGGGCTACACGTTCCTACCGAAGAACTGGCGCTTCATCGACCGTATTCGCGTCTATGCCACCGGTAAGAACCTGCTGACACTGACGAAATTCAGCGGCGTTGACCCCTCGACCTATCAGGTGAACGGACTGACACCCGGAGCACAAGCTTCGCGCACCTATTTCCCCTCAACGCGCCAATTCATTATCGGTCTGCAAATTGGTTTTTGATTATTCTTTTTCATCACGCATAATCCATCATTAGCATATGAAAACCATACACTATTATATCATGATTGCAGCCTTTGGACTCTGTGCCATCACCAGCTGCACCGACCTGGACGAAACGCTCTACGACCAAGTGGGAACCCAAAACTACTACAACACGAAGAACGATGTTGTGCGTGCTGCATTCCGTCCTTTCGAACATGCTTTCTGGAGCATTCAAAGCCGACACGTGCTGAACGAACTCACTGCCGATCAATTGATTACACCCACCCGCGACGGTTGGTGGGACGATGGCGGCAAGTGGCGGCGTCTGCACTACCACGATTGGAATGTGGAGGACGGCGGCGATGCACAGTCGGAGTGGAACGGCTGCTTCCAGGGCATCATGCAGTGTAACTACGTCATCGAAGACCTTGAACAACTCGACGCCTCAAACTTCGGTTTCTCTGTAGCCGAGTTCGACAACCTGAAAGCCCAATGCCGCGTGCTGCGTGCCTGGTTTTACCTGCGACTCCTCGACGGTTTCCGCAATGTGCCATTGGCCGTGAGCTATAACGATGTGAGCCGGAACACCGAGACACAGGTGGAGCCCCGTGTCATCTTCGAACTCATTGAGAGCGACCTGAAAGAGAGTCTGCCCTTATTGGCAGAGAAGACATCGATGGGAGGCAACGGTTCGCTCCAAGGGCAGTGGACAAAGGCTGGAGCCGCCGCCTTGCTGGTACGCCTCTATCTGAATGCCCAAGTCTATATTGGTGAAGAACGTTACGACGACTGTGCCAACGTCGCTCAAGACATCGTAAACGGGACATACGGCAAATATGCGGTGGCAGACCGCTGGGATGCCGCTTTCGACTGGAACAACGACTTATGCGACGAGGTGATTTTCGGATTCCCTGCCGCTCCAGGCTACAGTTATTGGCACTATCAGGGCGACACCTACTGGTGGACAACGCCTGCCCGCGCCCGCTATTACTTCAACGATTCGAAGTGCAAGGCCGGCGACCACAACACCAAATATGCCGCCTCGCCCAGTTATGCGCCCAACGGCGAACTCTACACCTACGAGCTGGGGATGCCCATACAACGTTTCCGCGATTATGATGGTGATGTACGCTTGAAACTCTATCGCAACCTGGGCAACAACACCCGCGAGGGCATGTTCCTCTATGGCTACTTGGAATATACCGATGAGAACGGTGCGACCAAACGCGTGAAGGCACCCGAAGTGGATTATGAACTCTATATCCGAGATGCCGTAGGCAAATTCCAGTCGTTGGACCCCAACCGCTGGCTGACGGCCTCGAGCAGCACACTGCGCGATGGCGACCACAATTCGGGCTGGCATTTTGCCAAATATCCATTCTACAGCGATGACGATGCCCACCAAATGGAGAGCGACTACACGGAAATCCGGCTGCCCGAGGTCATCTACTCGCTGGCGGAATGCCGTCTGCGGCAAGGCAAAAAGGCTGAGGCTGCACGTCTGCTGAACACGGTGCGCCGCCGCAATTATCCTTCCGACAAACTCACGGCTGCACTCTATGCCCCCGAGGGCAATGCCAACCTCGACATGCAGGAGATGCTCAATGAATGGGGACGAGAGTTCTTCGCTGAGAGCCGTCGCCGCATCGACCTCATCCGTTTCGGCAAGTTCAGCAGTAGCACATGGTGGGATAAAACCCCAGACACCGATGACCATACATGCATCTTCCCTATCATGCGTCCCATCTTGAATGCCAACCCCAAGCTGGTACAGAATCCTGGATATAACAATTGATAATTGACAATTGATAATTGACAATGAATATGAAACAGAACCGTTTGTTTTCCGCCGTAGCCGGTATCGTGCTGGCAGCAGGTCTGGCGGCTTGCGAAGGTGAGAAAGACCTGATTATCATCGAGGGCGAATTGCCCATCAAGACAACAACGCTCTATATGGTGGGCGACGCCACACCCAATGGCTGGGACATCGGCAATCCCACTCCCCTGCAGGCCACTGATGCCGACCCGCTGGTGTTCGGATGGGAAGGCGAGTTGCACACAGGCGAACTGAAACTCTGTTTGACCACTGGCAGTTGGGACGCCCCGTTCATACGACCGCAGGTGAATGCTACGGAGATTGGAAAGAATGCCATCCTGGATGCTAAGTTTGCCATGCATGCTGGCGACCCCGACGACAAGTGGCGCGTCACTGATGCGGGAAAATACCGCCTGATGTTCAATCTGCGCCAATGGACGATGTCAACCGAGTATTTAGGCGAACTCGATGCTCCTATCATCGAACCGATTGAGGCCGAAGCGCTCTTTATCGTGGGCGATGCCACACCTACTGGATGGAATATTGATGCGCCCACACAACTCACGAAACAGTCGCAGTACATTTTTGTATTTGAAGGGACATTGAATACCGGTGAACTGAAAGCCTGCACGCAGTCAGGTGACTGGGGGGTCCCGTTTGTTCGCCCCACATACGCCAACTGTCCAATCAACAAGAATGGTGTGGAGTCTGCCGACTTTGTCTATACGGCCAACCCCGATGATAAGTGGATAGTGGAGGACGCAGGCAACTACCGGCTGACCTTCGACTTGCAACACTGGACCATCAAGGCTGAGTATCTCGGCGAGGTGAGCCAGCCCGACAAAGAACCGATTGAGGCCGAGGCGCTCTACATCGTGGGCGATGCTACTCCCAATGGATGGAGCATCGACGCACCCACTGAACTCACTAAGAAATCGAAGTACGTCTTCGTCTATGAGGGCGAACTGGTGACAGGCGAACTGAAAGCGTGCACACAGACGGGCGACTGGGGTGTCCCCTTCATCCGTCCCACCTTCGGCGGTTGTAAAATCAGTCTCAACGGCGTGGAGAATGCCGAGATCGCCTTTACGACCAACCCTGACGACAAGTGGCAAGTGACAGAAGCCGGACAGTATCGATTGACTTTCGACTTGGAACATTGGACCATCACAGCAGAAGCCCTCAGTGTCAAAGAACCGTTACAAGCCGAAAACGTCTATATCGTAGGCGATGCCACACCCAATGGATGGAGCATCGACGCACCGACACAACTCACAAAACAGTCACAGTACGTCTTCGTCTATGAGGGCAAACTGACATCGGGTGAATTGAAGGCCTGCACACAAACAGGCAGTTGGGACGTACCCTTCATCCGTCCTACATTTGGTAACTGCAAAATCAATAAGGCCGGTGTGGAGAGTCCCGACATCATCTTTACCACAGGGCCTGACGATAAATGGAAAGTGGAAGAAGAAGCACAATACCGCTTGACCTTCGACCTGGAACATTGGACTATCAGCGTAGAAACATTATAATCATCCCAAAACAAGCAATATGAAAGCAATGGCTATATGGACTGGCACGCTACTGGCTGTCACATTATGCTGCTCATGCAGCAACGATATTGAAATGCGCTATCCGCCAAAGTATGAACTACCCGAACTGCCTGTGGTAGAGGGCATACATGACGGACAGAAGGCCCCACTCTACTGGAGTATCTATGAGTATGCCTATACGCTGGAACAGAATGGAGTCAGTGGCAGTGACATGGACTTCACTGAGGCTCAGTGGGACGAGGTCATCAATTGGGTGGCCACTGACTTAAAACCTTTTGGCTACGATATGGTGTGTACCGACGGCTTCCTGCCTATGCAGGCCAAAGACGCATCGGGCTATATGACCCATTATGGCTCCATGCCTTTAAAAGACTTAGCCGCAAAGTGTAAGGCCAAGGGCGTAAAACTGGGAATCTACGACAACCCGCTTTGGATTCACGGACCGCTCGACACACCCATCGAGGGCACTAACCGCACATTCGGCCAACTGCTTGCCGACGACAGCACGCCCGTGCAGAACCCGCAATCACAAGACCAGTGGTTCACATGGATTGTGAGTACGAAGGAAGGCGCACAGGAATACATCGACGGTTTCTTCCGCCACTATAAGGAGTTGGGGGTCAGTTTCATACGCATGGACTTCCTCTCATGGTACGAGGACGGACGCGACCGCGGCAGTGGCATTGTGGGACGAGGCTATGGACGCGAGGCTTACGCCCGTGCACTGGCCTACATCGCGCAGTCAGCCAAAAAGTACGGCATCTTCACTTCACTCGTCATGCCTCATCTAAACAATGATGCCGAGGTAGAAGCCCGCTATGGCAACATGGTGCGTGTCGTGGCCGACACCGGCAATGGCGGCTGGTATCACACCTCAGCTCACGACAAAGGACGCTCCTATACGTCGTGGCCCAACTGCATGAACCAATTCGACGGATTCAATTACTGGGCTCATATCACAGGCCGAAACAAGGTCATCCTCGACGGTGATTTCCTGCGACTGAACAAATACGACACCGATGCCGAGCGCCAGACTGCTGTCACCCTGCAAATCATGACCGGCGGTCCCGTGGCCGTGGCCGACCAGCCGCAGACCATTGGCAGCAACCTGCAGTTCTACACGAACAGCGAATTACTGGCACTGCGACAGGATGGCTTTGTAGGACAGCCGCTCAGTAACCAACTGGGGCAACAAAGCGAGACCTGGTACGGCCAAATGAGCGATGGCAGCCATGTGGTGGCGCTCTTCAACCGCAGCGACGCTCAAGCCACATTGAGCGCCGACTTCTCGCAGTTAGGTATCAACGGAACGTGGAAGGTGCGCGACCTGTGGAGCCATACTGATGAGGGAGCGACAAATAGTCTCGTCGCGACCATTCCTGCGCACGGTTGTAAAGTTGTGAGACTAACGAAATAAAAAAAGAGAATGACGTTTATGAAAAAGATAATTATCGCCGCGATGGCCATGGCGATGACATTGACAGCAAATGCCATCGAACAGAAATCACCCAACGGGAACATCGTGCTGAACGTGGAACTGAACGCACAGGGTACGCCTGTCTATCAATTGACATACCAAGGCCGTGAGGTTATCAAGACCTCAAAACTCGGACTTGAACTCGACAGACAGGAAAACCTGATGGAGGGTTTCAGCCTGACAGGTACAGAGACCTGTTCCTTCGATGAAACATGGCAACCTGTTTGGGGAGAGACACGCGACATCCGCAACCACTACAACGAACTGCTGGTGAAACTGGAGCAGCCAAAGACCGCACGCTTGATGAACATCCGTTTCCGTGTCTATGACGAGGGTATCGGCCTGCGCTATGAGTTCCCCACCCAGAGAAACCTGGTATATTTCGTCATCAAAGAAGAGCATACCCAGTTTGCCATGACGGGCGACCATACGGCTTGGTGGATTCCCGGTGACTACGATACGCAGGAGTATGACTATATGGAGACGCGGCTCTCGGAAATCCGCAGCCACATGCGTGAGGCCGTCACACCCAATGCCTCGCAGACTCCGTTCTCTGTGACGGGTGTACAGACCTCGCTCCAGATGAAGACTGCAGACGGCCTCTACATCAACATCCACGAAGCCGCATTGATAGACTACAGTTGTATGCACTTGAATCTCGATGATAAGAATTTGGTATTCGAATCATGGCTCACACCTGATGCACAAGGGAAGAAAGGCTATCTACAGGCACCCTGCACGTCACCATGGCGAACAGTGATGGTCAGCAATGATGCCCGAGATATTCTCTCGTCAAACCTGATTCTGAACCTCAACGAGCCATGCCAACTGGAGGATACGAGTTGGATCAAGCCCGTGAAGTATATCGGTGTGTGGTGGGAGATGATCAACGGCAAGAAACAGTGGTCATATACCAATGAACTGCCTTCCATCCAGCTCGACAACCTCGATTATTCCACGGTGAAGCCCCACGGACTACATGCAGCCAATAATGAAAACGTGCGCCGATATATCGACTTTGCTGCCAAACACGGATTCGACCAAGTGCTGGTAGAGGGATGGAACGTCGGTTGGGAAGACTGGTTTGGCATGTCGAAAGACTATGTGTTCGATTTCCAAACACCCTACCCCGACTTCGACATCAAGGCTCTGAACGACTATGCACACGCCAAGGGTGTACGTCTGCAAATGCATCACGAGACATCGGCTTCTATCCGCAACTATGAGCGCCACATGGAAGCCGCCTATCAGTTAATGAACAAGTACGGTTATACTGCTGTAAAAAGCGGCTACGTGGGCAACATCATCCCTCGGGGCGAGCACCATTATGGACAGTGGATGAACAACCACTATCTTTATGCCATCAAGCAGGCCGCAAAACACCACATCATGGTAAACGCCCACGAGGCGGTGCGCCCCACAGGACTGTGTCGAACATGGCCAAACCTAATTGGCAACGAGGCTGCCCGTGGCACTGAGTATGAAGCCACCAACGGCAGCAAACCTTTCCACACCACCATCCTCCCTTTCACCCGTTTACAAGGCGGTCCTATGGACTATACACCGGGTATCTTTGAGATGGACATGAGCAAGAACAACCCTAACAACCCCAATCATGTCAATTCTACGCTGGCCCGGCAATTGGCACTCTATGTCACCATGTACAGTCCGTTGCAGATGGCGGCCGATATGATTGAACACTATGAGGAACACCTGGATGCTTTTCAGTTCATCAAGGACGTGGCTGTCGACTGGGACGACTCCCGCTACTTGGAGGCTGAACCAGGACGTTATATCGTGGCTGTCCGCAAAGCAAAGGGCACAGGCAACTGGTTCGTCGGTTGTACAGCCAGCGAGCACGGGCACACCTCGACACTGAAACTCTCGTTCCTCGATCCGGGCAAAAAATACATTGCCACGGTCTATGCCGATGCTAAGGATACTCATTACAAGACCAATCCACAGACCTATGTCATCAAAAAAGGCATTGTGACAGCCAAGTCGGCCCTGCGTCTGACTGCGGCATCAGGTGGCGGCTATGCCATCAGCATCATCGAGGCTACGAAAGATGAGATGAAAGGGCTGAAGAATCTGCCTGCGAATGTTCAGTAAAAAAGATTGTTTTCATTCATACACTTAGGTTAATACATAGTTGGAAGGCACGGTATCACAAAAACACCGTGCCTTTCTTTCGTCTATGCTAGGGAAACAGCAGGAAGAAGAGTAAAAAAAGGTGTGATTTTTGCAAATAATCTTGCTAATAACAGATTTATTGCGTACCTTTGCAACTTGAACGAGTGTGGGCATGTGTCTCACACCTGTTTGACATACCCTGAAGCAAATGCCAAGGAATAACCAATAAACTCAGAAGCATGTCTGTAGAAATCAAAAAAGTTGAGACGGAAAAAGATCTCAAGCATTTCATAGAACTTCACTATGAACTATATAAGGGCGACAAATTTGACGCGCCCAACCTCTACATGGACGAAAAAAACACGTTCTCAAAAGACAAAAACCCCGCCTTCGAGTTCTGCGAGGCCGAATACTATCTGGCTTACAAAGACGGACGGCTGGTAGGACGTGTGGCGGCCATCATCAACCACAAAGCCAACAGCCGGTGGGGGCACGAACAGGTCAGGTTCGGATGGATTGATATGATTGACGACGTGGAGGTGACACGTGCGCTCATCAATGCCGTGGAAGAATACGGACGGAGTAAAGGCATGAAGGAAATCGTGGGACCGCTGGGGTTCACCGACATGGATCCGGAGGGATTGCTCATCGAGGGCTTCGACCAACTCGGCACCATGGCCACCAGCTATAACTACCCCTACTACCAGAAGAATATAGAAGAGCTGGGCGGGTTCGAGAAAGACAACGACTACGTGGAGTATAAACTCTTCGTGCCGGAGAAGATTCCCGAGAAATTCGCCAAAGTGGCTGAACTAGTACAGAAACGTTATAACCTGAAAGTGAAAAAACTCACCAAACAGGATATCTTCGGAAAAGAGGACTACGGACGGAGACTGTTCCACATGCTCAACGAGGCGATGAAAGACCTCTACGAGTACTCTGAACTGAGCGACAACCAGATAGAGCAATACGTGAAATCATACATGCCGGTTCTCGACCTCGACTGGGTGACGCTCATCGAGGACGGCAACGACAACAACCGACTGGTGGGCGCCGGTGTGTGCATCCCCTCACTCACACGGGCACTGCAGAAATGCCACAAGGGACGTCTGTGGCCCTTCGGATGGTGGCATGTGATCCGGGCACTGAAATTCCATAAGACCGACATCGTTGACCTGCTGCTCATCGGCGTACTGCCGGAATACAGGAAGAAGGGGGCGAACGCCCTGCTCTTCTACGACCTCATCCCACGTTTCTATGCCGCCGGCATCAAATGGGGGGAGACACACGTGGAGATGGAAACGAACAACAAGGTGCAAAGCCAATGGCAATATCTGGACCACGAATGCCACAAACGGCGCAGATGCTATAAGAAAAGCCTTGAGGTAAGAAGTTAGGGGTAAGAGGTAAGAGACTACTCTACAAATGGAGTATTTCTTTACTTTGCACATCGAACTTTGCATATCGAACTTTGTGATTACCAAGTTGGGACGCGGCAACCGCGTCTGCCAAAGGAGATGAGCACCATGCTTACGGGCGCGGCACACCGTGTCCCTACTTACGAAAACTTTTTTACTCTTTTTTTACTTTTTTACTTCTTTACTCTTTTACTTTTAATTGAATGGACGATATCAACAATATACAGACACCTGAATATATAGACGATAACATCCGGCACCTGTCGGATATGGAACACGTGCGCACACGACCGGGTATGTACATCGGACGTCTGGGCGACGGCAATCTGCCTGAAGACGGCATCTACGTGCTGCTCAAAGAGGTGATTGACAACTCCATCGACGAGTTTAAGATGAATGCCGGCAAACGTATCGAGATAGACATCACCGACAACTTACGCGTGAGCGTGCGCGACTACGGACGCGGCATACCGCAGGGCAAGCTCATCGAGGCGGTCAACGTGCTCAACACTGGTGGCAAATACGACTCCAAGGCTTTCAAAAAGAGCGTGGGACTCAACGGCGTGGGCGTGAAGGCCGTCAACGCACTGAGCAGTCATTTTGAGGTGCGCTCATACCGCGACGGCATGGTGAGACGGGCCACCTTCGAATGCGGCCAACTGAAAACTGACGTCACGGAGAAGACCGATGATGAGACTGGCACCTACATCTTCTTCGAACCCGACAACACGATGTTCAAGAACTACCGTTTCCATGACGATATCGTGGAGACGATGTTGCGCAACTACACCTACTTGAACACCGGACTCACCATCATGTTCAACGGACGGCGCATCCTCAGCCGCAACGGACTGGAAGACCTGCTCAACGACACGATGACCACCGAGGGCATCTACCCTATCATCCACGTCAAGGGCGAAGACATCGAAATCGCCTTCACACACACCAACCAATACGGCGAGGAATACCACTCGTTCGTCAACGGGCAACACACCACGCAGGGAGGCACGCACCAAAGTGCCTTTAAAGAGCATATTGCCAAGACCATCAAGGAATTCTCGGGCAAAAACCTGGAATACGGCGACATACGCAACGGTCTTGTGGCTGCCATCGCCATCAACGTGGAGGAACCGATGTTTGAGAGTCAGACGAAAATCAAGCTCGGTTCGCTCACCATGAGTCCCGACGGGGTGTCCATCAACAAATATGTGGGCGACTTCATCAAGCAGCATGTGGATAACTACCTGCATAAAAACAGCGACGTGGCGGAGGTGATGCTCCAGAAGATCCTGGAAAGCGAGAAGGAACGGAAAGCGATGGCGGGTGTGACCAAACTGGCTCGCGAACGGGCGAAAAAGGCCAACCTGCACAACAGGAAACTGCGCGACTGCCGCATCCACTACTCCGACACCAAGAACGACAGGAAAGAGGAGAGCTGCATCTTCATCACGGAGGGCGATTCGGCCAGCGGAAGCATCACCAAGAGCCGCGATGTCAACACACAGGCGGTTTTCTCGCTGCGAGGCAAACCGCTCAACTCGTTCGGACTGACCAAGAAAGTGGTGTATGAGAACGAGGAGTTCAACCTGTTGCAAGCGGCACTCGACATCGAGGACGGACTCGACACGCTGCGCTACAATAAGGTGATTGTGGCCACCGATGCTGATGTCGACGGCATGCACATCCGACTGCTCATCATCACGTTCTTCTTGCAGTTCTTCCCCGACCTCATCAAGAAAGGTCATGTCTATGTGCTGCAGACACCGCTCTTCCGTGTGCGCAACAAACGCACGAAAATCAAAAATAAAAAGGTGATTGCCGACGAAGACGAGAAACAAGGACAGACGAAAAGCGGAAAGAAGGGTGCTGACTTCATCACACGCTACTGCTACAGTGAGGAGGAACGCCTCAACGCCATACAGGACCTCGGTCCAGACCCTGAAATCACACGATTCAAAGGTCTCGGCGAAATCTCACCCGATGAGTTCGTACATTTCATCGGTCCCGATATCCGACTTGAACAGGTGACACTGCACAAGACCGACCAAGTGCAGAAACTGCTCGAGTACTACATGGGCAAAAACACCATGGAGCGACAAAACTTCATCATCGATAACCTCGTCATCGAGGAAGACAGACCCGAAGAAGATTGAACAATGAAAAAACATATCATTTCTACCCTACTGATATTTATAGCCGCACTCTCTGCACAGGCACAGTTTGTTCTCAGTGCCGAGACACCGATGTCGAAATTCAGAGGTGCCGAGATGGCCATCAAAAACCTCTATGTGGACCAGGTGGATGAGGAGAAAATGGTTGAGGATGCCATACGGGGCATGCTCGAGAAGCTCGACCCACACTCCTCCTACTCTACCGCCAAGGAGGCTAAAGCGCTTACCGAACCGCTGAACGGTAATTTTGAGGGCATCGGGGTGCAATTCAATATGATTGACGACACACTGCTCGTCATACAACCTGTCACCAACGGTCCGTCGGAGAAGGTGGGCATCGTGGGGGGCGACCGCATCGTCACGGTCAACGACACCGCCATCGCAGGCGTGAAAATGGGACGCGACGAAATCATGAAACGGCTGAGAGGACCCAAGGGCACGAAGGTGAAACTGGGCATCGTGAGAAGAGGGGTCAACAAACCGCTCTACTTCACCGTCACACGCGACAAGATACCCGTTCACTCACTGCAGGCGGCCTATATGATCCGTCCGGGCGTGGGATATGTGCGCATCGACAATTTCAGCGCCACCACATACGATGAGTTCATGGAGGCCGTGAAAAAATTCGAGCAGCAACAGATGCACACACTCCTCATCGACCTGCAAGACAACGGCGGCGGATATCTGCAGACGGCCGTCACCATGGCCAACGAGTTTCTGCAGCGCTCCGACCTCATCGTTTATACCGAGGGCCGTTCCAGTCCGAAACGCGAATATAAGGCCGACGGTAGGGGAAGACTGAAAAACGTGAAGGTGTACGTGCTGGTCAATGAGTTCTCTGCTTCGGCATCTGAAATCCTCTCTGGAGCACTCCAAGACCAAGACCGTGGCACCATCATCGGACGGCGCTCGTTCGGCAAGGGATTGGTGCAACGTCCCATCGAGTTCGACGACGGCTCGCTCATCCGCCTCACCATCGCCCACTATTTCACGCCTTCGGGCCGCTGTATCCAGAAACCCTACAAGAAAGGCGACCTGAAAGAATATGAGCAGGATTTCGAATACCGGCTCAAACATGGTGAACTGACCAACCCCGACAGCATCCATTTCGCCGACTCGCTCAAATATGAGACGCTGCGCCTGCACCGCACGGTTTATGGCGGCGGCGGTATCATGCCCGACGTGTTTGTGCCTCTCGATACGACCAAATACACACGCTTCCACCGCAAATTGGCAGCGAAGAACCTCATCGTGAACACCAATCTGAAATATATCGACAAGGAACGAAAGGCGCTCAAACGCCAATACAAGGCATTTGACGACTTCCGCAACGATTATCAGATACCTTACCACGTGGTGGAAGAAATCCTCTCAGAGGCGAAAAAACAGGGCTTAGAGCCAAAGGATGACGATGAGTTGCAGCGCACCCTCGCCTATCTGTGCCCGCAGTTGAAAGCCCTTGTGGCCCGCGACCTCTGGGATATGAGCGAATACTATCAGATTATCAACGAACACAACGATATCGTGATGAGGGCTGTTCGGATGATTGAACAGTCGGATGGCGCAAAGCCCACGGCACCCGTTGTGCCCGATGAAACCGTGCCCGCTGGACGACTTGAGCAGTAAGACGGGGCGGGACCTTATATGATGATATGATAAAGTCTGTCTTTTCTTTCACCACTTGTCTGCTGCTTACCTTGGGTACACTGACCTTGATGCAAGTGCCTGATCACGGCGGATGCGTGCTCTTTATCGGCGATTCTATCACCGACGGGGGATGGGGACGCAGCGGAGGCAGCATGGCGCCTTCCGAGGAACGCAACCAAAAGGACCCAAACCACATTTACGGCCACGGATATATGGAGATGTGCGCCGCTCATTTCCAAAGCGCCTATCCGAAGCGCGATTTCCGTTTCTTCAACCGGGGCATATCGGGAAACACGCTCTCCGACCTGGCTCAACGATGGGAAAAGGACGCACTGGCCTTACACCCCGACGTGGTGTCGATATTAGTAGGCACGAACGACGCCGATTCTTACCTCAACACGCATACGACAGAGCCGTTTGATTACCGGAAATGGAAAGAAGAATACCGGCTTTTGTTGCACACTTTGCGGCAACAGAACCCGAATGTAATCATCGTTTTAGGTACGCCGTTCGTGGCGAAAGCGGGACGGATTGGCCTCCGCGATGATTACGCCAAGCGCGAGAGCATCGTGGCACAGTTGGCAATAACTGTCAAACAACTGGCACAAGAGGAGAGCGCCATCTGCATCCCGTTCGATGAATTGTTCTCCGACCTGCAGAAAGAGGCTATACGCCCCGACTATTGGATCTGGGACGGTATCCATCCCACCACCGCCGGACACCGCCGTATGGCTGACCTGTGGATTCGCCTTACGGAGAATGTTTTGACAAAGAATTAGTCTGTTTCAACCTGTGGCTTTGTTTCAGAAGGTATCAGTCGTCGGATACGCCAACCGATAGCGGCGACAATCATGCTCATCAGCGGACTGATGATGTTGAAGAAACAATAAGGCAGATAGGTGAGTGTGGGAACGCCGAGTATGGTTGCTTGTGTCATACCACAGGTGTTCCAAGGTATCAGCACCGACGTGACGGTGGCGGCATCTTCGCAAGTGCGGCTCAACAAGCGCGACTCATAACCTTGTTCACGGTACACATTCTTATAAATATCAGCATTGAGGACGATGGAGATAAACTGGTCGCCTGTGGTGATATTAAGGAAGAGACCCGTTCCGACTGTGGAAGAGACAAGGCTGAAACGGCTACGCACAAAACGGACGATGACTCGCGTCAGACTCTCTATCATGCGACTGGCCACCATAGCCGCACCGAAACACATGGCACAAAGGATGAGCCAGATGGTGTTCAACATACCTGCCATTCCCCCAGTGGAAATGAGTTCATTAAGCGATGCGTTGCCCGTGTCAACGGCCGTGGAACCGTAGTAGGTGATGGCCAAACCGCGGACGATGTTGAACGCGGAGTCCTGCCCTTCAACCATCTTTCCGCCTATGGCTATCTCCGTGAGGATATGGGGTTGGAGGATAAGTGCCACAATGCCTGCCATGATAGAAGACAGGAAGAGCACGATGAGCGATGGCACTCGGCGAGCAATGAGAATGCCCGTAAGCAACGGCACGACCAATGTCCACAGCGAGATGTGAAACGTCTGTTCCAGTCCTTCGGTGTATTCGCTCACTTGCAGCGTAGCGGTCTCGCCACGGCCTAAGCCTTCGAAAAAGAAGATGAGAAGGGTGATGATGAAGGTGGGCGTCGTTGTCAGCGTCATATAACGGATATGGGTGAACAAATCGGTGCCCGTGACGGACGAGGCAAGTATCGTCGTATCACTCAGGGGCGACATCTTATCACCGAAATAGGCACCTGAAATGATGGCACCTGCCGTCCACGCCTCCGACATGCCCAGCGCATGACCTATGCCCAACAAAGCCACGCCGATGGTGGCTATCGTGGTCCACGAACTGCCCGAGAGCAACGACACCAAGGCGCAGATAATACAAACCGAGACGAAGAAGAACTGCGGTGACATGATTTGCACACCGTAATAAATTAGTGTAGGCACGATGCCGCTGATCATCCACGACCCGGCCAACATACCCACACACAGTAATATAAGCAAGGTGATAGACACCTCGCCCAATGTCTTCTTGATTTGCGCCTCGAACGTACGCCAGGGCACTCGGTAAACGGCCATGGAGATGCACACGCACACGGCCATGCCCATCAACAGTGCGATCTGACTGCCGCCGCTGAGCGAATCGCTGCCAAAAATCGTGATGGCAACGGCCAGGAAACCTATCAGCACCACAACGGGAATGACGGCAACGATCGCACGGGGAAGAGGTGATGATTCTTTCATTCGGCATTCTAAAACGCTGCAGCATATTTTTGCTTGATGATCTTCAGCCTGTCCGACAGACTCTTTTTCTGTCGGGCAACAGACATATTGTAACGAGTCTGCATATTGATAAGCAGTTCTGGGTTAATGCCCAAAGTAGCCTCCACCATCAAAGCAAAGTCTGTCGTCACCGGACGTTTGCCATTAAGTACCTCATTTAGTTGAGTATAGGGTATTGACAACACCTCTGAAAATTTCTTTTGAGAAATGCCTCTTGCTTGAAGTTCTTCCTTCAATACGTCTCCCGGATGTGTAGTCGTTCTGTTCATCTTTAAAATTTATTGATAGTGGTTTGTAATATCGGTTACTGTACAGATAGTGACAACTGGTTCTGCCGCTTCTTGCCTTATTTTAAACACCAAACGATAGTGATAGTCTATACGGATAGAATAGTAGCCATTATCCAATGCCTCGAAATTGAGAGAATTGAATGCAAATAAGTCTTCAATACGGGTTGCTGCCAGCAGCGTATCGATGCGCTTTTGGTATTTTGAGACGACAGGTTTTTGAAATCGATATTTCTTATTCCTACATTGTCCGTCATTATAGAGTTCTTCAAGATACTCTTTCTCGTATTCTATGACCATGCTTGCCCTTTATTTGCGTGCAAAGATAAAAAATAGTTTTATAATTCACAAATTTAGTGAAGTTTTTTTGTTGTTCCTATCATAGAATAGAATATGATGACGAGGGTGACTGAGGGACACGCAGCAGCACAGCGTGCCAAGACACCAAAAAGAGCATATTATCTATTAGGTAACTACTCAGCTCCTCACTTCAGAAGACTTTTTCAGGAAAGAAATTAGTATAATTATTATAATTTCACCCAGAAAATAAGAATTTCAGGAATAATTATTCAAATTATAATGATTTCTTTCCTAAAAATGCCGCAAAAGAGCACTTACTGAGTAGTCACTGAGTGGTGTAACTACTCATGCACCAGGGGTACTGAGTTGTTACTCTATTAGTGAGATTTGTGAATATCACCTAAAAATTTATCTTCTAATCGTTCCTTTTCCATAACATCCTCGGCATGTCCCCCTTCCATTGCATACGGGACAATCCAATAATGTTCCGTTACCTCTATATTCTCCTCTTCCAGCACACCCTGTACACTTTCCGGTTCCATGGCAACTGGGACATGTTAGGTCTCCTGAATTGTTACTGCCATTTGGACTTGTATTGTAATTTGGAAGATTTCCTCCATAATAATCTCCTCCATTATAGGAGCCACTTCCATTATTTGTTGAGGGTGTACTTGTATAGAAAGTATATACAATCATTCCATTACTATTATATCTTTCCATTAGTTGGTCTTTGTCACCAGGTAAAAAGAATGAAAATCGGCGGTCTTCATTAGCCAAATACTCATCTAAATCGCCATCCATTCCTCTATAAGAAAGACTATACCTATTTCCTAACCGGTTTATAGAAACAGGATCTCCATCCTCAAAAACAACAGTGATTTCTTTTATAGGTGTTCCGCTCGTTGCGCCGTTAGGGAACAAACACTTATCGCCATAATAAGTAATTACTTTTCTTCCAGCCCATCGATAAGCACCACCTAAAAATTGTGCATGAGAAGGTAAAACAAATAATAAAAACATAGCCATAATGGCTTTTACACTTTTTTTCATATATTCAAAAAATAAATTAAAGGCGCAACCATCCATGCTTATTTAAAACTCTGGTTACCGCCAAGTGACCATGCACACAAACAAGCACAAACAGTCCACGCCTATAGAGCGTGAACTTCTGACTGCTTGCTCTCGTGTGCAAATATTGGCGGTATTCGAGTTTTGAGAACAAGAGCTGAAAGCTCAAATCTTAAGTATAAGTACGAACAGAAACGCTATTCTGTAAGTTAATAGTAATGTGTAGTCATCCTTATTCGCTCAGGCGGATCTGTAATCCTTTTGCTCTTTGCGGTCGGATTGCAAATCCGCCCGAACGAAGAGGAATCGCGAGAGATTACGAATTCGTGAAATTCGTTGTAAAAATATTAATCGCTCAGTTTCGCCTTAATCATCTCGCGGTTCAGGCGGGCGATGTTGGCGATGGTCTCGTTCTTCGGGCACACAGCCTCGCAGGCGCGGGTGTTGGTGCAGTTGCCAAAGCCGAGCTCGTCCATCTTGGCAATCATGTTCTTCACACGACGGGCAGCCTCTACCCTACCCTGCGGCAGCAGAGCGAGCTGGCTGACCTTCGACGACACGAAGAGCATGGCAGAGCCGTTCTTACAAG
>CAMJFC010000012.1 GCA_946404865.1 uncultured Prevotellaceae bacterium
TGATGGGGGCCATTTTCACTTCTCCTGCAAGACCTTTCTACCAGAGTGTCACCCTATATCATCTTGACCGCCTGCCATTGGACAAATATACGGCATTCTGCGTTGCTCACTTCAAGAAGAAGGGTAAAAAGCTTGATGATGCTGTAGTGAGTCGCCTTTACAGTCAATTCGACGGAGTCACCTATTACATGCAGAGAGTCATGAACGAATTGTTCAGCAAGACTGCTGCCGATGCCACATGTGTTGAAGACGATGTCAGCAAGGCCGTGGATGAGATTATTGCTGTGTCATCGCCTATCTACGAGGACCTGATGTATCAACTTCCAGAGAAACAGAGCCGTGTATTGATAGCGGTGGCAAAGGATGGAAGTGCAGAGAATGTGACCAGTGGGAAGTTCATCAAACGACATGGCCTTGTGTCACCCAATTCAGTGAAATCAGCTGTCCCCGCATTGATAGACAAAGGGTTGCTCACTCAGGACAAGGGCATCTACAAGGTTTACGATTTGTTCTTCGCCTTATGGCTGGTTAAGAATTTCTAAACCCATCAACATTCCCGCCGCAAGGTGCATCATCGCACCTTGCGGCGGGTATGGTTATGAATAAAAAGTATTTTTCATGGGAGAAATCAGGTGTATTTCATTTTTTATTACTACCTTTGCCATGTCTGACGGCATCATTTTGAAAACATCGGATATTTATCAAATGCAAAAACGACAAAAAAGAATGAACTGAAACCTCTTTATGGACAATATGTATAAGATACAAGCCAATGCCTCGGGAACGCGCTCGATAGAATTGAGCGAGACCCATTTAGAAACCATCCACCGTTATCAGTTGTTGGATCATTTAGTGGGCAGCAACGGCATCATCGATGAGGGTGTATTGGACAAGTTGAAACTGACCGTACGCTCGTTATTGAGCGGTGAGAGCGGCCAAGACCATGATTTGCTTGATTTGTGCCTGGATGTGATTTATCACAGCAACATGAAAGCGTTTGGCTTGGGCCGTCTGGTAGAACTGTACTCCGAGTGGCAGTCGAAACGGGCCATGGTGGAGCGTTCGGACACAGAGGAAAACAAAGCCACAGATTAGACTGATTAGGCTCACATAAAAACATGTCGCCTACAGGGTATCAGTTGACTGACTGGCTTCCGACCACGAAGAAAGAAGTAGAGTTGCGTGGTTGGGAACAATTAGACGTCATCCTCTTTTCGGGTGACGCCTATGTGGATCATCCCTCATTCGGCGCGGCAGTCATCGGCAGAACGCTGGAGGCCGCCGGTTATCGTGTGGCTATTGTTCCGCAGCCCGACTGGCACGGCGACTACCGTGACTTCAAGAAATTGGGTGTGCCCCGTCTGTTTTTCGGCATCTCACCCGGGTGTATGGACTCGATGGTCAACAAATACACGGCCAACCGCCGTTTGCGTGCCGAGGACGCTTACAGTCCCGACGGTCGCCATGACTGCCGTCCGGAATATCCGACCATTGTCTATACGAAGATTCTGAAAGAACTGTTTCCCGACACCCCCGTGGTATTGGGAGGCATCGAGGCGTCGTTGCGCCGTCTGACACATTACGACTACTGGCAGGACAGTCTGCGCCGTTGCATCCTTCATGACTCCGGTGCCGACATGATTATCTACGGCATGGGCGAGCGTCCGATTGTGGAATTGTGTCGGCAATTGGACGCGGGGGTTCCTGTTGGTGCCATCCGCGACATCCCACAGACGGTTTTCCTCTCAGCAGAACCCGACATCCCCGGCGGTATTACCTCCGACGACATCGTACTTCACAGCCATGAGCGTTGTCTGAGGGACAAGCGTGCCGAGGCCGAGAACTACCGACATATCGAGGAAGAGTCGAACAAGATACACGCCCAGCGTTTGTTGCAGAAGACGGGGTCGCTCTATACCGTGGTCAATCCGCCCTACCCTCCCATGACAACGGCTGAGATCGATGCGTCGTTTGACCTGCCCTATACCCGTCTGCCCCATCCGAAATACAAGAACAAGCGCATACCGGCCTACGAGATGATCAAGCACTCGGTGAATATCCACCGCGGGTGTTTTGGCGGCTGTGCCTTCTGCACCATCAGCGCCCATCAGGGCAAGTTCATCAGTTGCCGCAGCAAAGAGAGCATTCTGCGCGAGGTGAGGCAGGTGGTCAGTCTGCCCGACTTCAAGGGTTATTTATCCGACTTAGGCGGCCCTTCGGCGAACATGTACGGCATGCACGGCAAGAACACGAAGGCCTGTGAGCACTGCAAGCGTCCGTCGTGCATCCATCCCCAGATATGTCCGAACCTGAACACCGACCACAGCGCGTTGCTCGACATCTATCATGCCGTGGATGCGTTGCCGGAGGTGAAGAAGAGTTTTATCGGCAGTGGTGTGCGCTACGATTTGTTGTTGCACGACAGCAAAGACGAGGCGGTGAACGACGCGGCACGAAGATATGCTCGCGAGTTGATTACGCGGCATGTGAGCGGTCGTTTGAAGGTGGCACCCGAACACACGTCGGACGAGGTGTTGCGCTTGATGCGCAAGCCGTCGTTCAGGCTCTTCGAGCAGTTCAAGCGTATCTTCGACCGCATCAACAGCGAGGAGCAGCTGCGCCAGCAGATTATCCCCTACTTCATCAGCAGCCATCCCGGTTGCAAGGAAGAGGACATGGCCGAACTGGCCGTACAGACCAAGCGTCTGGACTTCCACTTAGAGCAGGTGCAGGACTTCACCCCTACCCCGATGACCATCAGCACCGAGATGTGGTACACGGGTTATGACCCCTACACGCTGGAACCCGTGTTCAGTGCGAAGACCCCGCAGGAGAAGCTGGCCCAGCGTATGTTTTTCTTCTGGTATCAGCCCGAGGAGCGCACGAAGATAGAGCGCGAGCTGCGGCGCATAGGCCGTAGCGACCTGATAGGCAAGCTGTATGGCAGCCCCCACCCTGTCAGAGGGAAAGGCAGCCCCCACCCTGTCCCTCCCCGAGGGGAGGGCATAGATAGTTATGCAAAAAGGAATAATAGTAAGAAGCGAGCGAAACGGGGAAGAAACAAGTGACTCGTCATTTCGTCTATACAGTTTAAAGATTTAGAAAATGGAATTTAGCATGGCTTTACAACCCGGCACCGTAGTAAAAAGCCCGCAGCGAACTTACCGTATCGAAAAAGTGCTCGGTCAGGGAGGCTTTGGCATCACCTACTTAGCCATGACACAAGCAACGGTGTCGCATGCTGTCAACGGACAGCAAAAGAACAAGACGGAGACGATGAGGGTGGCATTGAAGGAGTTTTTCATGGAAAAAATAAACGGCCGGTCTGGCACACAGGTGACCAACTCGACAGGCAACGAAACATTTCAGAAATACTTCATCAAGTTTGCAGCCGAGGCCGACAATCTAAAGAGCATCAGCCATCCGAATATCATCAAGGTGCTGGAACGTTTTTCCGCCAACGGCACCCAGTATTACTCGATGGAATACATCGATGGCGGCACGCTCGACGACTATATCGCACGCCGCAAAGGTCTCCCAGAGTCCGAGTCGGTCGCCCTCATCGGCAAAATCGGTCGTGCTATTCAGTTCATGCATAACAAGCGCATGCTCCATCTTGACCTGAAACCGAAGAATGTGATGATGCGCCGCGACGGCACTCCCGTGGTTATTGACTTTGGCCTATCAAAATTATACGACGAGAAAGGAAATCCCGAGACTCATACTACCATAGGGGCAGGCACACATGGTTTTGCTCCCATCGAGCAAGTCAACGCCCATGGCGGCCGCAATTTCCCCACGACTATCGATGTATATGCTTTGGGAGCCACCCTATATATGATGCTGACGAATCAGTTTCCCGCCTCTGCCGATGAAGTGCTCAACAACGGTTTAGACACAGCCCCTTTACGACGCAAAGGTGTAGATGTCGCATTGATAGGTCTGATTGCCGATGCCATGCATCCCCTGCAAAAAAAACGCATTCAGACAGTGGATGCTTTTCTCGCCCGATTGCCCGAGGCCACTGTCAATAATACCAAAACGGTAGAATTGATTTCGGAAGAAGACGGCAATCGAGCTGAAGTAACAAATACAGAGGCACAGGAGAGTGGTTGTTGGGTATTTTTTGGATTCATGTTTTGTGTCGCTCTTCTTTTATCCCACATTTTCATGGGTGGCAGTTTGGGTATTACCGGCTACCTTACAAGCATCGTTGCCTTCATCGGTTTTTTAGACTGTTCATGGAGTAGATGGCAAACAGTAGCCAAATGGAGTCTTGCTTTGCTCTTGATACATTATGTAGTCGGAGGTATTACTCAATACGGATTTCCTTCGGATATTTCTGATTTGGGCAGATGGATACGCGAACTAACGTTCACGAAAAACTTCTATGCCACGGCTATCATCATTTTCATGCTCTTTCTGTCGCACCGCGAAGAAAGGAAGAGCGAAAACGCAAGTGAAGAAAAGTGAGCAGAAAGGCTGTAACGGCACGGCTTAAAAAGTACCTGTCCCCTTGATTCAAAAATCGGCCTAATGACCTTTATTCCTGACGAAACTGAGCTTGTGAAAGTTGAGTTTGTCATCTGTTTCCTTTAGCCCGGTTGTGTGTTTTGCAGAGCATCTGGCAATTATCGATGGTGGTGTCACCCCCTTTGCTCCACGCCGTAACGTGGTCTGCATCCATATCCTTCAAATCCCATATCTTGCTGTGGTTGGCATCGTGGCCTATAGCACATAGCGGACAGTTTGAGATGCCTTTGCTGCGAGCGTCTTTCGTTTGTCTGGCATAGACGGTTTTCTTCGTGGGTTCGTCAAATACACGAACGTTGAGCAGCTTAGTATTCTGACATCCATCGAGTATAAATTCAAAAATACCTTTTTTGTCTTTCACATAGTAACTCTCGTAGAGTTCACGCACTTTCTTGGCCACCTCATCGGGGTCGTAGGCCTTATTGTGGAAACGCTCGTAGAGTTCGCCCCATTTCAGGCCGCACATTTCCCGCTCTGGTGTGATATCAAACACAGAAGTAATCCAGTCAATGACTGATGTGAAGTAAGATTTCAGTTCAGTGATGTCTGTATCATTGCGGTGGGCAGCCATGTAATCCTCTGTATGCCCGCGGTTCACCCAGTCGAGTGCCGCCGCAAGATAGTCCTGTCGTTTGGCTGTACCAGGAATAAAACAGCTCCATTTATTGATATTCGTGTTGTTTGAGTTTGAGAATTCTTCTTTAGCTTTTGTCACAAAGGGGCCAGAATAGACCGCATTGAGCGTTTCTTGCGTGTTTAGGGGTATGCCGACAATGTTGATGGTTCGAAACCAGTCCTTGATCTCCTTCTCCGTACCCTCGCATACATAAATGAGCAGTCTTGTCTGTAGGAACCTTTCCTGCTCGTCTGGATTCAAGGCCGTGAAGTACCAAGGGCGGCCTTCTGCGTCAATCCATGCGAATTTCTCAGTGATAAACCGTCCTAGAGAGGTGATACGCTGCTGTCCGTCGAGCACCTCATAACGGTCGTCGCCAACTTTTGAAAAGTATATCAATCCCAGTGGATAGCCTTTTCTGACTGACTGAATAACATCCACTTCTTTCTTACCTCCATTCTCAGCATATAGATAGTGACGCTGAAACTCAGGTTGAATAGTCAACCTGCCGGAAAGTCCATACAATCCCTTTCCTTCATATTCGTTGTACTGGAAACCTTTGCAAATATCGCCAATAGTCCAGTCAGTTACAAGAGTCGCTTTCATATAGATTATTGTTTTTTACGGATGAGGATTCTTGGGTATGTGTTATATAGTCTCTTGTCATCTCCCCATAATGTTGGTGTTGCATTCAAATCGCTATAATTGGGATAATCATCTTTTGTATAAACACGTGACTTCAATGATGGATCTCCAGCTCCACGTTTTGCCATCCCAACGATTTCAAATTGTTCAGGACAATACTTGTCAATGAACGATATAGGCACACCCATCATTCCTTCATAATCAGAAGGTATCACATCTGTAAATGGCACTTCGATGGCATCATAATTGTCATATTTAACGTACCAATTGTTTTTATCTTTATGCTTGCTGAATCGGAGGTTATCCTTCATTGACATCAGCTGTAGTGGTTCGTGACGTCTTCCATGATCAAGATTAGTAAACCATCTAACACCTTTTACACGTATGTATTTATTACCACTTTCATCAACACGCCATCCAGCGGCTTCAAGAGGATATGTTTCTGGCACTCCAAACTCTCTATCTCCACTAGTTATAGAAGGACCATACCATACACAATTATCTCTGATTAAAGGAAAAACCTCTTTATAGGTAACAGCATTCATATTTCCTATAATCAGGAACTGCCTTTTTGATTCTATTATCCATGCCAAGAATTCCCTAAACAGCGAGAATGGTGGATTTGTCACGATAATATCCGCTTCATCCCTTAATTGACACACCTCTTTGCTACGGAAGTCGCCATCACCTTCAAGGTAGTGCCATTCAAGGTCGTCGATGTCGATACGGCCGTTTTGATTGGTATCGCGAGTTAGTTCGAAGATTTTGCCTTTGATACGCGTTTTGTCGCTATCGAAAAGTGGGCTTTCCGTCTCGAAAAGCGTCGGCTCGTAGTTTTTATACCGTTTGCTTTCCACGGCATACGACGTGCTGATAAGCCGCTTCAATCCAAGCCGCTCGAAGTTTTGCGCAAAGAACCGTGTGAAATTACTCCACTCTGGGTCATCGCACGGTAAAAGCAACGTTTTGTCTCTAAAGGTGTCTGGGTTGTACTCCAGATAGGCATTCACCTCCCTCTGAATATCGGCATACTGTGTGTAGAATTCATCGTTTTTCGCAGCTCTCGCCGCCCCAAGGTTAGTATTTTTTGCCATACACATAAGCATAGTGCGTATTGCTTATCTTCGGAGGTAGGCAACAGGGCACAAAGAAAGCACGGACGATCATCACCCATGCTTCAAAGGCCCTGAGAATTGCCCACCAAACCGGATAAGTCACGCCCATGCTTAAGCATAGGCGCTTGCGACTTATTCTTCGGTTTGGACTTTTTTGAATTTCTCAGGTTCTTGAAGCAATTCCGAATAACAGCAAACGCTTGTTAATATTTCCATAAGTTCCCACCACGCCCCCACTGGGGTTTCTTCACCTTACTTTCAAGGTTGGCAGCGGTGTTCTGGTTGCAAAATTAGTACAAGTAGAGATAAAAAACAAATTTTGGAACGGCAAAATAAGTATATAGCAGCATATTTTGCTGAATCGTGGCGAAATTTAGTTGGAAATGGGAGGGGAGCAGGCCAACGCCCTTGGGAAGACTTTTTAAAGTGAACTCAAGGATGAAGAGATAAGAAGTAAAACGAGCGCTAACCAACAGTTCACTTGATTTGCGCTATACTTCGGCATAATCTCGATATTTTATGCAGATTGCGCCAAAATATAGCATTATTATTTGGCGCAATCTCGTATTTTTATTAACTTTGCGCCAAAATATAAATGAAGTGAGATGGAAAAGTCAATTGTAGGTCGTGAAAAAGAGATGATGGAACTGAAGAAATATCTTTCTTCGGAACAATCTGAGTTTATAGCTGTCTATGGAAGAAGACGAGTTGGCAAGACATATCTTATCAAGGAACTTTTGGAGGGTCAATTCTGCTTTAGGATGACAGGAAAGGAGGATGCCCGCCTTGGAGAGCAGCTGCTGATTTTCTCGTATGCGCTATCGGATTTCTTTGATGATAACCGTGTACCACAGAATTGGACAGAGGCATTTCACATGCTCTCTAAAAATATCGAGAAACAAGGAAGTGGCGCAAAAATCATCTTCATTGACGAACTTCCTTGGCTTGACACGCAGAAATCCAGATTCCTTGGGGCATTGGAATATTTCTGGAACAACTGGGCATACTATCGGAAGGACATAAAACTAATCGTCTGTGGTTCTGCCACCTCATGGATGCTGAATAAACTGATTAATTCCAGGGGAGGGCTACATAACCGAGTAACTCACAAAATGCTGATTTCCCCATTTTGTCTTGAAGAAATGGAGCAATACTTCCAAAGCAGAGGCTTCAACTATGAGCGTCCAGAAATGATAGACTGCTACATGGCTGTGGGTGGTGTTGCCTACTATTTATCATTGTTTGACAAAGACAAAAGCGTGGCAGAAAATATTAATAGCCTATGCTTTACCAACGGTGGAGAACTGGCAGATGAGTTTTACAGACTCTACAAATCGCTATTCAAAAAGGCAGAGAACCATATAGCAGTTATAAATGCACTTAGTAGTGCCCGAAAAGGCATGACCCGTCTTGAGTTAATCAACAAAACTAAACTACTAAATAATGGCAATTTCACCACATTGCTCAAAGAATTGGAAACATGTGAATTCATACGTTCATACTACCCATTCGGCAAAGAAAAGAAGAATAAGATGTATCAACTAACAGACCAATTCTCTCTCTTCTATCTTCACTTTATGAAGGATAAGAGTAATGTCGGAAAGAACTATTGGCTCCAGAAGATAGGAACGCCCGAATATGCTGCATGGTCTGGCTATTCTTTTGAGACGGTATGCCTGCATCATATCGAACAAATCGTTAACGCTTTGGGCATCAACGGAATCTTCTATTCGCCATGTTCATGGTTTTACCGTCCATCAGAATCAATTCTTAATGATGTTGATGCAGATGACGACATGAAGACTGGTGGTCAGATTGACTTGCTTATAGATCGAAACGACAAAACTGTAAGCGTATGTGAAATGAAATATGCAAGTGGAGAATACGAGATAACAAAAGCCTATGCCAGCCATGTAGAGCAAAGACTCCGTACGTTTAGGAAGGTTACATCCACCAAGAAATCTTTTTCAATAGTTTATGTTACACCTTTCGGGCTTCATAACAATATGTACGCAAGAAAAGTCAATAAACAGATAACGGCAGACGATTTATTCAGCAAAATATGACAGCGTTTATGCTGAAGCGTGGCAAAATCCGATAGGTGATGATTTCGGTGATTGGCAATCGTCGCTATTCGCACCTGATGACAATGGTTTTAAACCAGTCGGAGAGGACACCCCCGTATTGGTTTTGAGAATCTGAGATGAGGAGGATGACTTGGTCGCCATTGTCCAGTTGCGGTCCGAGGCACATCCCTTCGTAATTAGCGATTGACTGGTCGAAAAGACTCAAATGCGTGCGCCACTCGCACAATATCGATTTGTCAAGCACCTTTTTGTCATCCCACGGGGAGCCTGTCTGCACCTTGTCTTTCTTTTGGGGAAAGACCACATAGATTTTATTATTGACAAAAGCACCGAGTTTGGAACTTGGCACATAAAACTCCCTTTCAAGCACGAGCAGACGACCGTCGTCGAGCGCGGTGAGCGCACTGCACCCCATCGCATATCTGTTCGTTTTCTTCTTTGCGATAGGAGCATCCATCCGATAGAAATATTGCCCTGCGGGCGACAGGTTTTCGTCAAATGCTTGCAGTCTGAGTTTGTTTTTCACTTGATTGCCGGCCGTAGCCTGTTGACCGTCATTTTTGAGCGTGCTCTCCGTCGTCGCCCAGAACGTGTGCGTCTGTTCATTGTAAGTGACAGCCTCCACCCCGTATCTGTTGCCAGCGGCGAGGAAAGCCTTCGGCATTTTCAGTTTTCTGCCCGTTCTTTTCCCGTTCAAGTCATACTCCAATGCCTGATTGTCAGCCTCGCCGGTGATGAAAAGCGTCTTAGAAGAAGCGACATAGACGATATCTTCGGCATCCCGGCCTTCAGCTTGGCCAAAGACCGACTGTTTCAGTTTGACATCCTTGATTTTCCCCGTTTTGGAGTCTATATCAATGGTGAAAATAAAGAAACCATCCTTCGCTTTGTCCGTCACCACCGCATAGTCGTTCTCCCCCACCCTTGTGATGCCGCTGTAGTTGCCCGCCGGAACCGTCTCATCAAACGAGAGTTGCCGGTGCACCTTCACCAATTGGGGTTGAGCGACCGCCATCGTGACGCCACAAAGGGCGACGAAGAAGGCGATGAAGAGCAAGGAAAAGAATCTTCTCATGATTATATCAATTCAAAGGGGCCGGTGGGATTATTTCTTTTCAGCACATCGAGTTTGAAGTCAACCCCGACAATGATACCGTGTTGGCGCAACGTGTGTTCCACGGTGATGCGCGCCAACTCCGGGTGGTTGTTCTCTTCGCTGAGGTGGCACAGCCACACCTGCCGCAGCGAAGGCGTCGCATTTTCGACAAGCGCCTGCGCACAGTCGGTGTTCGACAAGTGTCCTTCAGCACCGCTGATGCGCTGTTTCAGGTAATAGGGATAGTTGCCGCCTAACAGCATTTCCACATCGTGATTGGCCTCAATGACAAGGTAGTTAGCCCTGCCGATGAGTTCTTTCATTTCATCGGTCACATGACCCACATCCGTCATCAGACAGAACTTGACATCATCGTACGTGATGAAGAACCCCACGTTGTCATTGCTGTCGTGCGGCACGTAGAAAGGAGTCACCTGGAAGTCGCCGAGTTGAATCGTTTTGTTTTTCTCAATGTTTTTAGCATCAGCCCCGTCGATTTTGAGTCTGACGCAATAGTTGTTGTTGATGCCTCGGTGAACCTCCTTCGTCGCATAGACCGGCACATGCAGTTCCCGGCTCAAGGAGCCCACAGACTTGACATGGTCGGCATGGTCGTGCGTGATGAGGATATGATGTATTTTGCTCATAGACAGCCCGTACATAGAGAATTGCTTTTTGAGCGTCCTCACCCCTACACCGGCGTCGATGAGTAGAGCATCGGTGGGAGAAAATAAGAGGTAGCAATTACCGCTGCTTCCGCTGCCAAAAGAGAAGAATTTCAGCATGGTTTGTATATTTCATGCAAAAGTACGTAATTTTTTCCTAATATGCGTGCTGAATTATGTTTTTTTAAATGACCGAGCCATAAATTTGCTTTTTAATCATTACCTTTGCATCAGTTTATCATTATGTGTCACACAAACCACTCCGACAATGAAAAAAGGAATCATCATATTTTTAGGATTATTTTTGCTGTTGTGTCCCTCGTGCGACCGCGCCACCCATTCCTCGTCCTCATCCGGTGCTGAAAATGTGGTGGAGAATTTCTGCGAGTCGTATTTCAGTCTTCATTTTGCCGATGCGATAACCTATTGCACGGAAAGTTCCAAGAAATGGCTGACCTTCGCTGCGAGCAACATCCATGAGAGCGATTTGGAAGTGCTCCGCTCGAGCGACAGCGACCTGTCGGTCCGTGTCATGGAATTGCAGGCAGCCCCGACCGACAGCACAGGTTTTGCGATGGTGCGCGTGCGCAATTACCTCTGCGCCGACCGCATTGATGCCCCTTCGACAATTGCAGAAGAAGGTTTTTTCCGCATTGACTTGGAAAAGCATGCCGGCAAGTGGCAGGTTAGAATGGCAGGCCCACTGCAAAGTGAAAAGCAAAATCCCGACTGAGTTTCGGGTAAGCGATGGGATAATGATCCTTTTTGTCATCGTAAGCCGGGTTGACCGCTTTCATGCCCATATCAAAGCGTAGGATGAAATAATCGAAATTGAGGCGCAGTCCCAGTCCGTACGACACCGCCAGTTGCTTATAAAACTCATTGAATTTGAATTGTCCACCGGGTTGGTCATTGTATTCACGCAATGTCCATATATTTCCCGCGTCGATGAACACCGCCCCGTTGATTTTCCAGAAGAGGAACGTCCTGTACTCCATATTCAGGTCGAGTCGCATGTCGCCCGTCTGGTTGATGAAGTCGATGGCACCGTTGTGCCCCTTGTATTTACCGGGTCCGAGTCTTCTGACGCTCCATCCCCTGACCGAGTTGGCACCGCCAGAGAAATACCGTTTTTCGAACGGCAGCATACTGCTGTTGCCGTAGGGGTAAGCGATGCCGAAGCCGGCGTGCAGCACGAGCGAGTTGTGTTCATCGAAGACGAACGCCTTCGTATAGTCGAAGTCGCCTTTGATATATTGGGCGTAGGCTATATTAAATAAGGTGTATTGCCCGTTGTCGTTTTTGCTGAACTTGAACATCGACGCGGCTGCATTGAGCACATTACCCGCCGTTTCGATGTTCGCCCTGACAGCGTGCGACCCTTTGGTGAAAGACCATCCGAAACCGATTCGCATGACAAACAGGTCCTCGTAGTTGTATCTGAGGATGGCGTTTCGTGTCGTCGCATCATCGAGATAATCGGTTTTAAACGTGGCCGAGATCCACGGCATATAGATGTAGTTGAGGTCGATGAGGTCGAGTTTGTAATTGACGTTTCGCCCTGTGTCCGTCCACCTGTATCGCCATGCGGCCGAGAAGAGGCGGCGGTGAAATTCCGGTCTGTTTTGCAGGTTATAACCGAGCGACAGTTCCGACGTGGCAAAATTTTTCCTGAGAAAACGTTTCGACAAGAAAGGTGCCACGAACCGCGGGAATTGGAGTTTCGCCTCCGCCCCGTATTCGATATAATTCTCGTTGGAGTAGCCCTCGAGTCCGGTGATGGCCTCATAGGCTGCCCTCAGTTGCACCGTCATCAATTCCGACCCGTGGAAGAGGTTTCTGTTTTGGTACGACAAGGTGGCCGCAGCCCCGAGGTCGCCGGCTGTGTTCGTGCCTTCCGGTGCGAACGAGAGTGTATGAGGTTTGTTGGTGCCCACGATGACATCGCAGTCGATGAGTGCCGAGTCCTCCATCTCGTGGAGTCGGATGTTGGTGTATTTGACTGCCGAAAGCCGTGCGAAGTTATTATACGTCTTTTGTATGTTCTGCGCCTGGTAGAGATCGCCCGGAAGCAGTTCCGACGCATTTTCGAGCACCGACGGGCGCAGGTGCAGCGGTTCGTCGGTGTTGCTGAGGAAATTCACCTTGCCGATGTGATATTCCGTATGATTCCGCTCGGGCGCACGGTTGCTCTCCTTGTACTTGAGCAGGTGCAAGGTAAGGTCCACGTTGTATCCGTTTTTGACCGTATCGGCGGTAAACTGGATGAACTCTTTGTTGAACCGGTAGTAGCCGTTGTTATTGAGCAGTGACGCTATACGTTTCCGCTCCGCGTCCAACCCGTTGACCGTGAATCTGTTACCGGGCTTCAGTGTCCATGACGATGACTCTTGGGCCGCTAACAGTCGTTGGATGGCCGTGTCCTGGATGTCGTAATCCACCCTGCCGATAAAGTAAGGGCGCCCCGGGTGCAACCGATACACATCCGTTATCTTCTTCCCGTCGATCACCGTGTGGTGCGACACGGTAGAAGCCATATAGCCCCGGTTTTGCATCGCCACCCTCAGGTCATTGACCGTCATCGCCGCCTGGAGGGAGTCGTAAATGACTGGCGCCTCACCCATTTTTTTGAGTGTGCGGTTGATCCACTTCGTGGAGTCGCGCCCGGCCAGCGAGTAAGTGGCCAAAGGGATTTTGAAGAGCGAGAACCACTTCCCGTTGGGTTTTTGTCGTACGTAGGGCTGCAGTTCGGCGGCGTTGAAGTCTTCCTGGTCGGCCTCAACGACCACCTTCTTCAGCAGGTATTGCCCGTCGGGCACATACTTGGTGGTAGAGCACGCGGCAACACAGACGACAGCTATAGCAGCCGCCATCCCCCGGCAGAGATGCGAGAAAGTGTTTCTATACGCCATGTGCGCGGTTCAACGCCGAATCTATCAGTTGAAATAATAGAGGAATGTGGCTATTCCTTCGAGAGCGGGTTTCCGCTGTCCCTCTATTTCAATTTTGAAGTCTATCTCCGTCTTGCAGATGCCTCTGAGGTTCGCGATACTGTGCAATTTGGTGCAAAGTCTGACTTTCGAGCCCGTGATGACGGGTTGTCCGAACCGCATTTTGTCCATGCCATAATTGACCAGCATCTTGATGTTGCGCACCTCGATAATCTGGTCCCACATATAGGGGAGCAGCGAGAGTGTGAGATAACCGTGTGCGATGGTGCTGTGGTACTGACTTTCCTTTTGTGCCCGTTCCACGTCCACGTGAATCCACTGGTGGTCAAGGGTGGCATCCGCGAAGAGGTTGATACGGTCTTGATTGACCTCGAGCCATTCGGAGCATCCGAGGTCTTCGCCGAGATGAGCGGCGAACTCGTCGTAGGAATTGATGATGAGTTTTTCCATTGTTTAAGGGGTAAGGGGTATGGGGTGAGAGGTATGAGGTATGAGGTATGAGGTGAGAAGTAAGGGGTAAGAGGTAAGAGGTAAGAGGTAAGAGGTGAAAGGTGAGAATTGATGTTATGCGATGGAGGCAGCAGCGGCGAGGCTATAGAATTTCGACTCTTTGCTGTCGCCTCTGGAGGCGAGGACCACAGGTGCGAGCGGTCCCTGCAAGATGCCAGCCGTATCGGCGCCCGCGAGGAACGTGATGGTTTTGTAGAACACATTACCTGCCTCGATATCAGGGAAGATGAGCACATCGGCCTCGCCGTTGAGGGGCGATTGGATGCCTTTCTTCTCCAGGCTGTGCTGATCGAGTGACGTCTTGAGGTCGAGTGGTCCGTCAACGACACAGTCGCCGAACGCCCCTTGTTGCGCCATGTCGATGATGTCTTTGTAACCGACCGTGAAGGGGAACGCCTTCTCACTTACTTTTTCGGAGCAGTGGATGAGCGCAACTTTAGGAGAAGTGATGCCTAAGGCATGGCAGAGCGAAACCGTATATTTGACTTGTTCCACCCGTTGCTCCTGTGTAGGATAAGGAATGACAGCGGCATCGGAGAAGATGAGCAGTTTGTGATATTGCGCCATTTGTGCCACCGTGACATGGGTGAGCACCCTTCCTTTGGGCAGGATACCCGTCTCTTTATTAAGAACCGCCTTGAGCAGGTTGTCGGTATTGATCATCCCCTTCATAAGGATATCCGCCTTTCCCTCCCTGACGAGAGCCACGGCTTTGGCGGCCGCGTCATCGGGGCCATCGGCATCCACGTATGAGATATGCTGCGCATACTTCATGGCCCCCTCTGTCGATTCTATCTGGGGTCTGCAGCCCACGAACACCGCATCGATGATATTGGCCTCGAGAGCCATGAAGACGGCGCCTTGCGTGGAATCGTCGGAAGCGCACACCACAGCCACTTTTTTACGTTGACCGCTGTTGGCCAGATGCGCGATCAAGTCATTGAAATTCTTTATACTTTCCATCTTTTCGATATTAGTTGACATTTCAATCGGCAAAGGTACGAAAAAGGCACGAAAAAAAAGAAAAAAAGATTCTTTTTCATCGTTTGAGTGTTTGGACAATAGTTTTAGGAATGGCATTTGTCGCAGCGCGGTGAGCGTAGCGAACATAAACAATCGCAACTTTGTTGCGTAGATATAGATGCCGGCCCTTTGATGGGCCGAGCATACCTTAGTGACAGAGCGACGGGTAGGAGCGGTTAAGTCTCTTCCCAAGGATTGGGGAGAGATTTAGAGAGGGGTTGGAAGCCCTCCCATGGGAGGGTTGGGTGGGGAAAAATAGAATGTTGAATTTGGAATGTTGAATGACGAATAATCGCCTGCGGCGATGAAGAATGATTAAATGTGGAATTGGCAAAAAGATTGTTGAGTGACGAATGACGAATGATCGCCAGCGGCGATGAAGAATTGTTGACGAGTTGTTGAGGTCTATGACCGAAAAATTTTGAATTGGTCGTTCTACGGCCGAGGAGGAATAGGGGAAGCATGGTATCTACGCCCCTCCCTCGGGAGGGGACGGGGGTGGGGCTAGGGCTAACATATGACCCTCGCTTTGTAAAAGGCGCGAGTGGCGAACAGGAAGAGTGCCACTCCGACCGCATTGACCGCGACGACGGTCCAGAAAGCTGCCTGATAACCGAAGACCTCCGCCACCACCCCACCGACGAGGATACCGAAACCGAAACCGAGGTCCCACGCCGTGAGAATCGACGAATTGGCCGTTCCCCGTTGGTTATTGCGAGCCACAGAGATAAACATATTGAGGAAAGCCGGGTACATGTGGCCGTTGCCCAGTCCGATGAGAACCGCCGAGAGATAATACCCCCACGCATTGGGCACCATGACAAAGAGGAGATAGCCTAACAGCGAGATACAGACTCCTTCGGCCGCATTTTGCGTCAGTCGTCCTTTCCTGAGTCCTGCCGCCCCTTGCAAGCGCGAGACTACCAGTCCGGCACTGAGAATCAGGAAATAGGTGCCCGTGCCGCCCGTGATGCCCATCTCCTCTTTGCTGTAGATGGCCAGATAATTACTGAGGACACCGAAGCAGAAACTGAAAAAAGCGATGTTGAGCGCCAAGAGCCACGCCCTTGTGAGGAAGAACCTGTCGAGAGACAATTTGCGCTTGTCAGGCACTATCGCCTTGACAGGCACTTTGACCGTCATGTCTACCACCATCCCCGTGCCCGCCACAGCTAACGCTATCCAGAACAGGATATTGAAATCGCCCGTGACCTCATAGATGTAGATGGCCATAGAAGGAGCGACCGCCATGGCCAGGTTGTTGCCCAGTCCGTAGAAGCCCATCCCCTCGTTTCTCCGTTCCGACGGCAGTACGTCAATCGCCACCGTCTGATTGGCCACGGTGAGCGCCCCGAACGGTGCCCCGTGCAATGTGCGCACAATCGCGAACATCAGCAGCGTGGAAGCCGCGATATAGCCGGCGAAGAAAATGAAAAAGAGGAAAAAGAAGGTGAGCAACACCTTGCGCCGGTTGAAACTATCGACGATGAACCCGCTGAAGGGGCGGATGAAAAGTGCCGCCCAGGTGTAACCCGAGAGCACAATGCCAATCGTGTCCTTCGTCGCAGCGAACTCATCGCTGAGATAAAGAGGCAGCAGTGGTGTCAAGAGATAAAAGGCGAAGTATAGCGTGAAGTTGGCTATCATCACCTTGATGTAATTGGTGTTCCAGAGCATCAGAAGAAGTCAAAGAAGAAGAATACGGCCGCCCACGCCTTCTTCACCCCTCTGGCCGAGCCGATATAGGCGTTAGACGCATTCCGCACCGTGCCATCGCTCTCCACCTTGCCGATATAAGAGTTCGAGGCGCTTCTGACGGTGCCGTCGCTCTCAATCCTGCCCATATAACTGTTAGAGGCATTGCGGATGGTGCCATCGCTCTCAATCTTGCCCATATAACTGTTGGAGGCGTTGCGGATGGTGCCGTTGCTTTCAATCCTGCCCACATAGCTGTTGGAGGAACTGCGAACCGTTCCGTTACTGTCGATAGACCCGATGTAGCTGTTGGAGGAGCTACGGAGTGTCTGTGCCGTGGCCGTCACGGACAAGAGTGCCGACATCAAAGCGAATAAAAGAACTATTCTTTTCATATTTTCGGTGGTTTTTGATTTCTGTTTGCAAAGATAAACAATCCTAAAGAAAGAGAAAAGGGTAAATCCCTATTTTTTGTAGGAGTTTAGGAGTTTGGGAATATGGACAATAGTTTTGGGGAGTAAAGTAGTGAAGGATGGAAATTGTAAACGATTTCGGTAGTTATAACATTTTTTATTGGTTAAAGGCGGGATAATACGATATTTTTTCGTAAATTTGCCACGTCGTATGTAGATACGTCAATCAAACTACTCTATAACAACCCATATTTAGCGGACAAATCAAAAAAACTAAAAACATAGAAACCATGATGAAAAAAGGCCTGAGCATCCTCATTTGCATGCTGTTCCCCTTGTCACTTCTGGCACAGTGGGACACCGAGTACAAGACCCTGGAGAAGAGCATCCGTCAACTGACCTTCCCTGACCGCACCTTCCCCATCACCAAGTACGGAGCCAAACTGACCAACACGCCTGCCAAGAACCAGCAAGCCATCAACAAAGCCATCGACGCCTGTTCGAAAGCAGGCGGCGGCCGGGTGATTGTTCCCGCCGGCACTTGGACCACAGGTGCAATCCGTCTGAAGAGCCATGTGAACTTAGTGGTGGAGAAAGATGCCACCCTGCTGTTCGCCTTCGACCGCACCCTCTATCCTGAGGTGCTGACCCGATGGGAAGGGTTGGACTGTTGGAACTATTCGCCGCTGATTTACGCCTACGATGAGACCGATGTGGCCATCACCGGCGAGGGCACCATCGACGGCAACGGCTCGAACGAGACCTGGTGGCCGATGTGCAGCAACCCCCGTTTCGGATGGACAGAGCAGACCACGGAGTATCAGAAACTGACGCGCCCGCGCCTGTTGCAGTTGGCCGAGGACGGCGCTGATGTCAACGAACGCCACTTCGGCATGGGTCAGGCTCTGCGCCCGCAGCTCATCAACCTGTATAAGTGCGAGGGCATCCTCATCGAGAATGTGACCCTGTTGCGCTCGCCGTTCTGGGTGATTCACCCGTTGCTGAGCAAGGATGTTACCGTGCGCGGTGTGAAGATTTGGAACGAAGGTCCCAACGGCGACGGTTGCGACCCCGAGTCATGCGACCGTGTGCTGATTGAGAACTGCCTGTTCCACACGGGCGACGACTGCATCGCCATCAAGAGCGGGCGCAATGCCGACGGTCGTAAGTGGAACATCCCGAGTCAGAATATCATCGTGCGCAACTGCACGATGGAAGACGGTCACGGCGGCGTGGTCATCGGCAGTGAGATTTCCGGCGGTTGCCGCAACGTGTTTGTGGAGAACTGCAAGATGGACTCCCCCAACCTGGACCGTGTGCTGCGCATCAAGACCAACTCATGCCGCGGAGGTGTGATTGAGAATGTGTATTTCCGCAACGTCGAGGTAGGCCAGTGCAAGGAATCGGTGCTCCGCATCAACCTGAACTACGAGCCGAAAGAAGTGTGCTGCCGCGGGTTCTACCCCACCGTGCGCAATGTGTACATGGAGAATGTGACCTGTCAGAAGAGCCGCTACGGCATGCGTCTGAACGGTCTTGATGAAGTGGATAACATCTACAACATCAACATCAAGAACTGCCAGTTCAATGGTGTCTGGGACAGCCCGATGGAGCGCACGGGCAACAGCCACGACCTGCATTTCGACAACCTGACCATCAATGGTTCGCAGTTACTCTCGGAGATGCCTTATGAGCACTACAGCGAATGGATGGCACGTTCTGAGATGGCCCGCGTGGCTCACCCCTATCTGCTCGACTTCTCGAAGAAACCCAAATGGAGTTATGTAATGGGCGTAGAGTTGGAAGGTATCCTTGACGCTTACCTTACTTATAAAGACGAGAAGATTCTCAACTACCTGAAAGAATACTGCGCCGAGATGATTGACGAGAAGGGCAACATCACCGGATATAAATATGAAGACTTCAACCTCGACAATGTTCGTACTGCCCGTTTTGTCTATCGCATGTACGAGCTGTTCCCAGAGGAGAAGAACCTGAAGGCGCTGAAGACGCTGTATAAGCAACTGGAGAAACAGCCCCGCACCAAAGAGGGCGTGTGGTGGCACAAAGCCATCTACGCCAATCAGGTGTGGTTGGACGGCATCTACATGGGACTGCCCTTCTACACCTATGCCGCTGCCGGATTGAAAGGCAAGAAAGGCAAGAAAGCCAAGAAATATTACGACGACGCCGTGGACCAGATCACCAAGACCGACCGCCGCACTTACGATGCCAAGACGGGACTGTGGAAACACGCCTGGGACGAGACGCACAGCATCTTCTGGGCCAACAAAGAGACCGGTCTGTCGCAGCACACCTGGGCCCGTGCACTGGGTTGGTATGTCATGGCCATGATTGAGGTGCTCGATGCGCTGCCTCAGGATTATGCCCGCCGTGGCGAGGTCATCGACCTGTTCCGCCGCGCGATGGCAGCCGTGGTGAAATATCAGGACAAGGAGAGCGGCGTGTGGTATGATGTATTGGACGTGAAAGACGACCGCAACTATCTCGAGGCCACCGCCTCGTCGATGTTCACCTACTGCCTGTTGAAAGGTGCCCGTTTAGGTTATCTGGATGAGAGTTACCGTGAGGTCGGTGTGAAGGCTTACGAGGGCATCATCAAGCACTTCATCCGTGTGGATCAGGACAAGACCATCTCGTTGACCAACTGCTGTTCGGTATCGGGCTTAGGTCCTGAGAGTAACCCCAAAAGAGACGGTTCGTTCGAGTATTACATGAGCGAGCCCATCCGCGACAATGACGCCAAGGGTGTGGGTCCGTTCATCTGGTCATCATTAGAGATGGAGCGCCTGGGATACACCACAGCCGGCAGTAAAAAAACCTACGATGCCTCTGGCGATTTCCAAGGATAAATACTGCATGCACGGAAGATATAAGTAGTTAAAAGAAGATAGCCTCTTCACAGTGGCGAAGATAGAGTAACAATAAAAACATTAAGAAAACAATAACACAGGATTCAAAGATGAAAAAACTATTACTATTATTGGTGGCCGTGCTGACTGCCGGTATGGCACTGGCACAGGATGTGCCTGCCTTCCCCGGTGCAGAAGGTCACGGTCGCTATGTGACTGGCGGTCGCGGGGGCGTGGTGCGCCATGTGACCAACCTGAACGACTCCGGCACAGGTTCGCTGCGTGCTGCCGTGAGCGGTGCGAGTTACAAAATCGTGGTGTTCGACGTGGCTGGCGTGATAGCCCTGAAGAGCGACCTCTACATCGGAGCCAACACCACCATCGAGGGTCAGACCGCCCCGTCACCCGGTATCACGCTGCGCTATTACACCGTGCGTCCGGGAGCCAACAACATCATCCGCTTCATGCGTTTCCGCCGCGGTCAGGAGAAGAACATCAACGACGGCGCTGATGCCACCTGGCAGACCAACGTGACGGGACTCATCCTCGACCACTGCTCCTTCTCGTGGTCCATCGACGAGGTCGCCTCGTTTTACGACAACAACAACTTCACCATGCAGTGGTGTACGTTGGGTGAAAGCTTAGTACATCCCGGTCACTCGAAAGGTGCCCACGGCTACGGTGGCATCTGGGGCGGCAAATTAGCCTCATTTCACCACAACATGATTGTGCACGTGGCCAACCGCTCACCCCGTTTCTGCGGAGCCCGCTACGGTTGGACCGGTTATAACAAAAACCAGTTGTACGACAAGTACAAATGGGAGAACTCCATCCAAGCCGAGATGGTGGATTACCGTAACTGCGTGGTGTATAACTGCGGCAACGGCTGCTACGGCGGTCCTGGCGGCGGACGCATCAACTTCGTGAACAACTATTACAAGACCGGGCCGGCAGCCAAGACCAGTCGTCTGACCACGGTGACGGTAGGCGCAAGCGGCAACTCCACCCCAGAAGCCTACTACGGCATGACCAGCCGCTACTACCTGAACGGCAACCAGTTGGACAACAATGCTGATGCCGGTTGGGACAAGGTCACTTACGACAGCGGCACCTACCTCATCGACGGCGAGCGTTGGTCGAAAGACCCCAACCACTATAACGGCAGCGACGTAGAGTACAAACAGAATGCCAACGGCGAGGACTGTGTGCGCATCCGTTTGGACGAACCCATCGACGCTGGCGATGTGACGACCCACAGTGCCGCCCAGGCCTACGAGAAGGTGCTGGCCTACGCAGGTGCACGTATGTACCGCGACGATGTGGACCAGCGTTATGTGCGCGAGACCACCGACGGCACCTGCACCTATAAAGGCAGTGCCACCTCTTATGTGGATAACGGCACAACGAAGAGCTGCACCCCCACTCTGGGCCGCATCGACTTAGTGAGCGACGTGAACGGTTATACCGAAGAGAACTTCGGCACTGGCAGCCGTCCCACCGGCTATGACACCGACAACGACGGTATGCCCGACGCATGGGAGACCGCCAATGGTCTGGACCCCAACGATGCCAACGACGCGAAGACCTTCACCCTCGACCCGAAGGGCTGGTACACGAACATCGAGGTGTATTGCAACGCTATCGTCGAGGACCTGATTAAGGCTCAGAACGCTGACGCCGAGGACGCTGTCGATGAGTATTATCCCACGGTGGCCAAGGCCCAAGGCATCAATTACTACAGCGGTGAGCTACTGCCCGACCCCAATGACAATCCCGGCGGCGGTGACGATCCTGTCGAGGGTGTGGACGTGGAATACACCATTGCCCAGAGCACCTACGTCAGCGACGTCAGCAAGACCGAGTGGAGTTTTGCAGGCGACATCACCGTGAGCAACAGCAAGGACAAAGCCTACGCAACAGGTTTTGAAGATGGCATCAAGTATAGCGCCGGCGTGCAATATACCGTGAACCTGCCCTCAGGCGTGACCATCGACAAAGCCACCTTCACTGGTTACGACAACTATGCCGAAGTGGATGCCTACTTGAGCGAACTGAACGGCACAGGGTATGGCAGCACGGATTATGTGTTCCCGCAGAAGAACGCAAGCGGCGACTACTTCGTCAAGAGCTATACCGTGGAGACGAATGCCAGTGGCAAAATGACGTTCACACCTGCCGGCAAGCAGACAGTATGGGTCATCACCCTGAACGGCAAATCGACGAGCACGGGCATCGCCGACAACATGGCGGAGGGTCACGTCCTGCGCACGTCCTACTATGATGTGACAGGCAAGGAGCTGAAGAATCCGTATGCCGCTAAGGGACTTATCATTAAGGTGGAGCGGTTGTCGAACGGCAAGGTGCAAACCACGAAGATGATAAGGTAAAAGCCCCCTCCGCGACCCTCCCCGAGGGGAGGTAAAAGCCCCTACCCCAACCCTCCCCGGGGAGGGAGTAGAATGCGAAGAGCTCAGGAGGAGGGGCAATGATGTTCACGAGTTTTACGGATGATAGCGGCAAAGGTGACCGCCATCATCCGTTTTTTTGTTGTTGATAAGGATGAACTGTTTTTTTGAAAAAATAAACCACGTAAACGTTGTAGGTATAAGAATAAATGTTTATCTTTGCACCAAATCTATCATTATTATTAACTAAAAACAAAAAATTTATGAACAAATTTTTACGCTATTCGTTGGTAGCTACGCTGTTTGCCGTGTTTGGCTATAGCTATGCTGCCGATGTAAAGTTTGATTTCATCGCTAACGGCCTGTCGATGTTTAGCAGCATCACTGCCGGTTCGACAAGCGATTCCAATGCGGGTGACATCACATCCGAAATCAGCACCACCTTGGAGGGTGTGAAGATGACCATCTCACCCTCCACAACCTCCACAGCCAACCGTTTATGGGTTTGGTCTGAGAAAGTAAATGGTGAGGACGTGCAAGGCGTGCAGTTGCGCATGTACTCCGGCACCCTCAAGCTCTCCGCTTCAGAGGCCATCACGAAAGTGGTGTTTGAAGAGCCGAGTGCCAGCAAAAAATGGACTGCTCCCACACCTAATGCGGGTTCGTTCGACGGAACCACTTGGACAGGCAGCACCACAGAATTGGAGCTCACCTTCACCGGCCAGTGCCGTATGAATAGCATCACGGTGACCGTCGGTGGCAGTGTCACTCCCGGTCCTGGTCCTGACCCACAACCCACAGAGGGAACCGTGTTCGACTTCGATAACAAAGCCGACGAACTGTTCCCCGGAATGGGTCGTTCAAGCGGCAGCAACGACACCTATGTGGCCGACGGTGAGTTTACTGAAAACACCACCTCAACCGCAGTGAACGGAGCCACGGTGACCATTTCCGCCTCCGATGCCGAAGCGAAGACCAAGAACCGCTTGTGGGCCACCTCGCCTGTTCTTCGTTTGTACAACGGCACACTGACTGTGACCGCTCCGGAGAACATCAAGACGATGACCTTCACCGTGGGTTGGAACAGCAACAACAAAGTGGTGACATGGAATACTGGCAATACTGTTAGCACCGGCACCTTGACCATCGGCGACCAAAGCGACCAGACTGTGAAATGGACCGGCAACGCTAAGGAAGTGGTTTTCACCATCGCAGCCAACACCCAAATCAAGAAATTGGAACTGGGCTTCGAGGAAGCCGTACCCGAGTTGGTGATCTCCGGTGTGACTCCGTTTGAGGGCAGTACCACAGTGACCATCACCGGTGGCAATAGCATCTACTACACCATCGACGGCACCGACCCCGAGACGAACGAAGCAGCGCCGCTCTATACCGGTCCGTTCACCCTGACAGAGAGCGCCACGGTGAAGGCTTGGGATGAGTTGCTGAACATCAAAGCCGAGAAGACCTTCACGAAGAAAGAGATGAAGGTTGTGAACAGCATTGCAGAGTTCATCGCCTTGGCCAAAGACGACAAGGCCGTGCTGAACCTGTCGAATGCCGTCTGCGTGTACACTTGGACGAGCAACAACAACACCACATTAGCTTACGTTCGTGACGACAGTGGTGCGCTGAACTTCTTCAACACCGGTATCAACATGGCCAAGGGCGATGTGCTCAACGGCAGCATCATCCTGCAGAAAGACGAGTATAACAACCTGCCCGAGGCTGTCAAGGCTGGCGACATGACCGTCTCTGACAACCTGCTCATCAGCAGCGGCAGCGAACCCGAAGCTCGCAGCATCGTCATCAAGAACATCGGCAACTACCTGAGCGACTTGGTGGAGTTGGCTAATGTGAGCATCACGACCGAAGAGGGTACCCAACCCGGAGGCGGCGGTGACGACCCGACACCCACTGGCGACAAGATTAAGTTTGATTTCGACAACAACGCTGATGCACTGTTCCCCTCCATGGCAGGCAAACGCTCCAGCGGCAACGGCGCCACCTACGTGGCTGACGGTGAATTTACCTCTGACATGACTACAACCGCCGTGAACGGTGCGACTGTGACCGTTTCCGCATCACCCTCTGACGCAGCTGATAAGAACCGTCTGTGGGCTACCCCTGCCGTGCTCCGCTTGTACAACGGCACACTGACTGTTAACGCTCCTGCCGGCAAGACCATGAGCGCCGTCACCTTCAACTTAGCGAAGAATGCCTCTTCGTCAAGATGGGGTAATGACAACACGTTCAGCCCTGAGGGAACGGTGACACCTGTTCCCGAAGACGGCGTCTATGACAAGAAGACCAACTTCGTCACTTGGACTGGCAGTGCCAGCCAGCTGGTGCTCAACGTTGCCAAGAACACCCAGATTGGTTCTATCGAGGTGACGCTCGCAGGCGCTTCATCCGCTCCCCGTCGTGCCGACGCCACGAAGTACTACGCCAAGGATGCTGATGGCAACACTGTGCAGGTGTACAACAATTACCATCTCTCTGAGTTTGACGACTACAGCAAGTTCGTGAACGACAAGAAGTATGACGTGAAGGGTATCGTGACCGTTTACAAGACGACCTATGAGTTATACACATTGGAAATCAACGAGGCAACAGCGACCGCTATCCAAGGTATCGCTGAAGAGCGTCTCGATGTGAACGCACCGATTTACAACCTCTCCGGACAGGAAGTGAACAAGTCGTTCAAGGGTGTGGTCATCCAGAACGGTAAGAAATATATCCTCCGATAAGGAGCCCCCACCCCAACCCTCTCCGAGGGGAAGTGGAAAGTTTTAAACGAATGAAAAGAATGATGGTGGCCGGATGACCGCCATCATTCTTTTTATTCTGTTTTATCTTGCCTGCGGACGCGGCGTGTCGCGTCCCTACTTGGGTGGTGGTATGATTACGTTCTATAAACGCGATAATGGTACGCAAATAATGGGCTAAATGTGATATGTTTCAGATTATTTTGATTACGTAAACGATTAAGTAAAGTTTTTTGTGAAGTTTTCGTTGAAATATTGCGGATAATTCCCAAAAAATCATTATCTTTGCAAAACTATTTAAACAAATCACAGAAAGATCTACAAAAACAATTATTATTTTTAAACCTAAAATAAAATTTATGTCTGGTAATTTAAAATTCTTTCGAATGGCGCTTCTGTTGCTATTTGCCGTTTTGGCAGGCAACCTCTCAGCGCAGACCATCACGGGTAATGTGACAGACGAGAGCGGTGAGCCGATTATCGGAGCGACAGTCGTTGAGACTGGCACGCAGAACGGTACGGTGACCGACTTGGATGGTAACTTTTCCCTGAAAGTGACAGGCAAGGAGATTACTGTAAGCTACGTGGGAATGACGGAGCAGAAGGTCAACATTGCCGGTAAATCGAGTGTGAACATTGTCATGAAGGAAGAGTCATCTACCCTGAACGAGGTGGTGGTGATCGGTTATGGCAGCGTTCGTAAAAAGGACTTGACGGGTGCAGTAAGCACCGTGAAGGGCGGCGACCTGACCAAGGTGCCTGTGACCAATGTGGCCGAGGCATTGACTGGTAAGCTGGCGGGTGTGCAAATCACGACGGCCGACGGTTCTCCCGACGCCGAAATGCTTATCCGCGTACGTGGTGGCGGTTCTATCACTGGTGATAACTCACCGTTGTATATTGTCGATGGATTCCCCGTTTCAAGCATCAGCGATATCGCTTCCTCCGATATTGAGGACATCACGGTGCTGAAAGATGCCGCCTCTACGGCCATCTACGGTAGCCAGGGTGCTAACGGTGTTATCTTGATTACCACCAAGGGTGCTCAGGCCGGCAAGACACAGATTAACTATAATGTGTATATCCAGGGCAAAACCATCCACAAGAAGCTCGACACAATGGACCCGCGCCAGTATGTGCGTTATCTGTACGAGCGTCAGGCTCTGCAAGGCAACAGCGGTATCAGCTCGTTTGAGAAGCGTTACGGTGCCTGGGGCGACATCGACCTGTACGACTATCAGGCCGGCCACGACTGGCAGGAGGAGATGTTCGGCAATCACGACATCTCGCAGAACCACAACCTGAGCATCGCCGGCGGTTCGGACAAGACGAAGTTCACCCTGAGCGGCAGCTATGCCAACGACAACAGTCTGATGGACGACAACGGTTATCGCCGTTACAACTTGAACTTCAAGTTAAAACACGAGTTGTTCAAGAACCTTGACCTCGACTTCGGCATGCGTATGTCTGACACCGAAGTGAAGGGTGTAGGTACCGGTGGTGGCAGTTACAAGATTCGTTCTTACGATGCCATCATGACCGGCCCCGTGTTCGGTTTGTACGACCAGATTGACGTGGATCCGACCATGATGTCGGAAGAGGAGTACGAGGAATATGTAAGCAGTACACGTACCTTAAAAGACCGTGTGAACGACTACTGGCGCCGCAAGCAAGACAAGCGTTATAACTTCAACGCAGCCATCAACTGGAAGATTACGAAACACTTCACCTACCGTGCCGAGGGTGGTTACGAGTATCTGTTCAACCAACAGAAAGACTGGTACGGACCTCGTTCGAACAAAGCCGTGCAAGACGGCGGTGCCCAACCCATGGGTGAATGGAGCAAGCGCGACACGTGGAAACTCCGCGGCACGCACACGCTGACCTGGAAGCAGAATTTCAACGACATCCATGACTTCAACGTGATGGTGGGTCAGGAATATGTGGCCACCAACTACGAGCAGTTGAGCAACACGTTCAAGTATTTCCAGAAAGACATCAGGCCCGAGAAGATGTTCGCTTCCATCCAGAACAACTCCGGTGCCACCGGTGCCCGCACCTTGTCATCGGCCTTAGGTCAGGAAGACCGCACCATCTCATTCTTCGGCCGTATCCTGTACAGTCTGTACGACCGTTATCTGCTGACCGTCACCCTTCGTGAGGACGGTTCGTCGAAGTTCTCCCGCGGCAACCGCTGGGGTTTCTTCCCCGCCTTCGCTTTCGGTTGGCGCATCAGCGAGGAGAGTTGGATGGAGAGCACCCGCAACTGGCTGAGCAACCTGAAACTCCGTCTCTCTTACGGTACCGCCGGTAACAACCGCATCGGTTCCTCCATGTTCGAGACCACTTATAAAGCGTATAGCAGCAGCAAGTATTATGGTGCCGGCGGCATTCTGAACCCGCACTACACCCTGAACAACTCGCAGTTGGCCAACCCTGACCTGAAATGGGAGACTACCATCACCCGTAACTTCGGTTTCGACTTCGGATTCCTCCGCGACCGCATCAACGGTAGCTTGGACTTCTACTGGAACACGGTGAAAGACCTGTTGGTGGAAGTGCCCATCACCTCTGTCGGTTACACCTCGATGCAGCGCAACGTGGGTGAGACCTCCAACAAGGGTATCGAATTGACATTGAACGCCGTGGCCCTGCAGCACAAAGACTACTCGCTGAATTTCAATTTCAACATCGGTTTCAACCAGAACAAGGTGGAGAAATTGACCGACGGTGTCAAGTCAATGCAATTCAACTCCGGCGCCTTCTCGACCGACATGCGTGGTCAAGACGACTACCGCGTGATTGTGGGCGAGCCTCTCGGTCTGGTCTGGGGCTTTGAGTATGACGGCATCTATGGTGTGGATGATTTTGTCACTTATGTTGACGAAAACGGCAAGACGCAGTTCCAGTTTGACAAATCCGGTAACTTCATCCTGAAAGAAGGTGTGGTAGATAACACCTACACCACAGCAGGCAGCCGTGCCGGTCTGCGTCCGGGTGCGATTAAGTTCAAGGATTTAAACGGCGACGGCAAGATTGACGCCGACAACGACCGTAAGATTATCGGCAAGACCCAACCCAAGTTCACCGGCGGTTTCGGTCTCAACGCCACCTATAAGTGGTTCGACCTGAGCGCCAACTTCAACTTCGTGGTGGGCAACGACGTGTATAACATGGACCGCATGGTGAGCTCGCAGAGCTACCGCAACCAGTGGGCCGCCCTCCGTCAGGAGATGACCCCCGTGACCCTCGGTGGTGAGGCTTGGACATATCTCGACCAGACGACCGGTGAGTTGGTGACCGACTATGAGACGTTGAAGAACATGAACGCCGCTGCCACACGTTGGTCTGGCGCTACATTCTCCGACAACAACCCTGTACCCAGCTCGGCCTTTATCGAGAATGGTTCGTTCCTGCGTTTGCAGAACCTCACGCTTGGTTTCACCCTGCCTCAGAACTGGATTAACAAGTTCTACTGCAAACAGTTCCGCATCTATTGCACACTCAACAACGTATTCTGCATCACCGACTACACGGGCTATGACCCCGAGGTCAACTCCGCCATCCGCAACTCAAAGACGAGCGGCCTGACGCCTGGTGCAGACTTCTCTGCTTATCCGAAGTCATTCTCTTGGACAGTAGGTGCCAACATCACATTCTAACACCCCTCTTATATAACGACATGAAAAAGATATATTTATATATAGCAGCATTGGCAATGACCATGGGCATCAGCTCGTGTGAGGATATGCTCGACACCGAGTCATTGTCAACCGACAACTTGGAGTATCTGGCGTCGAACGCGACAGATGCCCGCAAGATGATTGACCATGTGTATTCGTACTTCTGCGAAGACACCTACACCTCGCGTATGAGCACCAACTGGATGCAGAACACAGATGTGGAGGTGGGCTTCATCACCAAGGCTCAAACCGAAGAAGCCTCCCGCCGTGGTGTCTGGGCATTGAACGTCCATCAGTTCAACGACATCAAGAATGCCTGGGACAACGCTTTTAAAGCCATCGACTTCGCCAACCAGATTATCCAGGGAATAGAAGCCAGCGAGACTTACAAGAGCGGCGACCGCGACATGAAACAGTTGCTGGGTGAGACCTACTGCCTGCGTGCTTATTGGTATTGGCTGATGTGTAACTTCTGGGCCGACGTACCTTTTGCCACAACACCGTCAACTAAAGACGACATGCACAACGACCCGCGCACCGACAAGAACATCATCTACACCCATATCATTCAAGACCTCATCAACCATGAGGCCGATATGAAGTGGTGCAGCGAGATGACCGTGGAGCGCATGAACCGCGACTTCGCCCTTGGTTTCATTGTGAAACTGGCTATGTTCCGCGCCGGCTACTCGATGCAAGCCGACGGCACGATGGCACGTTGCAACCAGACGGGTGAGGAATATACGGTGACATATACCGACGAGAATGGCCATGAAGCCACTGCCAGCAGTGCCGATGATTATTATAAGGTGGCGAAAGCCTATGCACTGAAACTCATCAAACAGAAGCCCCATAAGTTGAACCCGAAGTTCAAGCAGATTTTCGACAATGAAATCAACAACTGCAACCCCTCCGACGAAGATGTGCTGTTTGAGATGGGCTTTGTGCAAGGTGGTGGCGGCGACATCGGCTGGTGCCACGGCCTGAGTGTGGTCAATGGCAGTAAAGGTGCCGGTACGACCTACACCAACCTGATGCCGAGTTATGCCTGCTCCTTCGACCCCGAGGACCAACGTCTGCCAGTGACTTGCGCGAACTACCGTTGGCTGCTCGACAACAAGCAAGGTGCTTGCGATGCCTTAGGTGTCCAGCCCGCCAAGTGGTGCCGTTTAGACATGAACACCTTTGTGAAAGACAAGGGTACGGGTATCAACTGGCCTGTGCTTCGCTACGCCGATGTGCTGCTGTTGTTGGCTGAGGCCGACAACGAGATTAACGGCGGCCCGACCGACCTGGCCCGCCAGATGTTGAAGCAAGTACGTGAGCGTGCGTTCATCAACTCAAAGAACAAGAGTGCCAAGGTGGATGACTACGTGAATAGCCTCCAAGGTCACGATGCTTTCAAGGAAGCCCTCATCAACGAGCGCGCTTGGGAGTTTGGCGGCGAGAACATCCGTAAGTTCGACCTCATCCGTTGGAACAACTACTCATCAAAGGTGGCAGATGCCATCGAATGGATTCGCGATGTGGCGATGAACTACACCCAAACCTATATTGAGGGCGATGAGTTCATTTACGACAAGAATAAAGAGGTGGTGCCGATGAATGTGGCCAACCGTCTGTACTACCGTTACACGAAAGGTGCAGTGGTCTTTGAGAACGACTATTTCACCTACCGCGACCGCACCGCCAGCCCCTATAACACCGCCAAGACGTTGAAAGACGAAGATATCAGTGACGCAGGAGCCACGTACACCGATTTGAAATATGCCAACTTCTTAGAGGCGATGATCAGCGTGAGCGACACCGACCCTGAGACGAACACGAAGTACGGCACTTATACCGATGAGAACGGCAAGGAGCAAACCATCAAGAAGGGCGTGCTGAACGAGCGCATTCGCTACTCTTGGTTAGGCATTACCGACGGTGTGCTGAACACTGGCACAGAAGACCTGTCCCCCATCCGCGCGAAAGCCGCTCCCTATGTGTTCCCGATTCCTTCCGACCGTGTGATGTCATCAGGCGGCATTTTGAACAACAACGGCTATGGCATAAGAAATCAATAATCATCAATCCATATCAAGCATTATGAAATCAACAAAATATTTCGTGGTATTACTGCTTGGCTTGCTGACAGCAGGATTTATGAGCAGTTGCAGCGATGACCCCAAAGACGGCGACGCTCCGCGTCTGTTCCGTCCCGTGGCCTCGCTTGAGACGAGCAATAACTCGGTTATTGCCACTTGGGACAATATCGCCGGCGCCGACCAATATACCCTGAGCCTCTTTAAGGTGACAGGCACCGACGAGGCCGGCAACAACACCTATACCCTCTACAAGACCGCCACATGTGATTCTTCACCTTTCACTTTCTCCGACTTGGAATGGGACGAGAAATATAAGGTGCAAATCAGTGCCAGCGGAACAAAATCGTCGGAGATTTACGAGACGAAGGACGTGACCATCGCCTACCCCACCACGCTGAAGAGTGTGCGGACGATTGAAAATGCCGCCCGTGTGACTTGGGACAATGGTAAGAAAGAAGAAGAGCCTGCCGCTGAAGAGCCCGCCGAGGAGGGATGCTCGGGCACTTGCACCTGCGAGGGTTGCGCAAAGGGCGAGGGTTGCACCTGCACCAACTGCTCTTGTCCGGGTTGCAAGCCGACTCAAGAAGAGGTGGTTCCTGCTGACGACAGTTCAGAAGAAGAGAACAACGTGACGGTAATCAAGGCCATTGTGGCTGAACCCGTAGATGGTGGCGAGAGTATTGTGAAAGTCATCGACAGCGAAACCTTTGGACAAGGTTATGCCGACATCAACGGTCTGAATCCCGAGACCCAATACTACTTCGTGGCCTACACCGATGAAGCCGATTTCAACAACTCGACCTACGCCGGCCGTTTGTCGGCTACCACAAGCAAAGCCGTTGACTTCGATGCGAAGTACGGTGCCGGCATGTGGCTTGACATCCGTGACTATGATGCCAAGATGGCGAAAGACACGCTGAAGACCACACAGTTCTGGGAGCAGGTACAAGACGGCATGACCATTATCTTAAGTGGTGACTTCGAGTACAAGGTGAACAACTCCATCGCCTTCGACCGCAGTGTACGCTTCACTACCGCACCCACACTGGGCAATAATGCCCGCTTCATATCTTCCGGCGGTCTGACGATGGCCAAGGAAGTGACCGTTGACTGGGTGGAATTTGAGAATATCGATTTCTACAGCGACAAGGTGTTAAAAGACAATCCCGTAGCCACCAATAAAGACAAGGGCTGGGGCGGCCGTCAGGTGTTCAATGTGAACGGCACCAAATCAACATTGAAGAAACTTTCGTTCAAGGGTTGCAACGTGACTGGCTACCGTGCCTTTGTACGTGCGCAAGCCGATTCGGACAACATTCTTGAAATCAATGTTGACGGATGTACACTGAACTGCATCGGCGACCAGGGCGTGTTCACCACGACCAATAAAGCCGCAGACTGGCAGGTCATCAACGTGAAGAACAGCACCATCACCAATATCGTGATGTTTTGCGACCTCCGTCTGACCGCCGGCCCGCTGAAGATGAACATTGAGAACTGCACCTTCTGCTACGCTCCAATAGAGACCAATGCCAATGCCAACACACCGATGTTCCGTTTCTATGGCAACGACCAAGTTGTCACGCTGAATGTGAGCAACACCCTGTTCGGCCCTGCCATGGCCACAGAGAAACACGACGGTGGAGACATCCAGACCTATACCGCCGGCCCAACAGGCAGCATCTTCCTGAATGCCAACGACGGTACGGTAGATGGCAAGCCGGCCCCGATTGTGAGTGTGTCGAAGAGCTTCAAGACCGATTTCTTGTGGTTGGAAATGGGTGAAAATAAGAAAACCTATCCTCTTGAAGGTCTCCAAGGTCTGGACATGGACGAGAAAGGCCTTTGGAGCAAACCCGAAAAAGGAGAGTTCCGCATCAAAGCCAACCTGCCTGAGAGCGGCTTAGGTGCCCCCATGTGGCAGTAATCTTTTGAAGAATAAGTGATATAGAGACGCCATGACTATGGCGTCTCTATTTGATAGACACTATAGATACTATAGAAACTATAGATACTATAGACACTATAGACACTATAGAAACTATAGAAACTATAGAAACTATAGAAACTATAAAAAAAGAAGATCATGAAACTAAAAAATACTTACGCTATGTTGCTGGCATGCTTAGCGTTGCTTGCTACGGTGCCAGCTGCAGCCCAGGAAAAGACGCCCGCCTTCCCCGGGGCTGAGGGCTTCGGACGCTATGTGACGGGCGGACGTGGCGGCAAGGTGCTTCACGTGACCAACCTGAACAACAGCGGAACGGGTTCGCTGCGCTGGGCTATCACTCAGAGCGGCGTCCGTACCATCGTGTTTGACGTGTCTGGCACCATCCATCTAACCTCGGCATTGAAAATCAGCAATGGTAACGTGACCATCGCCGGTCAGACAGCCCCCGGCGACGGCATCTGTGTGGCCGACTACCCTGTGACCATCAGCGCCAGCAACGTGATTGTGCGCTATATGCGCTTCCGCTTAGGCAATAAAAACGTGAAAGTGAACGGTGCCGACGGTTGGGACGGCTTTGGCTCACTCGACCAACGGAACATCATCATCGACCATTGCTCCGTGAGTTGGAGCATCGATGAATGTCTGTCGATGGGCGGCTGCAAGGACATCACCGTTCAGTGGTGCCTGATTGCCCAGAGCCTTCAAGATGCCGGTCACTCCAAGGGGGCGCACGGCTATGGCGGCAACTGGGGCGGCAGCGGTGCCTCGTATCACCACAATCTGATGGCACATCACGAGAGTCGCGTTCCCCGTTTGGGTCCGCGCTACACGACACAGACCGACGAGCGAATGGACATGCGTAACAATGTGTTCTACAACTGGGGCGGCAACGGCTGCTACGGCGGCGAAGCCATGCACGTGAACATCGTGAACAACTACTACAAGCCGGGACCAGCTACCGCTCAGATCGGTTCGACCAAGCGTATGCGCATCGCCAAAATCGACATCCGCACCAACAGTTACATCAATAATTATCCTGACTATGCCCCCACCCTGCACCAATGGGGAACCTACTACATTGACGGCAACAAGAACACCTTGTATTCCACGGTGACCAACGACAACTGGACATACGGCGTACTCAACCAGTTTGGCAGTAACAGTGATTATGACAACACCTTGACCGATGAGGTGAAGGAGCAGATGCACCTGACCGAGCCTATCGACTTTATCTGCACCACCACCCACAGCGCTGATGATGCCTACACGAAAGTGCTGCAATACGCCGGTGCTTCTCTTCACCGTGACAGCTACGATGAGTTTATCATCAATGAGACGGAGAACGGCTTAGCCACCTATACCGGTTCGGGCAACCACAAGGGCATTATCGACTCGCAAGAGGACCTGAAACCCGCCGACGCCGGGGATGACTGGAGCGCATGGCCCACCCTGACGAGCACCGAAGCCCCTGCCGACACCGACGGTGACGGTATGCCCGATGAATGGGAGAACTCCCAAGGTCTGAATGCCAACAATGCGGCCGACGGTCCTACGGTATGCTCCGACGGTTACACCAACTTAGAGCATTACTTGAACGCTCTCGTTGAAGACATCACCGCCGACCAATATGACGGTGGCGAGCAGCAAGGCCACACCATCACGACAGCCATCCGAGAGATGAACATCACGACCGATGGTGTCAATGCCATTTACGGCATCGACGGGCGTATGGTGAAGAAATCGGCCACCATTGACGATCTGCGCAGTCTGCCGAAAGGGATTTATATCTGGAACGGCAAGAAGGTGGTGAATTAGGACACCCCCTTCAGCCATCTTACAACGACATAAAAGGCGGGCATGGAAACATCCATGTCTGCCTTTTTTCTTCTCTTTTCCTTCCTTATTTCTTCTTTTTTTCTTCTCTTTTTCACCATTTATTTCAAGAATCCCCCCTTTTGGATAAATAATCCCCCTGTCCAACACCGTTTTGATGGTATCTTTGCAGCAGATTTTCAAACAAACAAACGAAAAAAACTACTCAAGCATGAAGAAACGAATCATTTTGACGGTCGCCGTCAGCATGGCCACAGCCATGAGTATGACCTCGCAGACACTCCCCTATCAAGACAAGTCACTGAGTTTCCATGAGCGCGCGAAAGACTTAGTAAGCCGTTTGTCGCTGGAAGAGAAAGCCGCACAGATGGGCAACATGGTTGACCGCGTGATTTCACGTGAAGATTTCAAGGACGAAGGACGGGTTGAACTGCCGATGTACCAATATTGGAACGAAGCGTTGCACGGAGTGGCCCGTTCCGGTGCCGCGACAAGTTTTCCCGAATCGAAGGCGATGTCGTCGAGTTGGGACCGCCAACTGATTTATGACTGCGCCAGTATCACGAGCGATGAAGCCCGTATCTACCACACCCAGCAGAACAAAGGTTTGAACTATTGGTGTCCGACCATCAACATGGCCCGCGACCCCCGTTGGGGCCGCGACGAAGAGAATTATGGTGAAGACCCGTTCCTTGCCGGTTCGCTTGCCGTAGCCTTTATAAAAGGTATGCAGGGCGAACAAACCGCCGATAACCCCTATTTTAAGACCGTGGCTTGCGCCAAGCATTTCGCAGCGAACAACTACGAGCAAGGGCGCCAGGGTTCCACCTCATTCATGTCTGAACACATCCTTCGCGAGTATTATCTGCCCGCTTTTGAGATGAGCGTGAAAGAAGGGCATGTTCAGAGCATCATGTCGGCCTACAACGCCATCAGCACCGACCTCAATGAAAAGAACGCCGCCGGCATCGGCTGGTCGTCGAGCAAGTCATGGGGTGGCAAGCCTTGTGCGATGAACGACTGGCTGCTGACCAATATCCTCCGCGATGAATGGGGGTTTGACGGTTATGTGACGAGCGACTGCGCCGGCATCTCGTGCATCTACCGTCCGAACAAACACCGTTATTACGGCAATTACGACGAAAGCACCGACACTGACATCGCCGCTGAGTATGCCGCCCGTGCCACGGGTGCCGCCATACAAGCCGGCAACGACATGAACTGCGAGTTCAAGAACCGTCTGTCGGTCTATCAGACCGCCGTAGAAGCCGCCATCGACAAAGGCTACATGACCGAGGCCGACTTAGACAGTGCCTTGGTGCGCGTGTTGGAAAGCCGTTTCGCCTTGGGAGAGTTCGACACCGATGTGGCATGGAACAACATCCCCGCCAGCAAACTGGAATGTGCCGAACATCAAGCCATGGCCTTGAAAGCCGCACAAGAAGCCATCGTACTGCTGAAGAACGAGGCACCCCAGAACATCGACCAACCGCTGCTTCCCCTGACCACCGACAAGAAGATAGCCATCATCGGCCCTTATGCCAACCAGATTATGCTGGGCGACTACTCGGGTACACCCACATATACCACCACCCCGTTCCAAGCCATTTCAAAACGGATGAACTTCACGCTGTCGGACGGAACGTACAATTTCGTGGATTACGATGTGCTGGGCTATGCGAAACGCGGTGAGAACAAATTCAAGGGTACGGGCTATATCGAGAACACGACACCCGGCGACTGGATTGTCTTTAACGAGATAGACTTCGGCGAAGGCTGTAAGGACTTTGTGGTGAACTGCGCCACCAAGAAAGGCAGCGGCGAAGGCACCATCAATTTCTTCCTCGACTTAGACGACAGCAAGGTGGCTGAGATGACCGAGGCCGATGCCGCTCTGAGCGTGAGCAACTCAAGCATCGCCGCCGGTGCATGGGGCACATACGCTGATGTGAAGGCGAGCGTTGACCCTGACGTCTTCAAAGGCAAACACAAGGTGACCATCAAACTGATGGGCAGCCAGAGTTACGTGGGCAACTGGAGGTCGTTCCGTTTCTACAACGAGGGTCACGAGCCGCTTGAAGAGCAGGGTCCGCTGTATATGCTGACCACCACAGAGGTGGTGAATGCCGAGGCAGACGCAGCGATGATAGCCCGTGCAAAAACTGTGGCTCAACGCGCTGACGTGGTGGTGTTCATCGGTGGCACAGACTTTACGAAACCCGACAACCATGCTACCGGCACAGAGAGCCATGACCGCTGGCAGCTGACCTTGCCCGGCAACCAAGAGCAGTTGCTGCAAGAGCTATACCAAGTGAACCCGAATGTGGTGCTGGTGTTAGAGACCAACTCGTCGATGGATATCAGTTGGGCGAAAGCCAACATCCCTGCCATCATGGAAGCCTGGTATGACGGTCAGGCCCAGGGGCAAGCCATCAGCGATGTGCTGTTCGGCGACTTCAACCCCGGCGGCAAACTGACGAGCACATGGTACAACAACATCAGCGAACTGCCCTCAGCCAACGACTCACAATTCAAGGCCAACGGCATGCTGGAGTATAATATCGATGAGTGGGGCTACACCTATATGTACTATGGCCGCAGCCAGCATCAGGCACAGGCAGAAAAGCCGATGTACCCGTTTGGTTACGGTCTGAGCTACACCACCTTCGGTTACAGCAACTTGGTATTAAGCCAAAGCACGTTGAGTTCAGGTCAGACCCTGACCATCCAAGCCGACATCACCAACACCGGCACCCGTGAAGGCGCTGAAGTTGTACAGGTCTATGTGAGTTTCCCGGGTTCGAGCGTGAGCCATCGTCCCACCCGCAAGTTAGTCGGTTTCGACCGTGTGGAATTAGCCCCGGGCCAGACCAAGACCGTGAGCATCCCATTGTCGCATGAGCAGCTAGCTTACTATAACGAAGCAACCCATACCTTTGATGTCGAGTCGGGCGTGGTCAATGTGTATGTGTCAGCCTCTTCGGCCGATGACCGTTTATCCGGTCAGATCAACGCCACCGGCGGTACAGTGAAAGAGACCTATCTGAGCGGCACCACAGGCATCGGCCAGCATCACGTCACGACAGCAGTCCCCGTCGCAAACGATGTGGTGTATGACATGACAGGCATGGCAGTAGGCACCGCAAAACAGATGGACCGTCTGCCCAAAGGGATATACGTGGTGAACGGCAAAAAAGTGGTGAAGTGATTTCACCTCAAGCGATTAAGCTTGTGCACGATACTCGGAAGGCGTCATGCCCGTTTCTTTCTTGAAACAACGGGTGAAATATTTGGGGTCTGAGAACCCGACGGCATAAGCGATTTGTGAAAAATTCTCGCTGGAAAGCGCAATGAGTTGCTCCGCGCGTTGTATGCGCAGATGACGCAGGAAATCGACCGGCGAAAGCCCCACCATCGCTTTGACTTTTCCATAAAACACTGTTCTACTGAGATTGACCGCATCGGCAAGCTGCTCTATTTTGAGGTCAGCATCGCCGATGTGGTCATTGATATACACCAACAACCGTTGCATCATTTGTTCATCGGCATCCTCGATTTCGGGTGCCGCGAGCGCATACTGCGTGCGCTTGTCGTCGTCCGTTTCATCCTTTTGGTGCGCTGTGTCGCCGTCAGAAGCAATCGAAGAGGCCGTATGAGCCAACGACTCGAGAAACCTCTGTTGCAACATGGTTCGCTGTGCCATGATGTTTTGCACACGCTGGCGAAGGTATGTTGCACTGAATGGTTTTGTGATGTAATCGTCGATGCCTTCACGCAGCCCTTGCAGCCTGTCGTCGAGCGATGCTTTCGCCGACAAGATGATGATGGGGATGTGGCAGGTGTCGGCATTCTGTTTGATATGGTGCACCATGGTCATTCCGTCCATGCGCGGCATCATCACGTCGGTGATAATAAAGTCGGGCATCTCACGGATGGTTGTTTCGAGACCGACCTCCCCGTTTTCCGCTTGTAAGACGCGGTAATCATCCCTCAGGATACTCACGAGAAACGCCCTGAGGTCAGGATTGTCCTCCACCACAAGAATCACGTTTTCGTCGGACGAGGATTTCGTATTCTCCTGTTCGTAAGCCGCATCAGCCGGTTGGTTCTTCACCTCATCTTCAGAAGAAGAAGGGATGACTTGTGCCGCATTATCGTCGCTGATAAAAATGCCATGCGATTTGCTATAATGGAGCATACGGTTGACGAGAGCAAGCATGTGTGATGCGTTGCGCTCCACCATCTGCAAATGAGAGCGCGCCTGGCTGCTGAGTTCTTCGGTGTTGAGCACTTCGCTGACCGGTCCGCCAATCAGCGTGAGTGGTGTACGCAACCGATGGCTGATATCCGTGAAGAACTGTGTTTTCATGTCATCGAGTTGCTGTTGCATCCGATTGCGTGTGCGCAAACGATAGATGTACACCGCCACGGCGGCAAAAGCGGCGACGAGCAAAGCATAGAGCATCTTCGCCCACCATGTCTCCCAGAAAGTGGGTTGCGAATCAATCTCGAGCGAGGCTACGGCTCTGCTCCAAACCCCGTCGGCATTGGTAGCCCTCACGAGCAGCCGCAGTCTGCCTGGCGGCAAGTCGTTGAATGAGATGCGATGGCCCTCGCCCACCTCCATCCATTGATGGTCCACGCCCTCAATGCGATACTGATACTTCATCTGGTCGCCCGTATAATCAAGAGCCGCGAACTCAATGGAGAGGTTTCGCCTGTCAGACGGCACCTTCAGCACCTCACGATGGAGGATGGGGCGTTTCTCACCATTGTCATGAAACCATACAGATGTGAAGACGATATTCGGTGTGAACGCACTTTTGGCCATGTCGGCGGGAGCGAACTCAAGGACACCTCCCATCGTCGCCAAAAGGAGTTGCCCGTCATGCACACAAGGCTTGGCTTCCGTGAAACGGGTTCTTTCCCCCCACAGATGAGCACCGAAATGGACAACACTGTCAGCGTCAGGCAGATAGCAATTGACCGTATTCTCACGGACAATCCATAAGCGTCCTTCACCATCCTCAACCATCGACTGCGCCAGTCCGACATCATGGTTGAGCGTGTTCACCTGCTCAAACCGCACCCGGTCGGAGCATAAGGCACCGGCATCGGCCGTCTGAATGCCTCCGCCGAGCGTGACGACCCAGACCTTGCTGCCCGTGGCCAGCACTTGCAACACATCGCCTGTGAGCAGACTCTGCGGGTCGTCGGGATGGTGGATGTTGGTATAGAAAACAGGCTCGGCTTGTTTTGAAGCAAACGTCACCAATCCATTGTTCGTGGCCATCATCATCGTACCATCAGAAAGTGATACGATGCGGCGGACTTTGGCAAAATCGTTGACAGGATAGTTCTTCAATCCATTGCGGACATTGATGAACCCCCCTTGCTCATCATATTTGCAAGGGCCTCCGCCATAGGTGGCAATCCATATCGCTCCGTCGGACGTCTCATGAATATCATACACCTCATTATTCGGCAGCGAATGGTCATCCTCAGCGTTGAACGTGAAATGGCGGATGACGCCTTCTGGCGTCCGCATGAACAACCCATCACCTTTCGACCCGATCCACAACCGGTGTTTCCCGTCTTCGTGCAGCGCATAGATGCGTTTGGAGAATTTGACGGGAAGATTCGAGATGGCACCTTGCGGTGAAAGATATGCCGTCGCGCCGCTGTCAACGACCGCCACCTCGCCAGAAGCCATGCCCACCCAAATGCGCTGCCGATGGTCGAAGGCCACCGCCCTCGCTTCCTGATTTGACACCACCGACAAGCGGCGGAAGGGTTGCATGTTGAACGTGAGCAGTGTGAGGTCGCGCGCACCCGTAAACCAGATATTCTTTTGCCGGTCGAAGAAGAATTTATTGATGACCGGCAAGTCTGTCGCCTCCCATGAGGGCAGTGTCTGCAACCGATAAGGAACCCATTTCTGTTCCGTCTCGTCGAAGAAAGCGAACACCCCACCCTTTGGGACACCCCAGATGGTGCCAAACGCATCCTCATGAATGAAAGGCGTCTCACTGCGTGTGTAATGCAAAAAATCGGTCACGTTGGCCTTTAATAGTGTCAACGTCGCCTTTTTTGCATTCGCGAGCAATACCCCGTCAGCATCCGTCATCGCCCAGATGCGTTTCTTACTGTCCACAAACAGCGATTGAACCGCATCGGAGGTCGGTATCAATTGTTGGGTAAGAGACGCCGCATCCAATATCCATATCCCCTGCCGGGTAGCCATGGCCACGGTCTGTCCCTCCACGAGTTTCATGTCATGGATGGTCGTATGGAAAGACATCCGGGCTGGTTGCCCGTCAGATTTCCGAAAGATGAGCACTTCCCCTTGAGGCGCAGCGAGCACCGTCATTCCAGGCAAAGCCACCATGAAATCGCACACGACGGAATGGTTGAACGACAACGTCTGTCGCGCCAGTGTGGCGGGTGAAACACTGACGGGTCCTCTGTCAGTAAATACCCATTGTCGGTGCAGGGAGTCGAGAAGTACCTTTTTGATATGCACCTGCGGCAATTCTGTTGAGAAGAGCGTGATGCCCTCTCCCACCCTGACGAGACTGTCGTTGATGCAGAAATTATGTTTCCCTTCCGTATCGACGACCCACGAATAACCATCCTGAAGCGTATAGATATCCCTCACCTTCACATCCGCCCCGGATTTCGCCTTGATCATCTCACCCACATCCATGAATCGGCACTCACGTGTATTGAAGAGATAGAGATGTTTATCGTAGGAGAGACACCAGATGTCGTTTCGGGAATTGGTACGCGCCATGAGCAAACGGTTGGAATGCAGGGCCACTTGCTGGTCGTCGCCTCCTCTGAAAGACTTGAAAGAATAGCCATCGAAGGCGCATAACCCATTCCATGTAGAAAACCACATCAAGTCGTCGGGTGTCTGTGCGATACCCGAAATGGTCGTAGCTGCCAGTCCGTCGCGAATAGAAAAGGTGCGAACATTGCAGACGGGTTGCGCCATGGCACTGCTACAGGCCAGGAGGATGATGAAGATGAGTTTTCTCATGGAGAAAAGGTAGAGACGTCACAATTGTGGCGTCTCTACTTGTGTGATGATAAAATGCGGATTACTTATTCAGCTTTTTCCTCTTTTTTCTTCGCGGTCTTCTTGGCGGGAGCCTTCTTCGCGGGCGCCTTCTTGGCAGGAGCCTTCTTCACGGCCACACCAGCCTTGTCGAGCTTTGCCTTGAGCTTATCCTCTTCGGCCTGCATCTTCGCCACCTTGGCTTGCAGACGGATAATCTCCTTGTCCTTCATCTCAATCTCATCGCCTTGGTTCTTGATGGTGGTGAGCAGCGTCTCGAGCTCATCATTCTCAATCTCAAGCGGATAGAGGTTGTTCACTCGGTTGATGAAGTCGCCGAGGATGTTCATGTAGTTGGTGAAGGCATCGAAGGGCGAGCCGTAGATACCACGGTCGAGTCCGACGTTCGACGGTTTGGTGGTCATGAAACGGAAGTTGTTGGAAGCCTGCAGGTAGTCCCAGTCCTGGTTGATGCGCGGATCGTTGGCGATGCGCAGACGGTCGGCCACGCTGTAGAGTTTGTTGAAAGCCTCGCGCTGCATGGGGTTACCGAGCCAGCAGCTGACATCGCGCTCCTCATCGACCCAAGAAAGTGTGTCGGGCACATCGAGTTCGCCCACACTCTTCATCTTCAGGCAGAGTTCGGTAGGTGTAGAGAACGTGATGCCTTTGGCCTTAGCGCAAGCGGGCAGCGCCTTGAGGAATTCAAGGATATTGCTTGACAGCGGTTGTGCAATGCCGAGAGCCGACAATTCCATGAAGATATTGATGACCTGTTCCTCTTGTGGGAACTCGGCGATGCGGTTGATGTAATTGTCGGCGAAGAGTGGATAGCCTTCCCAATCGCTGTTGTTGAAACGGAGCGAGATATCATCGCTGAGGGTCACGTCGCGGAGCAACAGTTTCAGGTTGGGAGCGATGGCGCAGTGATAGACATAGTGCGGCGACTTCCATCCGAGCACGTGCTTGGCACCCTCGGTGAGCATGCCTTTGAATCCCATGGCAGCAGCCTGTCCGCCGATATCATCGCTGTAGATGAGCGATGAGTTGCGGAGCACCTGCGGTTTCTGTCCGAAATACTCTTCGATTTTGGCAGCCTGCTTTTTCACATCGGCAGCAAACGTCTCCTCGTTGATGAGTGAAGAAAGGCCGTGCGAATAGGGCTCAGCAAGAAATTCCACGCATCCCGTAGCATTGAGCTCCTGCAATTTCTCGAGCACTTGCGGAGCGTGCATCTCCAACTGTTCCATACCCACGCCGGAGAGCGAGAATGCCACTTTGAAATAGTCGCCGTTGGCTTTAATCATCTCTTGCAGGGCATTGAGCGCCGGCATATAGGAACGCTCAGCGATGTCGGTGATAGAGCGCTCATTCTCATAATCATCGTAATAATAATGGTCGGTACCGATGTCGAAGAAACGGTAGCGTTTGAGATGGATGATTTGATGTATCTCAAAATATAAACAAATGGTCTTCATACGAATTTAAAATTTAAGAATTACAAAATGATAAGATGATAAGTCACTCCCAACCGAGTGTCCGCTTATAGAGCGTGAGAATCCAAGCGCCCACTTTCTCCCATGTAATTTGGTCAACCTCGCGCTTTCCTTCATCTTGCAGATAGTGGAAGAGCGAATCGTTGTGGCAGATGGAGTAGATGGCGTCGGCAAGGGCGTGAATGTCCCAGTAATCAATTTTGATACAGTTTTCGAGAATTTCAGCGCATCCGCTCTGTTTAGAGATGATGGAAGGTGTGCCGCACTGCATGGCCTCGAGCGGAGAGATGCCAAACGGTTCGCTGACCGACGGCATCACATAGACATCGGAGTCTTTGAGGCACTCATACACTTGTTTTCCCCGCATGAATCCCGGGAAGTGGAAACGGTCGGCAATGCCACGCTCGGCAGCAAGCGAAATCATGGCATCCATCATATCGCCTGAGCCCGCCATGCAGAATCTGACGTTGCGTGTGCGGTGGAGCACCATATTGGCCGCCTCGACAAAATACTCGGGACCTTTCTGCATGGTGATACGTCCAAGGAAAGTGACCACCTTCTCTTTGCCCGTATGGTCAGGCCGTGGAATGTCCTGCAACTCTTGTTTGAGCGGATACACGGCATTGTGCACGGTGAACACCTTGCGCGGGTCTTGGAAATAGTGGTTGATGACCGTCTGCCTGGTGAGTTCCGACACGCACATGATGCAGTCGGCATTGTCCATACCGTCTTTCTCAATCGAATAAACGGTCGGGTTGACCTTGCCTCTGGAGCGGTCGAAGTCGGTGGCATGAACGTGAATGCAGAGGGGTTTACCGCTGACGCTCTTGGCATGAATACCTGCGGGATAAGTCAGCCAGTCGTGAGCGTGGATGATGTCGAACTCCTCCGTACGGGCCACGACACCTGCGATAATCGAGTAGTTATTGATTTCCTCGTGCAGGTTTTTGGGGTAACCACCCGCAAACTCCATAGCGCCGAGGTCGTTCACATGCATATAATTGAAGTCGGAATAAAGGTGGTCGCGCAGACGGAAATAGTAATCAGGATCCATGATATTTCCCACGCGGTTTTTCACGTAGTCGTAATCGACATCGCGCCATACGATAGGCACCGCATTCATCGCCACGATACGTGCAGCCGACTGGTCCTCATCGCCGAAGGGATGCGGCAGGCAGAGAGTGATGTCCATGTTGCCCTGCGCATGAAGTCCTTCTGAGATACCGAAATTAGCGGTGGCGAGTCCACCGAACACATGAGGAGGATACTCCCATCCAAACATTAAAACTTTCATTGTCGTAGCCTCCTATTATTTTTGATAATTATATGATTCCAAGAGATTGAGCGTGCGCAGAATCTCCGCCACATTCATCGCAAACGACATGGCTCCGCGTCCGTGGAACGGCGGGTTACCATCGAAGAGTTCGCTGATGGTGCCGAGGCAGTGGTAGTCCATTTCCTCTTCATATCCCACCATCTGGCGCTCGATGAAGCTGAGACGTGTGCGTTTGTAGAGTTTGAGACAGGCTTCCATGTAGAATCCTCCGAGCCAAGGCCATGCTGTGCCCTGATGGTAAGCATAGTCGCGTTGGGTCTGCGGTCCGACATACATGGGATTGTATCCACCGCTCTTGGGCGAGAGCGAGCGCAGTCCCTTAGGTGTGAGCAGTTCGCGTGTGCACACATCGAGCACGCTCTTCTTCTGCTCTTGCGAGAGAGGCGAGTAGTCGAGTGCGACGGCGAAGATCATATTGGGTCTGACGCTCCAATCGACCATGTTTCCATCGACATAGTCGTAGAGGTAGCCATATTCGTTGAGGAACGTATCTACGAAGGATGTCTTGCACAGTTCGGCGCGTTTCTCCAGTTCAGCTGCGCGCTCCTCGTGTCCGTTCTCTGCTTCGAGCGAGGCGGCAAAGCGCAGTGCGTTGTACCACAGCGCATTGAATTCCACGATGAATCCCGAGCGGGGCACCACGGGCCGTCCGTTGGCTGTCGAGTTCATCCATGTCACCGCCTTGTCTTTACCTTCGGTACGGAGCAGTCCGTTGGTTTCGAGCCACAGGTTGGGGTGTTTGTCAGAGATGATATAGTCGATGATGTCGTTGACCAACTGGCCGTACATCTGATAGCACTTGGGGCGTCCGCACTCCTTGGCGTATTGCTGAATGGCCCATACTGCCCACAGAGGCACGTCGGGCTGCTCTATCTCGTATATCTTAGCGGTGAGGGGCTTCTCCTCCATGAACTCACGCAGTCCTTTTTCTGCTGTCTTCATCACCAGTTCGAAGTAGTCTTGCTCTTCGATAGCGAGTGTGAGTCCTGGCAGGGCGATGAACGTGTCGCGGGCGCGGCACTTGAACCACGGATATCCTGCGAGCAGGTATCTGTCGTCGTTTTTCTCCCGCTTATGGAACTGGTGAGCCGCATTGACGAGACAGTGGAAGAAGTTGTCGCGCGGGGCACGCTCCTGTATCTCCTGCTCGCAAAGTTTCTTGAGCGTTGACGACTTGATTTCTGAAGTAGAAGCGGAGAAGACGACGCTCTCTCCCTTTTTGATGTCCAGCTCGAAATATCCGGGCACGTAGAGGTCTTCGTTAGAAGCGTATCCCCTCTCCTGCTCTTTCGGGTATTCCACGCCACGGTACCAGTCGGGTGCGAAGATAAACTCATTTTTCTTAGAGAACTGCATATAGAGGTCGGGGTATCCGGCATACATACAAGTCTTGATTCCATTGTCAACGAGTTGATAGTCGCGCGATGCCGTATAATTCTCGTGTGTGAACTGCCTGACGCTTCTGAAGGCGAGGAAGGGTCTGAACCTCAGTTTTGTGGCAGAGTGAGCATCTTCGAGCGTATAGCGGATGAGGATTCTGTCCTCATAATGCTGGAAGACAACCTCTTTTTTGAGAATGACGCCACCTACGCGATAGATGGTTGTCGGCACTTTGTCGCAGTCAAACTGCCGGATGTACTTGTGCCCTTTCGGGCTGTAATTGTTGCCTTGGTATTTGTGCAGTCCGAGATTGAATTCTGCGCCATGCTGCACGACGGTGGGGTCGAGCGAAGAAAGCAGCACATGGTTCTCATCGTCGAGCTCAGGTATGGGCACGACGAGCAGTCCGTGATACTTTCTGGTGTTGCAGTCGACAATCGTAGAACAGGAATACGCTCCCGAGCGGTTGGTGCGTAGCAACTCGCGCGGCAGAGATTCTTCCAAATTGGTCATCAAGGCTTTTTCCAGTCTGAGATAACTCATAGTTTGTTTGTTCTATTAAGGTTTAACGATTAGTAGAGTCAAAAGAATGTTCAAAAGTACTTAATTTTCTTTTTACAGACAAATAAAGCGTCACTTTTTTGTGTTTTTTGTTGATTTTTTATGTTTCGTCACTGCGGAATGAGGAAATTGATGACCTCAGGCTCCACGGTCACCTTGAAAGGTCCTTCGGGAGCGTTCATCAGTCGGCCGTCGATGCCGATGCTGGCTTTGTGTGCTTTCTCCACCACCACCTCGCGCGTGCGGTAAGGATGCACATCGCGGTGATTGAGAATCTTTCCGCTATAGAGCAGATAGAAGCCCTCTAATATTTGCGTGACCTGCGGGTGATAGATGACCGACACATCGAGCATGCCGTTGTAAGGCACGGCATTGGGTGTGAATCCATATCCTGTGGCATTGCCGATGCACACCGCCATCATCTTTCTTTTGATTTCCTCGTCATTGATATCGATTTTCATCTTATATTCAAGCCGTTGGAAAATCATCATGAGCGACGACGGGATGAACGAGAGGAGAGTGGAACCGAGATAGCCGCGGGTTTTGCGACGTAGATTCATGACAGAAGCCACCAGTCCGATATTGAGACAGTTGAGGAAATAGCGGTGGCACTTCTCCTGTTTGCGGTTGGTGTAGCGGATACATCCCAGGTCTATTTTCCTAACTCTCTGTTGTTTGAGCCATTTGACCGTCTGTTCGATGTCATTCTCTTTATATCCCCAGAAACCGGCGAAGTCGTTGATTTTCCCGTTGGGAATGACGCCGAGCCGGATTTGGTCTCTCTTCTCCCGAGGCACGTCCATGATACAGTTGACCGCATCGTTGAGCGCGGAGTCGCCCCCCACGATGATGATGGTGTGATAGCCATTGTTGACCATCATCCCCACGAGGCGATACACACTCGCGGCGTTTTCACTCTGCACATAGTCATACTCGAGGTGGTTTTCCTCGAGCACTTTTTTTATTTTCTCCCACCGCTTCTGTGGTCTGAAACGGCTGCTATTCGGGCAGTATATGATTCCCCACTTTTGCATGATTATTGTGTTTTTTTTGTGTTTCTGTTGAGGGTTGAGGAGTTTGGGAGTTTAGACAATACTCCATTACATGAGTAATTATCTGCCTCCATTACATGAGTAATCTCCTGCCCCCTGCTCCCTGCCCCTTGCTCCACAAAAAGCTCCCTTGCTCCATTTATTCTGTTTCCCAGATTTGGAGTACTTGGAGGACTTTTTCCGGCATGGGTTGGAGCGCATCGACCCAATGGATATGGAATCCACGGCGCTCCATGCCACGGAACCAAGTCATTTGTCGTTTCGCGAACTGGTGTATGGCGATTTCGAGTTGTTTGAACATCTCTTCGTACGAGAGCCGTCCCACCACATACTCAGTCACGAACTTATATTCAAGTCCGTAATAGAGCAGGTTTTCAGCAGGTATGCCGCTGTCGAGCAAGCCTTTCACCTCATCAATCATGCCCTCGTCGAGCCGGGTTTTCAATCGTCTTGTGATTTTCGCCCTGCGCTCGTCTCTGTCGATGGAAACGCCCACGATGACCGACTCGATGGGGGGTAACTGCCGTTGCGGCATAGGATGGTCAAGATTGAAGGTTTCAATCTCGATGGCCCGTATCGCCCTTTGGCAGGAATCGACATCGGTGGTGTTGTGCATATTGGACCCGCTTCTCCGTTTCAGGTCTTTGAGCATCAGCGTCAACTCGGCGAGACTTTTCCCTTCGAGCCGTTGTCTGAGTTCGTCGTTCTGCGGCACGGGCGACAGTTGGTAACCTTTGAGCACCGCTTCGATATAGAGACCCGTGCCTCCGCAGAGGATGGCCTCCCCTCCCCTGTTTTTGATGTCCTGATAGGCATCGTAACAGTCTTGCTGATATTGAAAGAGATTGTATTTGGTGCCGGGTTCGCAGATATCAATCAAATGATATGGAACGGTCTGACCATCGACGACATAGTCATCGAGGTCTTTTCCTGTACCAATATCCATTCTCTTATAAACCTGCCGGCTGTCGGCGCTGATGATTTCAGCATGCGTGGCAGCCGCCACATGCGCAGCGAGTGATGTTTTTCCAGTGGCAGTGGGTCCCAGAATCGTTAGCAGTTTCATGTATATGAGACGGTGTTTTGATGCAAAAATAATGATTATCCGCCTATTCTCATCTCATGGGAATGAAATAATAACATTTATTAACGGGACACAAAAAAACCGCCGGTGAGAAACCGGCGGTTTTTTAAAGAAATGATATGCTGGCTTATTTGAGTTCAGCAAGGTATTTGATTGTGCGGACCATCTGAGAAGTGTAAGAGTTCTCATTGTCGTACCAAGCCACAACCTGAACGAGAGAGTTGCCGTCGCCAATCTTGCTGACCATGGTCTGGTTAGCATCGAACAGCGAACCGAACTTCATACCGATGATGTCGCTTGAAACGAGCTTCTCCTCAGTGTAGCCGAACGACTCGTTGGCAGCAGCCTTCATGGCAGCGTTGATGTCCTCAACAGTCACTTCACCTTTCACAACAGCGTGCAGGATAGTGGTAGAACCTGTAGGAGTGGGAACGCGCTGAGCGGCGCCGATGAGTTTGCCGTTGAGCTCGGGAATCACCAGACCGATAGCCTTGGCAGCACCGGTAGAGTTGGGCACGATGTTCTGAGCACCGGCACGTGCGCGCTGCACATCACCCTTGCGCTGAGGACCGTCGAGAATCATCTGGTCGCCAGTGTAAGCGTGTACAGTAGTCATGATACCGCTCTGGATAGCAGCGAAATCATTGAGGGCCTTGGTCATAGGAGCCAAGCAGTTGGTGGTGCAAGAAGCTGCCGAGATAACGGTGTCGGCGGGAGTCAGAGTGGTGTGGTTCACATTGTACACGATGGTGGGCAGGTCATTGCCGGCAGGAGCAGAGATAACAACCTTCTTGGCACCAGCCTTAATGTGAGCAGAAGCCTTCTCTTTAGAGGTATAGAAACCTGTGCACTCGAGCACTACATCCACGTCGAGTTCACCCCAAGGCAGTTCAGCAGCGTTGGGCACAGCATAGATAGTGATCTCTTTACCATCAACGATGATAGAGTTGTCAGTGCAGTCCACAGTGTGCTTGTTCTCGCCGAACTTGCCGCAGAAGCCACCCTGAGCGGTGTCGTACTTCAGCAGGTGAGCAAGCATTTTGGGGCTTGTCAAGTCGTTGATAGCTACTACTTCATAACCTTCTGCCTCAAACATCTGACGGAATGCGAGACGACCGATACGGCCGAAGCCGTTAATTGCAACTTTTGTCATTTTTTTTAAAATATTTTAAAAGGTTTATACCAATAATATCAATTTTTTTTGACTGATTTGACATTTTTTTCTTTTTTCGTGTGCAAAGTTACAAAAAAACATTTAATTTTGCACATCAATTCTATCTTAATTAAGATTAAAGAATATTATAGAACAATTAAAATGAGATAAATCAAGGACGAAGGTCTAAGATTGCAAAACCGAGATTACAAATTAACATCATTAAGTCATTCACTTATTAAAAAACAGTATTATGGGATTTATTAAAGAGTTCAAAGAGTTTGCCATGAAAGGCAACGTGATGGACATGGCAGTCGGTGTGATCATCGGCGGTGCCTTTGGTAAGATTGTCAGTTCGTTGGTTGACGACGTGTTGATGCCTCTTATTGGCACCATTACCGGCGGTGTGGATTTCACCAACCTTGCCATCAAGGTAGGCGATGCTGAGCTGAAGTATGGTACATTCATCCAGAACATCATCGACTTCCTGATTATCGCATTCTGTATCTTCCTGATGATTAAGGGAATGAACAAGCTGAACAAGAAGAAGGAAGAGGAGCCCGCTCCTGCACCAGAACCCAGCAACGAGGAGAAACTGCTCGGTGAGATTCGCGACCTGCTGAAGAATAAGTAAGCGATGAACTCGTAAGAGAACCAAAAGGAGTCAAGGGCGATGGCCGTTGACTCCTTTTATTATAAGAGTTATTGCGTCTTGTGAGTTATTGCGTTTTGAGCGAGAAGTAGAGGTGTGAGTCTTTCTCAAAATTGGAGAAGTGACCAGCATACGTGGTGCCATCGAAAGAGCCTTCGAAATAGCCCGTATTGATTCCATTGGGCGCAAACTCATCAAGATACATCCGTCGGTCGGCAGAGATCGTGCCCGTCAAGGTCATGCGCTTGTTGCTGCCCTGTGAATGATAATAATAGGTGCCATAAACCTCGCCGTCGGCGATGCTGATGCTCATGGTGATAGGATATTTATCAATTGAACCCGTCAAACTGTACGGGCCGCTCGGTTTGGCTGTAGTCTTGGCGGGTTGTTTCTGTTCATTCGAGGCGTTCTCTTTCTTCCCTTGGTTGTCTTTCTCAGATTTCTTTTCGGCTTTCTTATCAGTTTCCGTCTTCTTGTTATTCGCGGCTTTCTTATCTTTCCCTGACTTCTTATCCTTCGCTGCTTTCTCGTCTTTTTTCTGACTGTCATTCGATGACACGACGGCAGCCGAGTCGTCCTGCCGGATGAAATTGTCATAGACCAGCCATCCTCCTAATCCGAGCACTGCGGCAGTGAGGAAAGCGACCAGTCCCCACACCCATCCGTTGCTCTTTTGTGAAGAACCTGTGGGAGAGCCTCCATATTGACCCTGCTGAGGATGAGCACCTTGCGTTTGGGTTTGAGTCGCTTGAGGTGATTTGGGTTGTTGCGAACCACAAACGGGACAAAACTGAGCTTTGTCGGAAATCATCGCATGACAGCGGAAACATTCTCTCATGGTTGTAGGCGTTATAATGATGGATTATGGATGCGAAAATACACATTTTTATTCATTCTGAAAAATAAAAGATTCAAAATCTTCATTTAAAGGCGGTAATTCAAGAAAAATGTATAACTTTGCACGCAATTTTTGCGATACATATATACATATCATTTCAATATCATATCATCATCAAGGAAAATGGGAAAAATCATATTGACGGGCGACCGTCCTACGGGTAAATTGCATTTGGGTCATTATATCGGTTCGCTGCGCCGCCGTGTGCAACTGCAAGAGGCTGGCGACTATGACAAGATGTTTGTGTTCATGGCCGACGTACAGGCCCTGACCGACAACGCTGACAATCCTGAGAAGATACGCCAGAACATCATCGAGGTGGCTTTGGACTACTTAGCTGCGGGTTTGGACCCCAACAAATGCACGCTCTTCATCCAGAGTCAGATCGCTGAGTTGGCAGAACTGACCACTTATCTGATGAACCTGGTGACCGTGAGCCGCGTGCAGCGCAACCCGACGGTGAAGACGGAAATCAAGATGCGTAACTTCGAGGCCAATATCCCGCTCGGTTTCTTCTGCTATCCTGTGAGCCAGGCGGCAGACATCACCCTGTTTAAATCGACGGTGGTGCCTGTGGGCGAAGACCAAGAGCCGATGCTGGAGCTGACACGCGAATTGGTGCGCCGTTTCAACCAGACCTACGCTCCCGTATTGGTAGAGCCTAACATCATGTTGCCCGAGAATGCCACCGCCCGCCGTTTGCCCGGCACCGACGGCAAGGAGAAGATGAGCAAGAGCCTTGGCAACTGCATCTACCTGAGCGATAGTGCCGATGAGGTATGGCAGAAAGTGCGTTCGATGTACACCGACCCGAACCACCTGCGTGTGGATGACCCCGGACAGGTGGAGGGCAATGCCGTGTTCACCTATCTTGACGCCTTCTCGACCGACGAGGACTTTGCTGAGTTCTGGCCCGACTATCAGAACTTAGACGAGCTGAAGGAGCACTACCGCCGTGGCGGCCTGGGTGACATGAAATGTAAGAAATTCCTCAATCAGGTGTTGAACAAGTTCTTGGCTCCGATGCGTGAACGCCGTCATGAGTTTGAGCAGGATATCCCCGAGATTTACAATATCCTGAAACGTGGCACAGAACAAGCCCGCGAAACAGCAGCACAGACCATGAGCGAGGTGCGCCAAGCGATGCAGATTAACTACTTCGATGACGCCGAGCTGATTCGCCAACAGAGTGAGAAATACAAGGCTAAGTAGGAGTTAAAAGGGAATAAAAGGGGCAATAGTGTCAGAACTATTGTCCCTTTTTTGGTTCTATAGACTCATTCCTTTCGGACGCAGCACGCTGCGTCCCTACTTAGCGGATGTACATCCTATACGAAATCTTAGAATTTTTGCATAGCCCCTATTTTATCTCTTGTCGAAGACGGCCTGACCAGAGAATTGGCCTTCGGCAGAGCCTTCATAGTGACCGGAATAGGTCTCACAGACCGAAATACGCAAAGGATGCGAGCCGTCGGAACCGTAAAACTCATAGCAATCCCCATCTTTTTCAGCCGTCAATGTCAGTTGCGTACCGGCATTCACATTGGTATAGTCGGCCTCGGAGTTGAGCACATAGTCATAGCGCTCATAGAACGAGAGTCTGACGGGATAACTTTTTCCCTTGATGATGAAAGCACCCTCCCAATCCATGTGCTCGGTGACATCAATGGGATTATCTTCTTCATACGCATCCGTAGCAACAGCCGAATCTGCAATTTCCGTAACATCCTCATAAACATCCGCCGTATCAACTTCAATTGCCGTTGTATCGTAATTATATCCATCATCGTCATAGTAATCAGATGCCGATGACTTTTTACCGCCGAAGAGCAGCATGACACCCAAGATGACCACAGCCAACACCCCGAGCGCCACCCCCAAGAGAATTTTACCCGATGAGGTTTTTTCTGTAGCCGACACTTCGACCTGACCGGGTTTTTCAGGGGTTTGCGGTGAAACAGGAGGAACAGGTTTGTTGGGGGGTTGCGGTGAATCGAGGTTAACAGAAGCAGCAGGAGGTGCGGTCATGGTGGCGGTTTGTTCAACTTGAGACTGGCTCTTGATCTCATAATCGAGCACACGTATCATTTCCGCCATCGACTGATACCGCTGTTGACGGACGGGTTGCATGGCTTTGGTGATGACTGTCCACAAATGCTCGGGAATGCGCGGTGAGCGTTGCAGTCCCTGTTCGAGCACGATGCTCGCCTCCGGCGGATTTTGTGCGGTGAGCAGGAAGTAGAGTGTGGCTCCGAGCGCATAGACGTCGGTGGCAGGCGAGAACTCCTGCAACGACTGCCGATACTGTTCGATGGGCGCATAGCCTGCACTGATGCCCACGGGTGTGCTGCTGGTCTGCAGTCCGCTCTTGTCATAGTTTTTCGACAGTCCGAAATCAATGAGCATGGCCTGTCCCTCATTGTCGATAAGGATATTGCCCGGTTTGACATCATAGTGGCAGAGGTGTTTCCGTTCGTGCATATAGCGCAGTGCCGAGGCCACCTGCAAGATATAGTTTTGAGCCGTCTCTTCCGACAAAGGGCCTTGTTTCAACACCAAGTCGCGCAACGAGCCCCCCGGCATATATTGCATGGCATAGTAATTGGTGTCGTTCTCCTCAAACACCTCATACACCTCCACGATATTGGGGTGGCGCAGTCCCAACAGGTTATTGGCCTCTTTGATAAACTTTTTCCTGTACCGTTCCACGTCGGCCTTAGCGCCATCTGTCGGTACGGTGACGCGCATGGTATCGGCATCGCGCATGCATGCGTCTTTCATGAAAAACTCTTTGATGGCCACTTGCTGTCCGTCGGAGTTCTCGGCGAGATAGGTGATGCCGAAACCACCCTGTCCGAGCATTCTCAGGATGGTATATCTGCCATGTTGCAGTTGGTGTCCTCTGTGTAGTTGCATAACGGGTATAGATTTAGATTAGTTGTCAAGACCGGCGGGGCACAATGCTCTCGCATCGGAAGAGAGATAGTCTTTCACCTGCCACCAAAAGAGTGAGACCTCAACGATGCCTTGGCCATATGAAGCAATTTCATACGGTTGGTATCTCAACTCTATTCCTTCGCGTGAAAGGAAGGGTTTGGTTTCAGGCAGAGGACTATATTTGAAATATTCATTAAATTCAGTGATATCATCGACGGTACAACTCAGTTTATTGGTCACTTCATTGATTACCAGCTCTTTGAACTTTTCATCGTCCGTGTTTTTAAAGAAAGAGGTGATTCTCTGTCCGTCGGATTTTCTGAAGGTGGCACCTTCTGAAGTTTCCATACCATGCATAGCCCCTCCGCTAAAGACATGGTCTGTGGTCTCATACGAGACGAACAAGTCGGTCTCGGCAATCTTTTTGATTTCCACATTCATTACCGCATCATAATCTTTCAAATCCGCATCGGTAGTGAACATGGTTAAATATTTGTTGACATAGTCGTCAGCCACCTCGTTGCCATCGCTCCTGTCACCGCTATAGGTACCTATGTTCTCCACCTCTGCGGTCAGTTGTCCGATGATATACGACCGTACAGCCTCAACCAAGGGTACAGGTCCCTGCAGCGGATAATCGATAATGATTTCAGAGGAAGCATTATCCCTGTTGCCTTCCTTACGAATATATTGGGTCACGAAAGGCTGCTCCACCTCTTTTTCCGTCTCTTCAATCGTGTCTGTTTTCTCTTCAGGGGCCACCACCGGGGGTTCGTAAGAGCTATCGCCTTTGTTGTTCAACAACAACACAACTCCTGCCACTGCCGCCAGAGCGACGAGGAGTCCGATGAGCCATCCTATCCATCCATTCTTCTTTTCGGGTTTGGGAGGCTTCTGGGGCGCACCATATTGCAGGATATGACAGAATTGTGCCACGCTCTGAACCCGTTTTTGCCGCGAGGGAATCATGGCCAAGCGGATGGCATCCCATGTGTAGGGCGACATCTGCACCGGGGGTGTGATGCCGCGTTCCAACACCACGCTGGCCTCGGGCGGATTCTTACCTGAGAGGAGGAAATAGAGAGTAGCTCCGAGCGCATAGACATCCGTGGTGGGTGAGAACTCCTGCAGCGACTGCTGATACTGTTCCAAGGGGGCATACCCGGCACTGATGCCCACCGGTGTGCTACTGGTCTGATGACCGCTTCCGTCGTAGTTCTTGGCGAGTCCAAAGTCGATGAGCAACGCCTTCCCGTTTGTGTCGATGAGGATATTACCGGGTTTCACATCATAGTGGCAGATGTGGAACTGCTCGTGCATATACTGGAGAGCCGAGGCCACTTGCAGGATATAGTTTTTCGACGATTGTTCGTCCATGAATCCGAAGCGCAGCACGTTATCGCGCATGGAACCGCCCGACACGTACTGCATGACATAGTAGCTGGTGCCATTCTCCTCGAACACCTCATACACCTGTACGATATTGGGGTGATGGAGCCGCATCAGGTTGTTGGCCTCTTTGATGAACTTACGCCTATAGCGTTCCACTTCTGCCCTGGCCCCAACCGACGGCACGGTGACCATCTGTGTGGCGACATCGCGCACACAGGCGTCGCTCATGAAAAACTCCTTGATGGCGACCTCTCTGCCATCGGTCGTGGTAGCGAGATACGTGATGCCAAACCCTCCCTGTCCGAGTTTGCGACGGATGGTATATTTGCCTTGGCACAATAAATGACCATTTGGTAATTGCATGACAATATGGTTCAAAAATGATAGGTAAAGTAATGTGTGCAAAAGTAATCAAAAAAAATGATGAGACCAAGCATCGCATGAAAAAAAATCCCAATCAACAAAATGTTGATTGGGATTTATATAACTGCTTTACAGTGCAAAAAATGCCTTATGGATTTATTCAGCGGCGGGAGCCTCTTCCTCCTCGACGGGAGCAGCCTCTTCTGCTACAGGAGTCTCCTCAACTACGGGAGCCTCTTCAGCTTTGGGAGCCTCTTCGACAGCAGCCTCAGCCTTAGCAGCCTCAGCTACGACGATAACGGGGAGCTTCACTTCCACATCTTTGTAGAAATGGATGGTAGCCTCGAACTCACCGACGTGTTTGGCATCGCGCATGGTGATAATCTTACGCTCGATGTCGAATCCCATCTTCTTGAGTTGCTCAGCCACAACACCAGCGTTGACCGAACCATAGGTGACACCAGTGGCACTGACCTTCATGGCGATCTCCACCTTGACATCCTGGAGCTGGTCGGCGCGTTTCTGTGCGGCAGCCTTTTGAGCCTCAATCTTATGAGCCTGCTGACGAAGGTTCTCAGCGAGCACTTTCTTAGCGGAAGCCGATGCGATGACACCTTTTCCCTGGGGGATGAGGTAGTTACGTCCGTAACCGGACTTCACGTTGACAATCTCGTTCTTATATCCTAATCCGATGATATCTTCTTTCAGTATAATTTCCATATTGCTTCCTCCTTATTTATTATTTCATCAAATCGGTTACATACGGGAGAAGAGCAATCTGGCGAGCGCGTTTCACGGCCTGAGCCACACGGCGCTGATATTTCAGCGAGGTGCCGGTGATACGGCGAGGCAGAATCTTACCCTGCTCGTTAAGGAACTTCTTAAGGAACTCGGGATCCTTATAATCGATGTACTTGATACCGCTCTTCTTGAAACGGCAATACTTTTTCTTCTTTGTATCGACTGACGGTGGTGTCAGATAGCGGATTTCTTGATCTTGTTCAGCCATGTTTATGCCTCCTGTTTTTTACCTAATTTGTTACGACGTTTCTCAGCATACTGTGCAGCAAACTTGTCGAGCTTCACAGTCATAAATCTGATGACTCTCTCATCACGGCGGTAGCCGGTTTCGAGTGTGTTGATTACCTCAGGCTCAGCTTTGAACTCCAGCAGGCAATAGAATCCTGTGGACTTTTTCTGAATAGCATAAGCCATCTTCTTCAGTCCCCAGGTCTCTTCATTCAGGATTTCAGCACCTTTGTCAGTGAGAATCTTCTTGAATTTTGCGACCGTTTCCTTCATCTGTTCATCAGACAAAACGGGAGTTAAAATGAAAACGGTTTC
>CAMJFC010000013.1 GCA_946404865.1 uncultured Prevotellaceae bacterium
GTAACTCATTGATTTTTAGACGATTAAATGTATTATTAACTAAGTATTGTTTAAAAAAAATTCTAAAAATAAAAAAAAATGATGTTGAAAGAGGAATGGTTGCAAAAGGGTTATATTGACGAACCCATACCCGAAGGCGTAGATGTGAATCAAGAAATACGCAAAATGTGTGAAGAGAAAGATGCCATTATCTTGGCACACTATTACACACAAGGTGAGATACAAAACATAGCTGACTTTATCGGCGACTCCTTAGCGTTGGCACAAAAAGCGGCACAGACTGATGCTAAAATTATCGTCATGTGCGGAGTACATTTCATGGCAGAAACCAACAAAATACTCTGCCCAGACAAGAAAGTACTTGTGCCCGACTTAAACGCGGGTTGTTCATTGGCTGATTCCTGCCGTGCCGATGATTTGAAAAAATACAAGGAGGAGCATCCCGGTTATCAGGTGGTGAGCTATGTCAATACCACGGCAGCTGTGAAAGCACTTACCGACATGGTGGTCACTTCTGGTAATGCTAAGAAAATCGTCGATACCTTCCCGAAGGATGCCAAACTCATTTTCGGTCCCGACTATAACCTCGGCAGTTATATCAATTCCGTCACCGGACGTGAAATGCTGCTGTGGAACGGTGGATGCCATGTGCATGAGCGTTTCTCGGTGGATGAAATTGTCAAACTCAAGAAAGAGCATCCCGAAGCCCTGGTGCTGGCTCATCCGGAGTGTAAAGGACCAGTGTTGGCCATCGCCGATGTGGTGGGTAGTACGGCAGTCATTCTGAAATATGCGATTGAGAGCGATTGTAAGGAGTTTATCGTGGCCACCGAGGCAGGTATTCTGCATGAGATGCAACGTAAATGTGAGGGAAAGACATTCTATCCTGTGCCGCCAGAGATTTCTGAGGGTGGGGTAGGGTGCAGTTGCAATGAATGCGAATATATGAAAATGAACACCCTCCAAAAGATATACAACACCCTGAAATATGAATGGCCTGAGGTGGATGTGGCACCCGATGTGGCCCGCGAGGCCGTCAAACCCATCAACAGGATGTTGGAATTGAGTTGAAAGCAACATCCCATCTTGGAGATGAAAACCTAATTCGTTTATTTTTTTTACTTCTTTACATTTTTATTTTTTTACTCTTTTACTTCTTTACTTTTTTACTTTTAACATGAATTATTTCTTTATATCCATATTTATTGCTGTTTCTGCCTCATGCACATCTTCAGAGATGAAAAAGGCTGACAATGTGAGTGATGATATACAGAAAGCACAAGAAGAACAAGTGACGGAACATCGCCAGAATATGCCTGACACCATCACTATCGCCATGTGCGGCGATATCATGATGGGCACTACTTTCCCTACCGTCCAACTGCCGCCTAATGACGGAAAAGATTTGTTCAAAGACACTAAAGCCATTACACAGGCTGCTGACATTGCATTGGGTAATCTCGAGGGGGCTATGAGTGACGAAGGAGCATCACGCAAAGGCAACGGACCTAATACATACGCTTTCCGCATGCCTGAACGTTTCGCTCCGCTGCTCACCGATGCTGGCTACGACTATTTGTGTATGGCCAACAACCATGCGAAGGATTTTGGCGACATTGGTATTGCCAATACAGAGAAATGTCTTGACAAAGAGGGAATTAAATACTCTGGCATTGAAGGAAGGAAAGAGTCGGCGGTTGTGGAACTCAATGGTGTGCGCTATGGCATCTGTGCCTTCGGACATAATCAATATACACTGAAACACAAGGATTTGAAGACGGTCAAACGCATTATTGATGATTTAAAATCGAAGTCAGACATCGTCATCGTCACCTTCCATGGTGGTGCTGAGGGAAGAACTAAGAATCATCTGCCTTATGGTACAGAGGTATTCTTGGGTGAAGACCGTGGTTCATTACGTGAGTTTGCCCATTTCTGCATTGATAATGGTGCCGATGTGGTGTTCGGTCACGGACCGCATGTGGTGCGTGCCATGGAGATTTACAACAATCATTTCATAGCTTATAGTCTTGGCAATTTTTGTACACCCTACGGCATGAGTCTGTCGGGCATTTCGGCCTATTCACCTGTGGTAGAAATCAAAATTAACTCACAGGGTGAGTTCATCGAGGGACAGATTCATTCTTTCTTGCAGACCAAAGGTGTAGGACCTCGTAAAGACTCCTCCAATTCGGTGGCACGCGAAATTAAACAACTCACAGAGAGCGACATCAAAGGCAGTCCCATCCGCATCAGTGCCAACGGGAAAATTACGAAAGAATAGAGTATTTACTTTATTTATCTACATAATAGAATTTTATATCTATCAAAATTATTTATTTTCGAATTATTAATATACCTTTGCATATTCAAGCGTATATAGACAGTCATAATTTGATTGTTAATATACTAATACATTGAAAATCAATATATTATAAGAATATACTGATTAAACAAGTTGAAAAATAGCATTAAAGGTGTATATGAGAAAATTTTTAATTTTATGTTTTTTGCTTTGCATCTGTATGCAAACAATGGCGTATGAATGGGTAGATAATTCTGGTATGTCATGGACCTTTGATCTTGAAGGTTCTAACGCTATAAATATTCAACCTACCAACAGGGACAATGTCTCTGGCACAGTGACTATTCCCGCAAAGGTTTATCTATGGGGTAATGAATATTCTGTTTTTAACATCGCTCCGCATGCGTTTGCCAGTTGCACAGGTCTCAATCAGTTGATTATTTCCGATGGCGTGGAAGAAATCAGTTCTGGTGCGTTCTACGGATGTCCTTATATGACCAGCATTAAAATACCTTCGAGTGTGAATAGAATCAAATATGAGGCGTTTTATTGCAATTATGCGTTATCAAAAGTGATTATTTCCGATATTGCCGCATGGTGTAATATCAATTTTGATGATAATGCCAACCCTTTGAGTTATGCCCATCATCTTTATCTCTATAATGAATACAATGAAGTCACGAATTTGACTATCCCTTCAAGTGTGACCAGTATCAGCAGTTATGCGTTTCATGACTGTGAAGGACTGACGAGAGTAACCATTCCTTCTCAAGTGACAAGTATTGGTGAAGAGGCTTTTAATGGTTGCACCAATTTGGCCAATGTTACCATTTCTGAAAGCGTAACAAGTGTTGGCGAGGAAGCGTTTACCAATACGCCATTCTTCAATAATCTGTCAGGTTTGGTTTATTTGGGTAAGGTGGCGTATAAATATGTGGGTACCATGCCCGCTAATACGGAAATCGTTGTCAATGATGGCACGGTGGCGATAGGGCCTTGTGCATTCAGATTTTGTACCAATTTGAAAACTGTTACCCTGCCTGAAAGTTTGACGACGATTGAAGAGCGGGCGTTTAATGGTTGCACGGGATTGACTGCCATTACCATTCCTGAGAGTGTGACGAGCATCGGTAAATTTGCTTTCTTAGATGCTGGTTTGACAGAAGTGACTATCCCTGAAGGTGTGACTACTATTTCTGCAAGTGCGTTCTCCAAAAACGCCAATTTGACGAGTGTGAACCTTCCCGAAAGAGTGGAAATCATAGATGCCAGAGCATTTAATGAGTGTGGTGCTTTGACTGCCGTCAATATTCCCTCTACGGTGACAAGCATCGGTGAGGAGGCGTTCTATGGATGTGGTAGTTTGACAAACTTGGTGATTCCTGGCAGTGTGGAATATATTGGTCGGTCTGCTTTTGAGGAATGTACCGGTTTGAAGGATTTGGAAATGCTTGAAGGTGTGACGACCCTCGACGAATATGCTTTCTATGCATGTAGGAACTTGGAAAGTGCAGTTATCCCGGCGAGCGTTACGACCATCAATCATTGTGCATTTAGACAGTGCACCAATCTGACAAAGGTTTACAACTTCAGTTCTGTGCCGCAAACAATCACTGAAAAAGAGTTTTCTGTCTATGGCGATGCTACGCTTTATGTGATGGATGAATATGTGAATGACTACATGACGTCTGATGTTTGGAAAAATTTCAATATTGTAGGAATAAAGAAAGGTGACGTGAACGCTGACGGCAAGGTGAACGTGTCTGACTTCATCGCCACTGGTTCCTATATTTTGGGACGCACCATCACACCGTTCATCTTCAAGGCAGCAGACCTTGACGGCGACAATCAAATCAGGGTGGGCGACTTCATTGGCATCGGCAACATCATCCTACACAGCAATGAAGCTGACGGTGTTGATTTTGTCAATTGACAATGGCAATCTTGCAGACAGTGCCTTTTTTACCGTCGGCAGTGGCGGTGTGAACCATATAGACACCTGAAGCCACACGATGGCCGTTGAGGTCGGTGCCGTCCCAGGTGAAAGAACCGCCATTGCTTCGCCCCTGAGCCACTAACACACCATTGGTGGTTGTAATCTTCACATCAGCGTTATACGACAGTCCTACGACCGTTATAGGGCCTGTATAGCCAGGTTCTACAGGGTTGGGATAAGCATACACATTGTCGCTTGTCATTTCTTCATTCGCTTCAGTGGCATTACTAAGATAAGAGCACAATCCTTTATCAGTGGCGATAAACACCTCGCCCGATTGGGGATTGATTGTAATCGACTCAATGTGATTTGACAGTAATTCACTGTTGTCAGCGAGGAAATGTTGTTCTTGTACGTAATTATCGGCACTGACCAGATAGACACCATTGTTGCTGGTGCCTATCCATTTCCGGTTGGCACCATCCAAAGCCATGCAAGTCACATCTACACCACTTAACAGATAGTCGGCATAATTGGTTCCGTCGTTGCGTGGCACTTTGATTTGTTGCAGCACTTGTTTGTCACCCGTATTGACATCTTTGCTGTTGATGACAAACAGTCCGGCATTGGTTCCCAACCAAATGTTACCCTCTTTGTCTTCATTGACAAATCTCATAAAGTCTATTTGATAATTGGTGCCGTCTTGGTTGGTGAAATTATCATATATGATTGCGCTGTTTTGGCGCATGTCGATGCAGAGAGCAGAACATACATTGGTGTTGATCATCCAGATGAGTCCACGGCTGTCTATCATCATATTTTTCAGATAATTCATATATTGCGCTTCGTCAGCAGTGAAAACATCATTCAGTTTCGTCATCTCACCATTGGTATTCAATTGGAAAATATTACCTGTTTTCGACTGACTGTTGGCTATCCATAGATTACCATTGGCATCATATTTGATGCCCAGCACAAGTGTATAGTTTTTTTGTGCACTGATGGGAAAAGAATTGTCGAGAGCGCTGCCTAAAAGACTGTTTTCAATATTGTATTCCCTCACAAACTGTCCGTTATTAAACTCATAGAGTCCGCTTTTTCCACCGGCCATGATTTGAGAGGGGTTTTTGGGGTTCACGTCAATACAATTGATGTCTGTAAAATCATGTTGTGTCTTTTCTGCCACATCCTCACCGAAGAAAGACCATTCACCGTCACTGTCCATGGTTTGTATCAGTCCCGGTCGTAGTAGTTCCACGGTAAACCCGAAGTTGCCTGGCACAGTATATAGTTTTTGATTGGTCCATCTGATGAAACAAAAATCATTATTTTTGGGTCCGTCGGGGTTAATATGCGTCTTAATAGGTGTCACAGTAGTGATGGCAGGCAGTGTTTTCTCTTCATCAATAGAAAAAGAGAAAAGACGTTGGTCATCGGATTGATCTCCCCAGAAGCATTTATTTTGTGTGTCGTAGGCGATATAGTTGTGTTTGTTGGTCAGGTCATAGACCAACACATTTCGTTGCTCATCGGGCAAATAAATGTATTTATCGGTGCCAATAATCAACTGTTCACCGTCGGTGTAGGTATAACTCATATAGGTGGTGGTAAGTCGTTGCCACGATTCTTTCGCCACTTGGTAATAAAGGTTTCCGTTATCCACCGCATAGAGTTGTTTTCCTACGTGTCCCAAAACATAGGCTTTGATGTCACTCTCTTTTTTCCATTCGTTTTTATCAATCAGATTATGAGTGATGTCAGCACTGATGATACCATTGTCGGTGATTGCGTATATCCATCCTTGATGAATGTCGCTGGATAGAATATTCAATCCTAAGTTGTACGTTTCGCTAATTTCAGCTTTGGCCACATTCACTTTGACGATGCCGAAATTGGTATTCAAGTAAGCATAATCACCATCAATCATGATGCTGTTCACGTTCTTTCCACTGATAGTTTTGGTATAGAACGATGAGATGTTGGTGATATTGCCCTGTTGGTCTAACAGGTCAATATTTTGATTTTCATAAACGATGACGAGTCTTTTGGCACTTTTGCAGTATGCGATGTGTGTGATGCCGCAATCGCTCAGCCCGTTCATCTTATGGTAGGTAGTGATACTCTCGTCATGGGTGTTGTATGCGTAGAGAAATTGGCTGCTCAGCACATAGATATAGTTTCCGGCAGGTTGAATATTGGTGATATGTCCGTATGCCGGAAAGCAGTTCCATGTGCCGATGTTGGCAGCTCGCACAGCGAGTGCCCAAAAGAGGGTCAGCAAAATAAAAGAATATTTTTTCATTGCTATGTTGATATATACTCGCTGTTCTTTTTATGTACTTATTGTCGCTCGTTGTTATTATCTCAAATATTCTGCCAATTTCTTGACGGCACGGGCGCGGTGTGAGATGGTGTTTTTGATGTCCATGCCCAATTCGGCAAACGTTTGTTGATAGCCTTCGGGTTGAAAAATAGGGTCGTAACCGAATCCCTCAGTACCTTTGCGCTCATGGATGATAGTGCCATTGACAATACCTTCAAAGAGGTGTTGAGTCACTTCACCGTCATTCACTTCTAATAACGCTATTACAGTGCGAAATCTTGCCTTGCGATTGTTATTTTCTCCTAATTCAGCCAATAATTTTGTCATATTGGCTTCGCTGTCGTGACCTTTACCTGCATACCGGGCGGAATAAATGCCGGGAGCACCACCGAGTGCATCCACTTCCAGTCCGGTGTCGTCAGCAAAGCAGCTCATGCCATAGTGCTCCACAATATACTGTGCTTTAAGCAAGGCATTTCCTTCCAAGGTGTCGGCTGTTTCGGGAATGTCATCATGGCATCCAATATCGTTCAGTGACAGAATATCAAACTGTTCTCCCAGTATGTCACGTATCTCTGAGAGTTTATGTTGGTTGTTGGTTGCAAAAACTATTTTCATTGTTTTTTAGTTTAGGTTTTTTATATGGTTTATGGTTTAGTGTTCTAAGCACATCTCTAACCCCTTACCCCTAAAACATATCTCTTACCCCTTACCTCTAACCTCATACCCCTTATCTCTTACCTCTCACCTCTTACCTCTTACCCCTAAGATAATTTCTTCACTTTCATTTCTTCAAACCCTTCGCCATAGACACCGATGACGAGACTCTGACTGACAAAGGCTTGTGGGTCGATGGTTTTGATGAGGCGGAAAATCATCACGCTCTCATTCTTTTTGGCGAGGATACAAAGCACTTTGCGTTCTTGTCCGGTGTACCATCCATGTGCATCGAGGATGGTCACACCATGGTTCATTTTCGTGCCGATATGATAGGCTATCTCCTGCCATTTCTCGGAGAATATCATAAACTGCACCGACTGCCGTTGCCGGTTCATGATGAAATCGAGCATAAAGTTCTCGATAATCATCGTACAAAAACCAAATACTATCATCTGAGCACGGTCAATGTATGTGCCGAACTGGGGGATGAAAAAACAGCTGCCGATGATGATGAAATCGACGAAGATGAGAACGGTGCCGAGCGAAATATTATGAAACTTATTCACCGAAGCAGCGATGATGTCGGTGCCGCCGGTACTGCCGTTGTTGAGAAAGACAATGCCCAGCGCACTGCCCGTCATGATACACCCGATGACAAGTGACATGAAGTTCTGTCCCTCGCCCAGTATCTTCACCATATTTCCTTGTTCATCCACGGGCACTGCCTCGCGCATCACTTCCAAGAGGAAGGTGAGCATCAGAATGGCATAGATGGTCTTGACCAGGAATTTCCATCCTAAAATTTTCAAACCGATGCCCAACAATGCCGCATTCACCAGAAAATAGGTGTATGAGTTGGGGAAGGAGGTGGCATAATAGACGATAGCAGAGATACCCGCCACACCACCTGTCACTATCTCGTAAGGCATCAGGAAAAAAGTGAAGCCAAACGAGTATAGTAACAGTCCGAAGGTGATACCCAGATAGTCTTTTCCTTCTGTCAAAAGTACCTTTCTGGTCATAAGATTTAAGGTTTATTTCACCACCACATTCACCATACGTTTTGGAACGATGATGACTTTTATGACTTGTTTGCCAGCGATGTATTTCTGCGATTTCTCATCGGCGAGCACTTTCTGTTGGATGGTGTCGTTATCAGCATCTACGGCGAAGGGGAGTTGGAAACGAGCCTTGCCGTTGAACGAGATGGTGAGTTGCATCTCATTCTCTTTCAGATATTCCTCATTCCATTCAGGCCAAGGAGCGTCGCAGACGCTGCCTGTCTCACCGTAGGCCTCCCACAGTTCCTCAGCGATATGAGGAGCGAAGGGAGCGATGAGGGCGACGAGGTTTTTCATCAGTTCAAGGTTGGTGCATTTCTGCTTGGCCAACTCGTTCGTGCAGGTCATGAAAGCAGCGATACTGGTGTTGTATGAGAACTGCTCAATGTCCTGGCTCACTTTCTTGATGAGTTTATGAACGCTCTTCAGACTCTCTTTCGAGGGTTCTGTCTGGACGGGTTTTTCAGCGTTGAACAGTCCGGCTTTGTCGAAGAGACTCCACAAACGGCGGAGGAATCCGTTACAACCTGTGATGCCGTTGGTATCCCATGGTTTGGCTTGTGTGATAGGACCGAGAAACATTTCATACAGGCGCAGGGTGTCGGCACCGTAATCTTCGACGATACTGTCAGGATTGACCACGTTGAACATCGATTTCGACATTTTCTCAATGGCCCATCCACAGATGTATTTACCGTCTTCCAGAATAAATTGTGCGTTGGCATATTCCGGTCGCCATGCCTTGAATGCCTCAATATCCATTATATCGTTTTTCACGATATTCACATCGACATGTATCTCTGTGGTGTCATATTGGTCTTTAAGTCCGTACGACACGAAGGTGGGTCGTGTGTCAGCCTCAGCATTGTTGATACGATAAACGAAATTGCTGCGCCCTTGAATCATACCTTGGTTGACCAATTTTTGGAATGGCTCTTCCTTGCACGACACACCGAGGTCGAAGAGGAATTTATTCCAGAAGCGTGAGTAGATAAGGTGACCGGTGGCATGCTCGGTACCGCCCACGTAGAGATCCACATTCTGCCAGTATTGGTCTTTCTCTTCCGATACAAGTGCTTGGTCGTTCTTCGGGTCCATATAGCGCAGATAGTAAGCCGACGACCCTGCGAAACCGGGCATGGTGTTCAGTTCGAGTGGGAAGATGGTCTGATTGTCTATCAGCGATTTGTCGGTCACCTCGTTGGTCACCGTGTTCCATGCCCATTTCTTGGCATGTCCCAATGGCGGTTCGCCTGTTGCAGTGGGTTTGTATTCATCTATTTCGGGCAGTTCAAGCGGCAGACACTCCTCAGGTATCATATAGGGCATGCCGTCTTTGTAATAGACGGGGAACGGCTCACCCCAATATCTTTGGCGTGAGAAGATGGCGTCGCGCAGACGGTAGTTCACCTTCACGCGTCCCAGGTGGTGTGTTTTCACATAATCCTTGGTAGCGGCGATGGCCTCTTTCACGGTCAGTCCGTTGAGTGAGAAGTCGATATAAGGGGTAACGTCTTTGCGCGGTGAGTTGCACACGATTCCCTCTTTGGCATCGAAACTCTCCTCGCTTACGTCACAACCCTCAATCAGCGGGATGATAGGCAGGTTGAAGTGGCGGGCAAAAGCATAGTCGCGTGAGTCGTGCGCAGGAACGGCCATGATGGCTCCAGTGCCGTAACCGGCCAGCACGTAGTCGCTCACCCAGATAGGAATGGCTTCGCCGGTGAAGGGGTTGATGGCATACGAACCGGTGAACACACCCGTCACCTTACGGTCGGCAATACGCTCGCGCTCGGTGCGTTTTTTAGTGGCTGAAACATAGTCTTCCACAGCTTGGCGCTCGCTGTCGGTCGTCACGAGACTGACATATTCACTCTCAGGGGCCAGCACCATGAAGGTGACACCAAACATCGTGTCGGCACGGGTGGTGAAGATGGTGAAGTCGATATCACTGTCTTTCACATGGAACACCACCTCAGCACCTTCTGAGCGTCCTATCCAGTTGCGTTGTGTCTCTTTCAAAGAGTCGGTCCAGTCGATGGTGTCCAATCCGTCGAGCAACCGCTGTGCGTATGCCGACACGCGCAGGCACCACTGCATCATCTTTTTCTGTACCACGGGGTAACCGCCGCGCACGCTCAGTCCGTCCACCACCTCGTCATTGGCTAATACCGTGCCCAAACCGGCGCACCAGTTCACCATGGTCTCGCCCAAATAGGCGATGCGGTAGTTCATCAGTGTCTGTTGCTGTTCGCGCTCACCCATGGCGTTCCATTCATCGGCCGTCAAAGTCAGTTCTTCGCTGCAAGCCACGTCCAACCCCTCGGTGCCGTTCTCAGAGAGATATTTCATCAGTTGACTGATGGGTTGTGCTTTTTGTAATTTGTTGTCATAATAAGAGGCGAACATCTTTTGGAAAGCCCATTGTGTCCAATGGTAATAACCGGGTTCACAGGTGCGCACTTCGCGGTCCCAATCGAAGCAGAATCCTATCTTATCCAACTGACTGCGGTAGCGGTTGATGTTCTGGCTGGTGGTGATGGCAGGATGTTGTCCTGTCTGTATGGCATATTGTTCGGCAGGCAGTCCGTATGCGTCGTAACCCATAGGGTTGAGCACATTGAATCCCTGTTGCCGTTTATATCGTGCATAGATATCGCTGGCGATATAGCCTAAGGGATGTCCCACGTGCAGTCCGGCACCGGAGGGGTAGGGGAACATATTGAGCACATAATATTTCTTTTTTTGTGCGTCTTCTTTTACTTGGTAGGTCTTATTCTCCACCCATTTCTGTTGCCATTTCTTTTCTATTTCCCTAAAATTGTAGTCCATTTTGCTAATTATAAATGATTTGGCTGCAAAATTACATAAAAAATACGATTTAAAAACCAGACAACTCAAGAAATTGTATGAAGTTTCGCTTTAGTTCAACTTTTTGTAATTGAGAAGTCGAGTAATTAAGCAGTTGAGAAGTAAAGAAGATAAGTTATTAAGCAGGAATACTTTGACTAATGTCCTTTAACTTCTCTAACATCCTTAACTTCTTTAACTTCCGAAAGTTGAGTCACTTAACTGCTTAATGATTGTGACATTTGAGATGCTAATTTGTTCTCTCCTTGGTGATGAATTGTGTGTGCTGTGCAAGTGTATGGCAAGAAGAAAACTGATACAATACAATCTGACGCTTCATCACAGGTTTGCGACCGCTGTTGTACACTTCTGTGAAACAATATCCCTCGTCCTCAAAACGAGACAGACATTGACGTGCATCGTCGCGACTGATGATGAGAAAACCATGGTCGGGATGTGACGAGAACGGCTTCACGCGGTTGCCTAAATAATAATGCAACTCATAGTAATGGTTGTGCTCGTCTGTGGCCTGCTCATTCTCCAAAAGATATTCATAGATGTCACCACCCGACGGTTCTGCCTCACGGGCGATGTCCTGCGCCACCCGCTTCACCGACTGGGCATTGAGGGTGGCGGGTTTCACCACGCTGTCAACAGGGATGTAGAGCGCTAACGTCATGAGGATGATATCGAGCACATGGCGGTGGAAAGACGATTTGTTGCCGCGTAGCCACTTCCACCAATAAGCGCATAAGAACGATGGGATGATGATAAGTACCCACGACCACACATTCCAGATGGAGTGCAACTGATGGGCCATGTCGATGCCGTTCTGCGCCCGGCGGCCATGGAAGAAACTCTCTGGGATGGTGATGAACTGATTGCACACCAGAATGATGATGAGCAACATGCCCAGCACCGAAACAAAACCTCCGTAAATCTTGATGGCGACATTGCGGTGATCGACCAGCCAATAGACGTAGCGGGCGATAAAGAAACTGAGGAAGGGATAGAGGGGCATCAGATGGATGCTGCGCTTGCTCTCAGCAATGCAACAGAAGAAGAGCACCACGATAATGACTGAGAGCGAGAACACATGAATGGGGTCGGTGTTGCGGAACCAATATTTAACGCGAAGCCATATCCCATGCACACGGTCCTGGCTCATCTGTCGGTGCAGACTACGGTAGGGCAGGGTGAATAGTGAGATGATAATGAGAAAACACCATGGCAGGAAACCCATCAGGAAGAAGAGCACATTGGGCAACCACGATGAGATGGGTTCAAAGTCGGATACGGAACGGATGAGCTGACCCACTGTGTCGTGCCATGCCATGGCGAGGAAGGCTTCACCTCCCTGCTGATAAGCCGCCAAATACCATGCTGTGGGCAACACCAGAGACAGTAGTCCGATGGCTAACATCCAAAGCAGGGTCTTCAACACTGACACCCGGCGCAACAGCAGGAAGAGGGTCATGGCCAGACAACAAATCAAAATCATCGCAGGACCCTTGGTCAGGGCACTCAGACTCAATAGCAACACGGCCAGCCAGGGCACTCCCTTCATGTCGCGCTCATACCAACGGTAGAGGAGATAAAGCGCACCTACCATGCAACAGGTGAATACCATATCGACACGACAGTTGAACCCTTGACGGTGCAACTCGTAGGTGGTAAACGTAATGCAGGTGGTAAGCAGGGCGGTAAACAGATTCCGTCGCTTGACAAAGAAGGAGAAGGTGGCAAGACAGAGGGCAATAAAAGCCACAGCTGAGGGGAAACGGGCCGTGAACTCGTTCACACCGCCACGGATGGCAGAGACAACAGCGACACACCAGTGGAAGAAAGGAGGCTGATGGGTAAACTCACCGGCTTGGTCGAGAGGCAATATCCAATTGCCCGACTCCAGCATATTGCTGGCGACGAGTGCCTCGCGAGGTTCACCCATTGTATTGAAGTCGTATATCCCCAAGAAGGGAACGACCAACAAGGTGAACAAGACGAACATAATCCAAAAGACCTTCTTCTTTGTCATTCCACTGTTATGTGTTTAGTGTTCTAACTCTGTTGATGGTTAAGTGTTAAGTTGTCACTTTGCTGAAGTGATAGGACTGCGGTTGCCTTTGATGCTGGTAACAAACGCTTTGGCCGAACCGAAGTTCAGTTCCAAATCGATGCGCACAGGGATGTGGTTGGGATCATCGGTGACGAAGAAGGTGGCTATATCACGCCACTTCTGCTTGCGTTTGCTATACTCGGTGTAGGTGAGTTTCAGACAGCGGTATTTCACACCGTTGTCGCCCTTTACGGTCTCCTTGCCTTTGTATTGCAGTTTGGCTTCCGCGATGCCGTCACCGTCGGCCACAGGTTGTTTCAAAGTATAACCCGGTTGCCACTTCGAGTTGTCGAAACTGCGGGCGCGGACAAAGAGGTTGAGCATATCCACCAGACAGCGGCTGTCGCCTGCTGAGGTCCATTTGCCGGGTTTGTCATCTTTCTTACGGAACATACGCAGGTTGCAGCGGTCGGAGGTGTAACTGTAGTGTACCTCGTCGATGGTGTAGTGGTCGCCCTCCTTGGCTCCTTTGCGGAAATAGAGCGGCACCAGGTCGGTGGTGGTGTAGGCCAGAAGTGTATCGCGCATGGTGAAGAAAGCATCGAGTTTGCCGTTTCCGCGGGTAAGCAGACTGGTGCGGAAGGCTTCCTGCCCTTTATAGGTAGACTTCACGGTTGACATCGAGGCGATACCTACCTTCACCCACACGAATTGCCAGTTGAAGTAGAGGTTGTATGTGAGGTATTCACCTGAGTTGAATGCGGTATTCTTCAGGGTGCATTGCGCTTGTGCGGTGTTCATGGTGAGCACCAGGGCGCATAATAAGATAATCCATTTTTTCGTTTTCATTGTGTTGAGAGGTTTTTGGGAATATACTCTATGCCCATCTTACGGGCACGTTCAATATTACGTTGTTTCACTTTCTTTTCTTTATCGGCTTTCTGTTTGGTGATGGCACCAGGCTTCTGGCGCTCAGCACCGATTGCCATGGGATTCCAGTCTTGCTCTACCGTCCATTTGGCTTTGCATTCTATCTTATCGGGATAGTAACAGACGGTCTCCGCCTGTAAGTCATTATCGTAGGAACCAGTGTCCCATTCTCCGTTGTCGTTGGTGTCTTCAAAGGCACGCAGGTAGTAGATGCCTGGTTTGATGTACATAAACTCCGCCGTGTGCTGTCGGCAGGTGACTTCTTTGAACACCTTGTCACTTCCGTTGAGCAACTGCACCACCCATGGAGCATTACCCACATCGGTGAGATGGATGGTGATGCTGGTGAAATCGTCTTCGGATTTGAGTTTGGTACTCTGTTTAAAAGCTTTATTGCACATTCCGTAGATGTCGGTAAACGCAGCGGAATCCACCTCCAGACTGTATTCTTGATTGAGCTGCCATTGCCCGTCGTTGTTGCCAGGGCTGAGGGTGTAGTAGCGTTTCACGTCGCCCGCATTAGAGTGGTTGCGCCCCATATAGGGTTCCAACCGCAGTCCGATGTCGGTCCACAGTGTGTCTTCCTTCATATAGAGGTGCATGGCAGTGGTGTCGATGACAGCCATAGGCGTGGGGAAGACGATGGTTGCCTGGTTCTCTGGGGTCAGGTCGTTCATTGTGATTTTCACGTCGAGGAACGACTTGGGCAGTTCCGTCTCCACGGTTTTTCCTTTTTTCTTGGCGCGTTCTTGGCGTTTCTCCCATTTCTCCAGCTCTTTCTTCTTCTCTTTCATGCGTCGCTCATACGGCACTTTGGGCAGCATCTCGAAGGTATCGGTCTCCCAAACCAGTTGTCCGAGGGTGTCGGTGACATGGTAGCGGGCGGCAATGTGCAGGGTGTCCTGGTTGATGAGTGTGGTGTCGCGCAACCAATAGGTGATGGTGTCGCGCTTGGTGGTATGCTCTGTGAGGAAGGCATCTTTGGCATCAAAGTTGAGTCCCTCCAACTCAGGTATGATGCTGTCGCCGTAAGTGAAATAGAAGTTGAGCCGTTCGGGATTGACTCGCTCTCTCTTGATGAGGTAACGGTCGGTTTGTTTTTCGGTGAAGGCACGCAGTACGATGTCGTCGGGCAGGAAGTGCGTGTAGCCTGTTTGTATGATGTCTTCGATGTGAAGCGAGTCGCGCCAGATGGTGTCCTGCCGGATGTCTGGTTTGGCCGACGGCACGATGATATCATGATTGAATGCCACCATCTCGCTCTTCTGTTTGAACATATAGTCACCATCGGCGTCTTGCAGCGCATAGGCGCGATATTGGCCATGAGCCACACCTTTGATGACGAAACGACCGCGACTGTCGGTGCGCGACACACGCAGCATGGGTTCATGTGTAAATGCACTGTCGGCCAGGTTGTTATAAAGGCCAACGAGGATACCTTTCAATGGTTCAAGGTTTTGTGCATCAACCACATACCCCGACACCTCCATCGTGTCTATCTCGCCTCCCGTAGAGAAACTGTAGGTGTAGTTGCCCAGCGGGTTGCCCTCATTATTGTCGGTGATGGCGTCGCTGAAGTCGATGGTATAGGTGGTATTGGGTTTGAGGGTGTCTTTCAACTCCACGATGATGCGTTTGCCTGTGGCTTTGATTTCAGGCATCTCCAGTTGTGGGGGCGAAATCACCACTTTCTCCTGTGCATTTTCCAACTTGATAAACTCATCGAAGTAAATGATGACCTTTTGTGAATGGACATCAGTGGCACCGTCTTCGGGCATGCACGCCATCACGCTCGGCGGGGTCTCGTCGTACCATCCACCGTCGGGTTTGCCCATCTTCGCGCACGAGAGAAATGTGAGCAGTGTCAGGCATACGGTCCAGATATGTATTACTTTTGGGTTGATGAGTTTTTTATTTTTTCGTTATTACGTTTTGCAGTTATTTCGTTATGCCGTCATTCCGTTATCACGTTATACCGTTAGCGTTATATCGTCATCACGTCATTTCTTGATATCATTATGACGTTAAAACGGCAGAATCTTTTAATTTTGTAATGTTATAATTATTTAATTTTGTAATGTTATAATTATTTAATTTTGAAATGGAATATCGTTTATGGTTGTGATGTTTTCTTTATTCATCTCAATCAATTCTTCGATGGTTTTACGGTTGTTGGAGAGACGGGGCACCTTATGCTGACCACCGAGTTTTCCACGCGATTTGAGCCAGTCGTTGAAGAGGTTTTTGCGCGCCTTGATGATTTCCAAGTGCTGCAAGGTGATGTTTTTATAGCGCTTGGCCTCGTAGTCGCTGTTAATCTCTTGCAGTTTCTGGTCGAGCAGGTCGGCAAAGTGATCCATATTCTCGGGCTCTTTGGCGAACTCTATTATCCATTGGTGGCGGCATTTGGCTTTACCGTCCATAAACACGGGGGCAGCGGTATAGTCGAGCACCTCGGCTCCGGTCTGCTGACAGGCATAGAACAACCCCTGTTCGGCATTATCCACAATCAGTTCTTCGCCGAAGGCATTGATGAAATGCTTGGTGCGCCCTGTGATAATGAATTTATAGGGATTTTTTGAGGTGAATTTCACGGTGTCGCCGATGATGTAGCGCCACAGTCCGCAGGTGGTGGAGATGACCATGGCATAGTTGACATCGGTCTTGACGCCTGTGAGCGGCACCACCGTGGGATTCTCGCTGCCGAACTCGTCCATGGGTATGAACTCGTAATACACGCCGTAGTCGAGCATGAGCAGCATGGAGGGGTCATTGAGGTCGCTCTGGATGCCGAAGAAACCCTCGCTGGCGTTGTACGTCTCCATATAGTGCATGTCGGGCGAGGTAATCAACTCTTGATATTGCTGGCGATAGGGGGTAAAGGCCACTCCTCCGTGGAAAAACACCTCGATGTTGGGCCACACCTCTTCGAGATGGGTCTTGCCCGAGAGTTCCATCACCCGTGTGAGCACTGAGAGCATCCATGAAGGCACGCCCGACAGGTTGGTGACGTTTTTCTTCAGCGTCTCATGAGCGATGCGGTCGCGTTTCACCTCAAAGTCACTCAGCAGTGCCGTTTGTTTCTTGGGCACACGCACAAAATTGACCACAGGGTTGATATTCTCGATGAGGATAGCACTCAGGTCGCCCACCAGACTGTTGTTGAGGTTGTAGTTCGATGAGTGGCTCCCGCCGAGGATGAGTCCTTTGCCGTCGAACATCCGACTCTTGGGGTTGTTGAGCAGGTAGAGTGCCACGCTGTCGAATCCGCCGGCATAGTGGATGCCTTGCAGACCCTCGTTGCTCACAGGTATGAATTTACTCTTGTCGTTGGTCGTGCCTGATGACTTGGCATACCATCTGACCGTTCCAGGCCAGAGCACATCGGTCTCGCCGTGGCGCATACGGTCGATGTCAGCCTTGAGTTCCTCATAGGTATTGAGTGGCACATTGGCTGAAAAATCCTCATAGCTTTTGATGGTGCTGAAGAGGTGCTTTCGTCCGTATTCTGTGTCAGAGGCACGTTCTATCAGGTGCCTGAGTACCTGTGCTTGAAGGATGTCGGCTTCGTTGTTATGCCGCTGCAAGTCTTTTTGTCTTGAGCGGAAGAACCATGATGCGATGCTTGTTAATCCCATTTTCTTGACATATTGAATTGCAAAAATAGCGCAATCTTTTGGAATAGGGGAAATTTTTTAATTATTTTAATATATCTGTGCTTGACAGACTCTCGGAGCCGCTGAAAGCGGCCGCTTCGGCGGCTGCGATGATGTCTTCGCGGCTCATGGGTTTCGGGGAGGGCTCGGAGATTTCAGCGAGCTCAGTGTTCTTTGAGTTCTCCAAGTTCTCCGAGAGTTCGGAGTTCTCCGAGTTCTCTGAGTTTTCAGAGAGCTCTGAAAGTTCTGTCACGGAGATGGGTTCCTCTTCCATTTTGGTGCGCTGCGACTTGCTGGCGAAGATGCGCTCGATGAGTTGGGGTTCACGGCGAAGGCGAGCCAGGGTGAGTTGAGATGCCTCTTGTTGACTTTCCTTCTTGGAATATCCGCAGCCGCTACAGCAGTTGACGCCTTCGAGCAACACCATATATTCGAAAGTGGGACTGCCCGTGTCGTCTTTGCTTTGTTTCACTTCTTTGAAGTTGATGGTCACTTTGTTTTTCTGGCTCCACTCGATGAGTTTACTCTTGAAGTTGACCTCTTTATACGCCACTTTGTCGATATTGATGAGTTGCGTAAGGATGCGTCTCTGCATAAATCTCTTGCACGCCTCATATCCACGGTCAAGATAGATGGCTCCCACCAGTGCTTCAAACGCATTTCCTCCCATATAACTGTTATGAGAGGAAGTGTGTCCTGATGATACAATGAGTTTGGTGAGTCCAGTCTCCTCGGCCAGTTTATTGAGCGACTCCCGCTGCACAATCTTGCTTCGGGTGTTGGTGAGGAATCCTTCGCGTTTACCTGTAAAGTGGTTATATACGATGTCACCTATAACGGCATCGAGGATGGCATCCCCCAAAAACTCCAGCCGCTCATTATTGAGCGGCTTGCCTTTCTCGCGCCTCATGATGCTTTTGTGCATGAGGGCGAGTTTGTAATAACTGATGTTTTTGGGGTAGAAACCGATGATGCCGTATAGAGCCGAAAAAAGCTCCTTCTCCTTTCGGAAAGGGAGCCTTATTCTGTCGATAATGTTATTCAGCATACTTTTTGAAAACAACGCAGGCATTGTGTCCGCCGAAGCCGAATGTGTTGCTGATGGCGGCACGCACAGTACGTTTCTGTGCCTGATTGAAGGTGAAATTCAAATTGTAGTCTATTTCTTCATCCTTATCATCCTCGTTATGGTTGATGGTCGGGGGGATGATGTCGTTTTTGACAGCCAAAACAGCCACCATGGCCTCAACGGCTCCGGCTGCTCCGAGAAGGTGACCGGTCATGGACTTGGTACTGCTGATGTTCAGCTTGTAAGCATGCTCACCGAACACATCCTTGATGGCTTTCGACTCAGAAATGTCGCCCACATGTGTGGAGGTGCCATGCACATTGATGTAGTCGATATCCTCGGGTTTCAAACCAGCATCTTCGAGTGCGCTCTCCATCACCAAACGTGCTCCCAGACCTTCGGGGTGAGAGGCCGTGATGTGATAGGCATCGGCACTGAGTCCCTCGCCCACCATCTCAGCGTAAATCTTGGCACCGCGGGCCTTGGCGTGCTCCAGCTCTTCAAGAATCAGACAGCCGGCACCTTCGCCCATGACGAAACCGTCGCGCGAGGCACTGAAGGGGCGTGAGGCATGCTCAGGGTCATCGTTGCGGGTAGAGAGGGCTTTCATTGCGTTGAATCCTCCCACGCCGGCAGCGCAGATCGCAGCCTCGGCACCACCGCCAAGCATGATGTCGGCCTTGCCCAGACGTATCTGATTGAAAGCGTCGGCCAGGGCGTTGCTTGATGAAGCACAGGCAGATGTGGTGGTAAAATTGGGACCGTGGAAACCAAAGAGGATGGAAATCTGTCCGCTGGCAATGTCGGCTATCATCTTGGGGATGAAGAAGGGGTTGAACTTCGGTCCGTTTTCTTCATTCAAGGCGTAGTATTTCACTTCGTCCTCAAAAGTTTTCAGACCACCGATGCCGACACCGTAAATCACACCGATGCGGTTCTTGTTCACTTTCTCCAGGTCGATGCCGCTGTCGGCTACCGCCTGCATGGCGGAAACCATGGCCAACTGGGTGTAGCGGTCCATCTTGCGGGCCTCTTTGCGGTCAATATATGCGTTGATGTCGAGGCCTTTCACCTCACAAGCAAACTGTGTCTTGAATTTAGAGCAGTCGAAGAGCGTAATATGTGCTGCACCGCTCTTACCGGCCAGCAGGTTGCTCCATGTTTCTTCAGGGGTGTTGCCCACAGGGGTCACTGCACCTAATCCGGTGACAACAACTCTTTTTAGTTCCATGTTTTAATAATGACTAAAGTTTCACATTTGCTCAACTTTTCCAAATGGCAAAAAGTTGAGTAAAATGATATGTAATGTTAATATTTATGGTTTATAGCTAAGGGCATCAGACCATGCTGAAACCGGAAACTATAAACCATAAAAGTAAAAGAAACCAGAGTTATTTGCTGGCGTTCTCAATATAAGCGATAGCGTCGCCTACAGTGCTGATCTTCTCTGATTGGTCGTCGGGAATAGAAACACCAAACACTCTCTCAAACTCCATAATCAGTTCTACGGTATCGAGAGAATCTGCACCCAGGTCGTTGGTGAAGCTGGCTTCGGGTTTCACTTCGGCTGCGTCCACGCCTAATTTCTCAACGATGATGCTCTTCACTTTTTCTTCAATTTGTGACATAATTCTTTCTAATTAAAATGGTTATAAAAATATTTTCTATTTCAAAATCGGGTGCAAAGGAACAAATTTAAATTGATGTGTGCAAATTTTTTTTAAAAAAAAGCATCATTTTTGCACATATACCCTATGAATGTGCAATGAAATAATTGCTATTTTGAGATAAATCAATTTTTTTGTCCTCTTTTTTTTTGTTTTAATTGTGAAAACCCGTATATTTGCAACATCAACCAATTATCAATCATTTTTACTTATGTCTAATACACAACTTTACAATGATATCTTCAGACAGGTGATTAGTGATTACCATGTCAAAGACCATGTCGATACAGAAATCAACAACCCATACGACCGCAATTCTTTAGAAAACAGACTCTATCTGAAATGTTGGATTGACACGGTACAATGGCATTTGGAAGATATCATCCGTGACCCCCATATCAACCCCGTGGAGGCGCTGCAAATCAAGAGGCGTATCGACCGCAGCAATCAAGACCGCACCGACCTGGTGGAACAAATCGACTCCTATTTCAGACAGTATTACTCCGATGTGAAAGTTTTGCCCGATGCCCGCATCAATACCGAGAGTCCGGCATGGGCTATCGACCGACTTTCTATTTTGGCCTTGAAAATCTATCACATGCGTGAACAGGCAGAGCGTACCGATGCCTCAGCCGAGCACATCGAGCGTTGCCAGCAGAAGTTGCGTGTGCTCTTGGAGCAGCAGGTTGATCTCTCCACAGCCATCGACCAATTACTCGAAGACATCGCGGCTGGACGGAAATACATGAAAGTGTATCGGCAGATGAAAATGTATAATGACCCGTCAACCAACCCAGTGCTCTACGGGAAACGTTGAACGTTGAACATTGAACGTTGAACATTGAACGTTGAACATTGAACGTTGAACATTGAACATTGAACGTTGAACATTGAACGTTGAACGTTGAACGTTGAGTTTTGTGATTGTATTGTCCAAACTCCCAAACTCCTACACTCCCAAACTCCCCAATAACTATTGTCTTCACTCCTTCACTCCTCCACTCCTCCACTCCCCAATAACTATTGTCCAAACTCCTACACTCCCAAACTCCCCCAAAAAACCTTGGAACACCTTTTAATCATTCGTTTTTCAGCTTTAGGCGATGTGGCGATGCTGGTCCCTGTGGTCAGTTCGCTTGCACACCAATATCCTGACTTGCACATAACGGTGGTGAGTCGAGGGTTTGCGCGTCCCCTCTTTGACGGGTTAGCACCTCATGTGGGATTCATGGAGGCTGATGTGAAAAACGACTACCGTGGGTTGCATGGACTGAATGTGCTCTATCGTCGGTTGAAGGCTAAACACTTTACGGCTGTGGCCGACATGCACGGTGTGCTACGCTCATGGTATCTCCGACAGCGTTTCCGGTTCGATCGCTATCGGGTCGCTTCCATCGACAAACACCGCAAGGGCAAACGGCTGTTGGCGGCGAAGAATGGCAAGGTGATGGAGCAGCAACCCACCTCGTTTCAGAACTATGCCGATGTGTTGGCCAAGTTGGGCTATCCTGTCAAACTGTCCTTTCACTCTATCTTCGGCGAGAAAGGCGGTGATTTGAGTCTGCTGCCTGCTACCGTAGGCAGTAAGCAACCGTCGGAACAGTGGGTGGGCATCGCTCCTTTTGCGGCGCATGAGGGTAAGATACTGCCTGTGGAGAAAACAGAAGAGGTGATTAGCCAACTCACGAAACGGCATCCCAAGATGCGTATCTTCCTCTTTGGAGGAGGACAAAAAGAGTGGGAGCAGTTGGATCAGTGGTGCACCCGCTATCCTCAGTGTTTGAATGCTTCGGCTCAGACGGCGGGACTCTTGCAAGAACTCATCATCATGAGCCATCTCGATGTGATGGTGTCGATGGACAGTGCTAATATGCACTTTGCCTCGCTCACCGGCATTCCTGTGGTGAGTGTGTGGGGTGCCACCCATCCTTACGCGGGATTCCTCGGTTGGGGGCAGCGCGAGGAGGATGCCGTACAGACCGACCTGCCTTGTCGCCCTTGCAGCATCTATGGCAACCGCCCCTGTCATCGTGGCGATTTCGCTTGTATGCGTGACATCAAGCCCGAAGATATTATTAATAAGGTGGAGGAAAAAGTAAAATAATAAGGTGGAGGAAAAAGTAAAAAAGTAAAAAAGTAAAGAAACACTTAGTAATGTCTTCACTCCTCCACTCCTTCACTCCTCCACTCCTCAATATTATAAGAACCCTCAATCCTAAAAGAAACCTAAACCCCTCAACATTATAAAAAACCAAACATTATGAAAAAGTACATTTGCGACGTTTGCGGGTATATCTATGACCCGGTAGCAGGCGATCCCGACAGCGGCATTGAGCCCGGGACTGCTTTTGAAGACATCCCCGAAGATTGGGTTTGCCCGATTTGCGGAGTAGGTAAAGACGATTTCTCTGTCGTGGAGGAATAGTTTTGAAGCTAAGAAATGAAAGAAGTTAAGCCAAATGCTCACACATCCTTTTCGTGAGTATTGGCTTAACTTCTTTTTTCCCCTTTCTGTCCGTGCTGTTGTCGTTATTCCTCCGAGGATGGTGTTCTATCCCATTGCTTTGAGGTTGAGCTCCAGTTGTGCCACGCTGCTGGCACCGACAATGACGGAGGTGACACCTTGTTGGGCAAGCACCCAACGGAGAGCATGGTCGGCGAGGGTGTGTCCTTGTATTGCCGCCTCTTCGTTCCACGCACGTAACTGTTGGAGCAGTTCGGGGGTCAGTTCGGTGCTTTTGAGCGAAGTGTCGCGGCTCATGCGCGAGTCACTGGGGATACCGTTAAGGTAGCGGTCGGTGAGCAGACCCTGTTGCAGTGGCGAGAACGAGATGAAACCGATGCCATGTGTGCGACAGTATTCAAGAGTGCCGTTTTCGATGGGTTCCTGACTCAGCATGTTGAGTTTATCCTGGAAGATGAGCAGGGGCACATCGCGGTCGCGCAAGTATTGGTCGGCAAATGCTAATGCTTCAAGCGGCCAGCGAGAGATGCCCACATAGAGGGCCTTACCGCTGCGCACGATATCGACAAGCGCTTGTAGGGTCTCCTCCATGGGTGTGTCGGGGTCGAAACGGTGGCTGTAGAAGAGGTCCACATAGTCGAGGTGCATACGACGCAGACTCTGGTCGAGACTGGCCATGAGGTATTTGCGCGAACCCCAGTTGCCGTAAGGACCGGGCCACATGTCATAGCCCGCCTTGCTGCTGATGAACAGTTCGTCACGGAAGGGGCGGAAATCATCGTCTATCAACCGGCCCATCGTCTCCTCGGCCGAACCGTAGGGAGGGCCGTAGTTGTTGGCCAGGTCGAAGTGGGTGATGCCGTGGTCGAAGGCATAGTGGGTGATGGCACGGCTGCGCTCGTAGGGGTCAACACCACCGAAGTTGTGCCAGAAGCCTAAAGAGATTTTGGGCAGCAATACACCGCTGCGTCCGCAACGGGTGAAAATCGTATCGCTATCATCGTAGCGATGAATGGATGGAGTGTACATTTCTTTGGGTTTAGGGGTTATTTTTTCCTATTAACTCTAACAGCCGTTCGACGGCCTCTTCCTCGGGGATATTCTTCATCACGCACTCTTTGCCGCGATAGAGGGAGATTTTTCCTCGTCCGGCACCCACATAACCATAGTCGGCATCAGCCATCTCACCCGGTCCGTTGACGATGCAACCCATGATGCCAATCTTCAAGCCTTTGAGGTGACTGGTGGCGGCCTTGATGCGCGCTATGGTGGTGCGCAGGTCGTAGAGTGTGCGCCCGCAACCCGGACAGGAGATATATTCCGTCTTGGTGAATTTGATGCGTGCCGCTTGCAGGATGGCGTCGGCGAGTGTGGTCAACTGTTCCTGACTATATTGTTCGCAACGGAGCACCAACAGATGAGCCTTGCGGTCGATGAGCAAGGCACCCACAGCCATGGATGCTTTCAGTTGCAGGGTCTCCCAGTCGGGAGCATCCAGTTGGAGTGTGATGGCGTCATCTTCGATGGAAGCCTCTGCTTGTTGTCGCAACAGGGAGCATTCCGGTATGAGGTCCACCAATTGTCGCGCCACGGGAATCTCTGCCTCGGGTTCCTCGCTCAGACTCACGCGGATGGTGTCGCCGATGCCTTCAGTGAGCAGAGCACCGATGCCCACAGCACTCTTAATGCGGCCGTCCTCACCTTCACCAGCCTCGGTCACGCCCAGGTGCAGGGGGTAGTGCATGTCCTCGGCATCCATCGCTTTGACGAGCAGCCGTACGCTCTGCACCATCACCACCGTATTGCTGGCTTTGATGCTGATGACCACATCGTCGAACTGTTCGCGGCGGAAGATGCGCAGAAACTCCATGCAACTCTCTACGATGCCCTCGGGCGTGTCGCCGTAGCGCGACATGATGCGGTCGGAGAGCGACCCGTGGTTCACGCCGATGCGCACAGCAGTGTGATGCTCCTTGCAGATGGTGATGAAAGGCACGAGTCGCGCCTCTATCTTCTGCAGTTCAGCTTGATATTCAGCGTCGGTGTATTCGATATGTTTGAATGTCCGTCCGGGGTCCACGTAATTGCCGGGGTTGATGCGTACCTTTTCGCAGTATTGCGCAGCCACGTCGGCGGTGTGGGCGGTGAAGTGCACATCGGCTACCAGCGGTTGAGGATAGCCGTCGGCTTTCAAGCGGGCAGAGATATTCTTCATATTCTCCGCCTCGCGCGTACCTTGCGTGGTGAAACGTACCAGTTCACCTCCGGCATCGATGATGCGTTTGGCCTGCGCCACGCACCCTTCGGTGTCATTGGTATCGACGGTGGCCATTGACTGCACACGGATGGGGTTGTCGCCGCCGATGGCGATGTGCCCCACATGGCACACACTGCTAATTCGTCTTGTACTCATATTTCAATTCTGCCAAATCCTTGTTCGCCTTTTCTATCTTTGCACCCAGACCGCTCTTATAGGCCGCCACTCTCTCTGCGATGGCAGGGTCACTGAGCGCCAGAATCTCCGTGGCGAGGATGGCCGCGTTTTGTGCGCCGTTGACACCCACTGTGGCCACGGGTATGCCCGGTGGCATCTGGATGATGGAGAGCATGGCGTCGAGTCCGTCAAGCATCCCCTTGATGGGTACACCGATGACGGGCAGGGTGGTGGAGGCGGCAATCACGCCTGGCAGAGCGGCGGCCATGCCGGCACCCGCGATGATGACTTTGATGCCCCGTGTGGCAGCATGCGTGGCAAACGCTTCCACGGCGGCGGGTGTACGATGGGCGGAGAGTGCGTTCACTTCGAAAGGTATCTGCATCTCTTCTAAATACTTCATGGCTTTTTCCATGACGGGCAGGTCAGAGGTGCTGCCCATGATGATACTGATGATTGGAGTCATTGTTGGGAGTTTGGACAATAGTTATTTGGGAGTGGAGGAGTGAAGGAGTGGAGGAGTGAAGGAGTGAAGACAATAGTTATTGGGGAGTTTGGGAGTGTAGGAGTTTGGGAGTTTGGACAATACAATCACAAAACTCAACGTTCAACGTTCAACGTTCAATGTTCAACGTTCAATGTTCAATGTTCAACGTTCAATGTTCAACGTTCAATGTTCAACGTTCAATGTTCAACGTTCATGAGACAAGGACGGCGATGAAGGCGACGGAGAAGCCTGTGAGGAAACCCATCACTACTTCGGAGAGCGTATGGCGGTGAAGGAAAATCTGACATGAACCGATAATGCCCCACAGCGCTACAGCCAGGCAGATCCACCACACCGGGTCGTAAATGAAAAGGAGCGAGTAGCCCACAAGCACACCCACAACCGCTCCCCATGAAGCGCAGTGGAGCGAGAAATTACACCACTGATGGACAATGATGTGGATGAGCAGGATGATGATGGCCGTGGCCGTCATGCAACTGATGATATGGGGCAGGAAGATGACTTTCTGGATGAGATACCCCATGAGCAGACAAAAGAGGACGATGATATGGGGTATGTCTGTCATCCTTTTGATATCCTTCTCAGGATAGACATCGGAGTATGCCCTGCGGTAGGAGATGGTCATGAAGATAGGCATCAGCACCGTGATAATCATCATGATGAGCGGTATCTCATACATGAATGAGGGCGTGGGGTGTAACTGTCCGAAGAAGATAGTGAGTCCGCAGATGGTACCGCACAAAGGGAAAAAGAGCGGATGGCATATCTTGCACAGTGTTCTGGCGTATTGTTTCTTTTGTTGTTGTGTCATTGTTTTCTCAATGATGCCTTGGGGATTTCGAGTTGGTCGCGGTATTTATTGACGGTACGTCTGCTGATGGCGTATCCAGCCTCTTTCATCTTTTTGGTCAGAGCCTCATCGCTGAGCGGATGGCTTTTATCCTCTTCATCGATGATGCGTTTGAGTGCGTCCTTGACATTACGTGTTGACAGCTCCGTACCGTCTTCGGCAATATAACTGTCGCTGAAGAAATGGCGTAGAGGGAAGATGCCCCATCGTGTCTGGGCATATTTTTGGTTGCATACCCTCGACACGGTAGAGATGTCAAGCTCGGTCAGTTCGGAGATATCTTTCAGTTTCATCGGTTTGAGCACAGCCTCATCGCCCTCTTGGAAGTACCGTTTTTGGATGTCGATGATGGTTTTCATCGTCTTGTAGAGCGTGAGCCGGCGTTGTTTGATGGCTTCGATGAAGTTTTTAGCCCTGTCCACCCGTTCTTTGGTATAGGCGAGCTCGTCTTTCTCTCTTTTGTTGAGTTGTTTTTTGTCTTTATAGAATTCGATGGTCTCGACAAACGAGGGAGCCACGTGCATATCGGGGATGCGACCATTGTTGATTTCAAACGTCACATGTCCGTTGTCATCGGTTTCGATGATGAAATCAGGTGTGATTTGCTGTTGACTCTTGCCCACCGTTTCTCCGAGCGATGCCCCGGGTTTGGGGTTGAGTTTGCGTATCTCTTGTTGCAGCAGGTTTCTTCCGTCTTCGTCAAGATGTAGAGCCGTTTGAATCTTGTTCCAATGGTTTTTCTGCAGTTCATCGAAGTGGTTGGTCACCACGTCGAGCATCTGAGTCTTGATGTCAGAGTCTTTTTTCCGTTGTATTTGCAATAGCAAACATTCTTGCAGGTCTCGTGCGCCGATGCCAGGCGGGTCGAAGGTTTGCAGCAGATGAACCATCTCTTCCACCTCATGCGTGTCGGTGTCGATATAATGGTAGATAAAGAGGTCTTCGACAATGTCTTGCAGGGGTGTGCTCAGTTTTCCTGTCTCATCGAGCGAACCGATGAGATATTCCATGATGTCACGTTGTTTTTCATTGAGATTAAGTTCTCCCATCTGTTCTTTGAGCAGGTCATAAAACGACTTGGCATTGCCGAAAATGGGTTCGGTATAGTCTTCGTTGCTTCGTTGCGAGGGAGGTTCCATCTGGTCGTCCATGCCCATCGTCTGCAGAGCCTGGTCCAGTTGTTCTTGCCTTTCTTCCCGTTCGTTTTGTTGTTCGAAGGTTTCATTGCCCGAATCCGACGGTTCATTGTCATAGTCGGAAACGGGTTCTAATAAATTATCATCGGGTATGTTCTCTTCCAAAGCACCGTTTTCGTTGAGTTCGTTGTTCACGCGCTCTTCGAACTGCACAAGAGGCATCTCCAACAGATTCTTGACCAGCAGTTGCTGTTGTGATATCTGTTGTAGGGTTTGCAGGGTGGATATCTGTTCTTGGTGTAATGACTGTGGCATTGTTGGGAGTTTGGGAGTTTAGGAGTTTGGGAGTTTGGGAGTTTGGGAGTTTAGGAGTTTGGACGTTACTTGGTCGTTTGGGTCGTTTGGGAGTTTTTTAGGGAGTTGATAGATTTCGCGAGTAGGGACGCAGCTCGCCGCATTCCTACTTAGTAATCATAAAGTTCAATGTTCAATGTTCAAAGTTCAATGTTCAAAGTTCAATGTTCAATGTTCAATGTTCAATGTTCAAAACATTTGTCCCAGGAGTGAGGCGGTGGTGGCAAGTTTCTCTGCACTGTCGTTGACAAAGCGTTTCCAAATCTCCTCGCAGGCGGACAGCAGGGGCGACGGTTCTGGCTGTTGGCGGTTGAGGTAGGGGTCGCAATACTGATAGGTCTTCATCACCTGCACCACCATGGATGCGGGAATCTTCATCCGTTGGGCCAGGTGTTTCACCTCAGGTGTGTCGGTGTTCATGGTCACCGGTGTGAGCCGGAAATATTGGTCCAAGATGAGGATGAGCATCACGGGTGTGAGCGGTTCCAGTCCGGCGATGGGTTTGAAGTCCTTTTCCCACGACTCATTCACTTCTACGCCCTCGTAAAAATCCGTTGGGTTGTTGAACCCTCTCATCTTTCTCCACAATCTGACTCCTTTGGCAAGTTTCTGTGGGTTATTACCATAATTGTTCCACAGCCGTTCGATGCGGGGCGTGGCCAATCTTCTGAGGAGGAACATTTTTTCGTAGAGTGTGCGTGGCGGTATGTGCAGTTCGAGTGCCAGGTTGACCATTCCTTTCGAGTAGATGGGTTTCACCCCAACAGGTTTGCGCAGATACAACTGTATGAGCGGCAACCAATACTCGTCTTCCCATTTGATTTTTCGTGTCATAAACAGCGCAAAGATGATTTTTCCGCAAAAATAATGCCAAAATGTGAATTATGCAAGAAAATAATGAAAAATAATGTTGAGAGTAGAAAGAATACCGACGGATGAACATCGTTCGATAATCAACATTTAATTATCAATGTTCAATGTTCAGGCATACCGCGATGGTCTTCAGCCTGAAATAGTTTTCCGACATATACATCCATCCGTGATAGGGGTTGTTGCGCCCCCATGAGTTCTTGCAGATGTAGTATTTCCTGCCTTGCTGGTCATGAGCCATGCCGATGATGGCCATACAGTGGTCATCGGTGGTCTGGAACCGCTCAAAGGCTGCCTGCCGTTGCCGTTGGTCGACGGTCTCCGTCTCATTGCCGGTCACGGCGGTGCCGGCCGCGAAGTTGAAGCCCGGTTCGGAGGTGTCGCCCTCCCAACATACGGGATGTCCCTGGGTCAGGGCGCGGTCAACATTGGTTTGCAGTGTGTCGATGGGCAGGTTGAGGAACGTGTCGTGGTAGTAATTGTCGGGCACCTCGAGTTCAAAAGCGTCACCGAAGGGGTGGTGGGTGAAGGACGTGAGGGCAGTGTATTCATTTCTTCCGCAGACACTGTGGGCAAACTCTTTGGGGGTGTATTCGCATGAGAACATAAACACAAAACGCGGTACGATGCCGAGCACCTCTTCTATGCGGCTGTCCACCTCTTTCATCAGACGTTGGAACCCGGCGTGTTGCTGTCGGTGGTTGTCAACAGTGGTTTGCAGCACGCGCGCCAGAGCATGGTAGTCGGCGTCGGGTTTGGCGTGGAACGTCTCGTAGGGTTCGCAGCCGTAGCGGTAGAGCAACTGTGGCAACATGGTCATCATGCCGCGAGTGCCGATGGGCTGGCCTCCCTTCATATAGCGCAGCCGTGATTGTTCGAGCAGATACATGTAGCCCACATAGTCGGCGCTCAGGTCGATGCTGTCGCCTCGCATCAGGTGTTCGCTCTCGATGGTGGCGAGCATGGCATAGGCCCAGCAGAGGTGGCTCTTGCCTTGCGACTTCACGGGTGTGGTCTTCAGTAGCACATCGGTGGTGAAGCGTTGGGCGGCATCAGAGGTGTTGCTGACGTTGGTGGGGGCGTCCTGGTTCTTCCTGCAGGCAATGGCCAGTAACAGGCAAAGGGCAAAGAGGATGTTCTTTCTCATTGTGATATTAGCGCTATTTGGGTGCAAAGATAGTGTATTTTGCTGAGATAGATGAAAAATGAATCTTCTATATTTTCGTATTTCGTAGATAATATCTAACTTTGCAAACTCAATAAAAAGATGGAACAACAACTGCGTGATTATGAAATCATGGCACCCGTGGGTTCGCATGAGAGCCTGCAGGCCGCCATACAAGCCGGTGCCGGGTCGGTATATTTCGGCATCGGACAACTCAATATGCGGGCACATTCCGCCAATGCCTTCACTATCGACGACCTGCGCGACATCGCTGCCACCTGTCAAGAACACGGCATCAAGACCTACCTCACTGTCAACACCATCATCTATGGCGAGGACATACTGGTGATGCACCAGATTGTGGATGCTGCCGTCGAGGCGGGCATCACTGCCGTCATCGCGTCCGACGTGGCGGTGATGACCTATTGCAACCGCGTGGGCATGGAGGTGCATCTCAGTACCCAACTCAATATCTCTAACATTGAGGCGCTGCGGTTCTATGCCCAGTTTGCCGATGTGGTGGTGCTGGCGCGTGAACTGAACATCGACCAGGTGGCCGACATCTACCGGCAGATACAGGAACAGGATATCCGCGGGCCGCGTGGCGAGCAGATACGCATCGAGATGTTCTGCCATGGTGCCCTCTGCATGGCTGTCAGCGGCAAGTGCTACCTGAGCCTGAACAATGCCGCACGGTCGGCCAACCGTGGCGAGTGCATGCAATTGTGCCGCCGGTCGTATGTCGTGACCGACGCTGAGACGGGCACACAACTGGAGATAGACAACAAATACATCATGAGTCCGAAAGACCTGAAAACCATCCGTTTCATCGACCGTATGATGGCGGCTGGTGTCAGGGTTTATAAGATAGAGGGACGTGCCCGCGGTCCGGAGTATGTCTATACCGTGGTGCAATGCTACAAAGAGGCCATTCAGAGTGTCATCGACGGCACGTTTACTGAGGAGAAGAAGGACGCATGGGACGAACGCTTGGCGGCTGTCTTCAACCGGGGCTTCTGGGATGGCTATTACCAGGGGCAGACGTTGGGCGAGTGGAACAAGAACTATGGTTCGAACGCCACTGTGCGCAAGGTGTATATCGGCAAGGGGGTGAAATATTACTCCCGTCTGGGCGTGGCGGAGTTCACATGCGAGGCGGCGGAGTTCAGCGTGGGCGACCATCTGCTCATCACGGGTCCCACCACGGGTGTGATGTATGTCGATGCCACGGAAATCCGCTATGAGTTGCAACCGGTGGAGACGGCTCAGAAAGGTACTCACATCTCTATCCCTGTGCCGGGAAAGATACGCCCATCTGACAAACTGTTTAAATTAGTCGCCTCGGACGATGGGGATAACACGACAACGAATGAAACAAATTTTAGGCAACATAATGACAATCAATGAATTGCAAGAAGAGGTGATTGAGGAGTTTTCCGACTTCACCGATTGGATGGACAAATATCAGTTGCTCATCGACTTAGGTAATGAGCAGGAACCACTCGACGAGAAGTATAAGACGGAGTCGAACCTCATCGACGGCTGCCAGAGCCGTGTGTGGCTGCAAGCCGACTACCGCGACGGCCTGCTATGGTTTACCGCCGAGAGCGATGCCCTTATCGTGAAAGGTATCGTAGCCCTGCTTATCCGGGTACTCAGCGGTCACACGCCGCAGGAGATACTCGACGCCGACCTCTATTTCATCGACCGCATCGGACTGAAAGAGCATCTCTCGCCTACACGCAGCAACGGGTTGGTGGCGATGATTAAACAGATGCGGCTCTATGCCGTGGCGTTTAGCAATAGATAGCACTCCCATGCGTAAATTACGAACCATAGAGATGCACCGCCTGACGGTGGAGGAGTTCAAGGCATCGGAGAAACTGCCGCTCACCGTTGTGCTCGACGATGTGCGCTCGCTCTACAATGTAGGGTCGGTGTTCCGCACTTGTGACGCTTTCCGTGTGGAGCGGGTCTGCCTGTGCGGCATCACGGCCTGTCCGCCGCATCCTGAGATACACAAGACGGCCTTGGGTGGCGAGGATGCCGTGGAGTGGCAATACTTCGCCTCGGCCGACGAGGCCGTGGAGGCCTTGCACCGCGAGGGGGTCTTCGTCTATAGCATCGAACAGGTGGAGGGCTCGACTAAACTGCAAGACATGCAGACCGAGTCGGGCATCCGTTATGCTGTGGTGTTCGGCAATGAGGTAAAGGGCGTGCACCAGAGCGTGGTCGATGCATCCGACGGCTGTTTAGAGATACCGCAGTTCGGCACCAAGCACTCGCTCAATGTGGCCAACACTGCCAGCATCGTCATTTGGGAGTTTGCACGGCATCTGTTATTCTAAGAAGTTGAAGAAATTGAGCGAATGCTAAGCATATAATGGAAGAGAAAATATCACCGATATTCAGGCGAACGGAACTGCTGTTAGGCCCAGAGGCGATGGGTCGTCTGACAGCCAAGCGGGTAATCATCTTCGGGGTCGGAGGTGTCGGCTCATGGTGTGCGGAGAGTTTGGTGCGCTCGGGCATCTGCCACCTCACCATCGTCGATTCCGACCGTGTGTGCATCACCAACATCAACCGGCAACTGATGGCCACCTCGCAGACCGTGGGACTGGTGAAGGTCGAGGTGCTGCGCGAGCGGTTGCTTGCCATCAACCCCTCTGCTGAAGTGACTGCCATGCAGAAAATCTTCACCGAACAGACCGCCGACAGCTTTGACATCGGCAGTTATGACTATGTGATTGATGCCATCGATTCGTTGAAGGACAAGGCCTTGCTCATCGAGATGGCTTGCCGTAGCAAAGTAAAATTCTTCTCGTCGATGGGGGCCGCGTTGAAGATGGACCCCACTCGCATTCAGGTGGCTGAGTTTTGGAAGGTGAAGGGCGACCCGTTGGCACGCGCCTTGCGCCGCCGTTTCAAACAACAACAGCGGTTGCCACAACGTAAGTTCCTCTGTGTCTTCTCCGACGAGCTGCTTCAGAATAAAGGAAAGAACGCCACTTGTGGCACCGACCAGTGCGTGTGCCCAAAGGCGGTGAGAGGACCAGGCGACCCTACGCTGCTCAATCATGAGTGGTGTTCGTCGAAAGCGCAAATCAATGGCACGTTGGCTCACATCACTGCCATCTTCGGGTTCATGCTCGCCGGACTGGTGGTGCAGGATGCGTGCAAGTGACCGAGACGATGAGACACAGATGAGAGAATACCCCAACACCATGACACCCGACGAGGCGCGCACTTTTCGCGAGGCGGTGTTCGACATCGTGGCGCAGATACCACGCGGACGGGTTACCACCTACGGCATCATCGCCGCATGGGCAGGGTGGCCCAGTCATGCGCGTATGGTGGGGCGCACGCTCCGCTATACCCCCGGTGCAGAGCAGTTGCCATGCCACCGTGTGGTGAACATGGCAGGGCGGACGGCTCCTGGATGGAGTGCTCAGCGCACACTGTTAGAACGCGAGGGAGTGACGTTCAAATCCAACGGACACGTGGACATGAGCCGCCACCTATGGGTGATTAACATGTTTTAACAAAACATAGAACATCAATCTCCCTTTTTTGTGTTATTTTTGCAACACTATTGCACGATGGGTGCAATCTGCTAAAAATCTGTACTTTTCTACTTTTTGTCATTTGACATTCTTTCTATCAAAAACATGGTAAAAGAACATAGTATATGAAAAAACTACTAACTTTAGGTTTACTGCTCTGCTTTTTGGGGCAGACAATGGCAGCTACTATAACAGCGACTATTGATGGTCTCAATTATCAGTTGAAAGACGACCAGACCGCCACGGTCACCACGGGCAATTACTCTACGTTGAAATCGGTCACGATCCCCGATCGGGTGACCTACCAAAATGTGACCTACACAGTGACCGCAGTCGGTGATAATGCATTCAACGGTTGCACAGAGCTTTTGTATGTTTACCTGCCCTCGACGATGTTATCACTCGGTTCAGGTGCATTCTATAACACGACGCTGAAGGCCGTAGTTTGTTATGCCGAGACCCCGCCGTACATCCCGCCGCGAGGCACCTCTGTGTTCGGCTCGCTGAGCAACACCACACTGTATGTGCCGATAGGAAAGTTGGATCCCTATAAACAACCTGCCAACAGGTGGGGTAGTTTCAGCAGGAAATTTGAGCTTGGAACGATGATCGACGGTGTACAGTACAATTTCTTACACGACCAAGATGCCGCGGTTGCGGTTGGTTTAGATGGCACCCCCACAGACATTGTCATCCGCAAGTCGTTTACTTATCAGGATTACACGTTCAATGTGTATACCATCGCTCCTTGGGCGTTCAGAAACCAAACATCACTCCAAAGCGTGACCATCGAAAGCGGCGTGCATACCATCTCCGATTATGCTTTCGAAGGTTGTACGGGTATCAGGGAGATGTCGATTCCCTCTACCATGGTCGAAATAGGGTCGTATGCACTTGCCGGCTTAAGCAGCTTAGAAGTGCTTAGCTGCTATGCCTTTATGCCACCAACGGCCAACGCGACAACCTTCAGTGGCGGCACCACCTCTAATACCACGCTCTATGTCAAGGGTGGAGCCGGGTCCGCTTATGCCACTGACTCCAACTGGAGTCAGTTCTCGACCATAAAGAATCTTATTTATAGTGCCAACATCAATGGCATCCTATACCAACTTAATGCTGTCACTGGCGAAGCCATGGTTGTTGGGACGGAAAATACGGAACAAGCCACTGTCATCATCCCCGAGACGGTGAGCATCGACGATCTTACCTGTACGGTGACCTCCATCGCCAGTGTGGCGTTCGCTGAACATCACAATCTGACAAGCATCACCCTGCCTTCGACCTTGAAGGTTATAGGTGAGCGGGCATTCATGGATTGCAACAGTCTGGAGTCCATCAACTTACCCGAAAGTCTGACAGCCATCTGCGAAAACGCATTCTATGATTGCTCCGCCTTAAGCTCAATCTCTGTGCCCGAGGGTGTAACGACCATCGAATACGGAGCATTCTCTGGCTGTACCAGTTTGGCCGAGATTAGCCTTCCCTTGACGCTGTCGACTATCAGTGAAAGAGCATTCGCAGGTTGTACCGCTCTGAGGGATATCAGCGTGCCCGAAGGCGTGAGGATCATCGAAAAAGAAGCATTCGCATACTGCTCCGCACTCAACTCGGTTGAACTGCCCTCAATGTTGACGTCCATCGGCGACGAAGCATTCTATTGTTGCTCCGACCTGCTGTATATTTGTTTCCCCGAGGGCGTGAGAAGCATAGGTGCAAGGGCTTTCTCTAACTGCAACAGTTTGGGTTGGGTTGCCATGCCTTCTACGCTGCAGATTATCGGCAGTATGGCTTTTGCTGATTGTGCGGGCTGGATGCATGTCTTTATCCATAAAAACATACCTCCATACATCGACTCTGACGTTTTCTCCAATGGAATAGCCATTCTGGATGTGAAGGACGGTTATGTGAGTGCTTATCAGAATGCAACTGGATGGCAAGATGCACAAACGATTAAGGAGATGTCGTGTCTCCTGGGTATCAAATATGAGATCAATGAAGAGGACAAGACGGCCCGAGTCATGGGTATCTGTGATGAGAGTATAATCAATGAACGCAATAATTTCATCGACAACCCCAATCTCGATTTCTCAAAAAAGTTAGATTACCTTACAGGCTATGTACTTGATCCCACTGACGAACGGCGGCAATATACCGTGACGGGTTTTGAACCGTATGCATTTGAGTACTCCTACATACGGTCCGTGGTTCTCCCGGATCATTTGACCTCCATACCAGAAGGCTTGTTTAAAGGAAACTATCGATTGACCGACATCACCATACCCGAGAGCGTGACGAGCATCGGTGATGAAGCGTTCAGCGAATGCTCCCTGGACACTGTCGTTTGTAATATGGTGAATCCGCCAAGTATCAATGTGAACGTGTTCTCCTGCTATAACACCGCCATACTCTATGTGCCCGCAGGCAGTGCGCAAACATACCAAGCCGACGAGGTATGGGGACTGTTCAACCGGATTGAGGAACTTATACCGGGCGACGTGAATGGTGACTCCAAGGTCAATGTGGGCGACTTCATCGCTACCGGCTCCTACATCCTGGGTCGCACCATCATGCCGTTCCACTTCAAAGCAGCCGATATCAACGGCGACGGCCTTGTCAACGTGGGCGACTTCATTGCCATCGGCAGTATCATCCTCCGCAGCGGGCAATAGGCAAAAAGCCCCCTTTGAGTGGGGGAGTTACTTCAACAAAATCCACAGGGTAGATATAAAAATACAAGTGCGGACGTGTTATCGCGTCCGCACTTGTTGGGTATAAAGAACTGAACTGTCGCAAGAAGTTAAGTTCTTTGTGACGGGTAGTTTTGCCGGTTATGCCTTGATGTACTCAGCGAAGTCGGTGAGATGCATGTCGCCCTTGCGTGCCAATGTGTCGTGCATGGCAAAGGCGGCGGGCAGGTAGTGACGTGTGTGACCGCCCTTGGCAATCTTCAGGTAGTCCCAAAGCAGTTGTTTGTAGTCGGGGTGAGCGCAGTTCTCGATGATGCACTGTGCGCGCTGCATAGGGCTCTTGCCGCGCAGGTCGGCCACACCCTGTTCGGTGACGATGATATTGACATCGTGCTCCGAGCTGTCCTGGTGGCTGACGAAGGGCACGATGCTGGAGATGAGACCGCCCTTGGCCGTCGAGGGACAGGTAAAGATGCTGAGGTAAGCGTTGCGGATGAAGTCGCCGCTGCCGCCGATGCCGTTCATCATCTTCGTGCCGCTGATATGTGTGGAGTTGGCATTGCCGTAGATGTCGCACTCGATGGCGGTGTTGATGGCGATGACTCCCAGTCGGCGAATCAGTTCGGGACTGTTGGAAATCTCGCTCTGGCGCAGCGTGAGGTGTTTACGGAAATGATCCATATTGTCATATACCTGCATCAGGCACTCGTTGCTCACGGTGAGCGAGCAGGCCGAAGCGTCTTTCACACGGCCTTCAAGCATCATGGCGATGACGGAGTTCTGAATCACCTCGGTGTAGATGTTGAAGTCGGGCACGTGCTTGTCCTGACCCAGTGCGCCGAGGATGGCGTTGGCGGTGGAGCCCACGCCGCTCTGCAGCGGGAGGAACTCTTTGGGAATGCGTCCCTTGTGCATCTCCTCAACGAGGAATTCGGCGGTGAGGTATCCGATGCGGTCGGTCACGGGGTTGCTGTCGCTGAAAGCGCGGGCCTCATCGGGGATATTGCACTCCACCACACCCACGATTTTCTTCGGGTCAATCTCCACGTAGGGCTTACCGATACGGTCGCTCACATGCTCGATGGGAATAGCCTTGCGGTAGGGCGGGTCAAGTGGTTCATACACATCGTGAATGAATTTGGCGTTGGGGTTGTGGAAGGAGTTGAGCTCCAGGATGACGTGTTTGGCCAGTCGTGCCGCTGTGGGGCTGATACCGCCTGCTGCGGTGAGGTATGCCTTGCACAGGTCATCACCCTCTTCAATGTCACACACCTCGAGGATGGCCCAGTCCACATCGCCATAGAAACCATAACGCAGTTCCTGTGCCATGTGGCTCAGGTGAAGGTCGTTGTAGGGAATCTCGCCCATGTTCACGTGTTTGCGGAAGTCAGGGTTAGTGGTGTAGGGGGCGCGGTATTTGATGGCTTGCGCCGCAGCCAGGTCGCCGTCGGTGCTCTGTCCGGTGGAAGCACCGGTGAAGATACCCACTTTGAATTCGCGTCCGGCCTCATGCTCAGCCACAGCGATTTTCGCCAACTCTTTGGTCACGGCCTTGGCCACGCCTGCGGGTGTGAATCCGCTCAGGGCCAGGTTGTCACCGTTCTTAATCATAGCTGCTCCTTCAGCAGCCGTAATACGTCTATAAGCCATTGAAATAATAAGTTATAATATTGGTTTTTCAAATTTGGATGCAAAGTTACGCAATAATTGTGAAATACAAACATGAAACAACAAAAAACGGCTGATATTTTGCTTATTAGCCGAAATTGCCGTACCTTTGCACCTTGAATCAATTCATAGAGGCTTTTCTAATTCAAAATTCATCAATCGCCGCAGGCGACCATTCAACATTCAAAATTCAAAACTCAACATTCAAAATATGCAGCGACTTGTCATCTATAATACACTGAAACGGAGTAAAGAACCCTTCGTGCCCTTGCACGCACCCAATGTGGGGATGTATGTGTGCGGCCCGACCGTGTATGGCGACCCCCATCTGGGGCATGCCCGTCCGGCTATCACATTCGATATCCTGTTCCGTTACTTGAAACATATCGGTTACAAGGTGCGCTACGTGCGTAACATCACCGATGTGGGCCATCTGGAGCATGATGCTGACGAGGGGGAAGACAAGATTGCCAAGAAAGCGCGACTGGAACAGTTGGAGCCCATGGAGATAGCCCAATATTACACCAACCGCTATCATGATGCCATGGCACTGCTCAATGTGCTGCCGCCGAGCATCGAACCCCACGCCACAGGACATATCATCGAGCAGCAGCAACTGGTGCAGCAGATTCTCGACCACGGCTATGCTTATGAGAGCAATGGCAGTGTGTATTTCGATATCGAGAAATACAACAAAGACCATCATTATGGCATTCTCTCCGGGCGCAACCTGGAGAATGTCATTAACGAGTCGCGCGAACTCGACGGGGTGGGGGAGAAACACAACCAGGCCGACTTCGCCCTGTGGAAGAAGGCACAGCCCGAGCACATCATGCGCTGGCCGTCACCCTGGAGCGACGGCTTCCCTGGTTGGCACTGCGAATGTACGGCCATGGGGCGCAAGTATTTAGGCGACCACTTCGACATCCACGGTGGCGGCATGGACCTCGTCTTCCCGCATCATGAGTGCGAGATAGCTCAGGCCGTGGCTTCACAAGGCGACCAGATGGTGCGCTACTGGATGCACAACAATATGATTACTATCAACGGACAAAAGATGGGCAAGTCGCTCGGCAACTTCATCACGCTGGAGCAGTTCTTCACGGGCAATCATCCCTCGCTCGAACAGGCTTACTCGCCCATGACCATCCGTTTCTTCATCCTGTCGGCCCATTACCGTGGCACCGTCGATTTCTCCAACGAAGCACTGAAAGCCAGTGAGAAAGGACTGGAGCGACTGCTCAATGGTCTGAGCGACCTGGAGCGCATCCAGCCCGCCAAAGCCTCCGACCCTGCCACGAAGAAAGTGGTCGGCGAACTGCGCCAGAAATGCTACGACGCGATGAACGATGACCTGCAGACGCAAATCGTCATCAGCCATCTCTTCGAGGCATGCCGTGTGGTGAACACCGTCACGGCCCATCAGGCTCAGATAGATGCTGACGACCTCAAGGAACTGAGCGAGGTGATGCGCCTCTTCGCCTGCGACATTTTAGGTCTGCGCCAAGAGAAGGGTGACACGAGCGATAAGCGCGAGGAAGCCTTCGGCAAGGTGGTTGACATGGTGCTTGACCTGCGTGCCAAGGCCAAGGCCTCCAAGGACTGGGCCACCAGCGACCAGATACGCGATGCCCTCAGTGCTGCCGGCTTTGAGGTGAAAGACACCAAAGACGGAGCCGTCTGGCGCTTGCCCCTATAGAACTATAACCCCTATAGTCACTATAGCCCCTATAGCTATTATAGAACTATAGCCCCTATAGCTACTATAGTCACTATAACTACTATAGCCCCTATATCAAAAGACAAAAACAGAAAAAAACACAATATGGCAAATATCAGTGAATGCCCCTCATGCGGGAAAATGATTTATTCTCATGCGGCCCTTTGTCCGTATTGCAAGAAAAAAACCGGATTCCCACCCGCTCCGGAACCCGAGGTGGCACCCGAGCCCAAGGATGAGCAGCACAGGGGTAAACCCGTGAAGATGCTGAACCCCTTCGGGCAGCAACGCAAATATAAGAAAGCGACCATCGCCAAAGCTGCCATCATCTTCCTGTTGGCTGTGGTGGTGCTCATCCTCTATATCAACGTACAGCGGATGAACAACAGACAGTTGAGCATCGGAACCTCTTTCGACCACACCACACGTGAGGTCATCGACAGTATGGCCAACGAGGTGCTGCAGACGGGACTGGTCGTGGCCAAATTCTATGAGCGCGACCGCCATTCACTGGTGTACCTGGAGGAAGGTCATCTCTATGAGTTTGACGCCTACACGCGCGACTCGAAAGAAATCCTGCCGCAGGAGCATAATCCCGCTGCCATCATCGATTATACCGGCAGCGGCATCCTGCAAGCTAATATCTCGCCCGATGAGTCGTTTATCGTCATCATGGCGTCGCGCAACCCCGGCAACACCGAGTGCGGTCTCTATCGTATGGATGCCAGCACCAAGGCGGTGACCGTCATCGACCGTGGTAAGGTGACCTTCGAGAACAACGAGTACCGGGTGGAGAGTGGCGGCCGCACCGCACGCTATAACATGGAGGGCACCAAACTGGCTGGCTTGACCATCGAAGAGGCTGAGGCCATGCCGAAACCCAAACCCGTGGAGAAGCGCGAAGAAACAAGCGAGGAGCGCCGTGAGGAGAAGAAAGAAGAGTCGATGGTGGAACATCTGCAACCCGACCAGATAGATATCGTCAAAAAGGTGGTGATGCCCAACGACATCAAGGTGGATCCGAAAGTAGTGCCCGATGTGCCTACCGTTCCCACTGTTCCTGTGCAGCCAAAAAAGAAATAACCCTTGACAACCCTGTCTGACGGATGAATATCTTCGACTCGTTGTTACAGTTCTTCACCACTCCCGACGGGGAGTGGTCGCTCGTCACCATGCCTTTCATGGTGCTCTTCATCATATTCTTTGGCGGATATATCTGGCTCAACCGTATGCGCCATACGGCCATGTTGGCCTATGTGGTGGTGTTCAGTCTGTTTTTCGCGTTCAAGGCCAACGGCTGGCTGATGCTTCTGCTGCCTGCCACGGTGCTGTTGTCGTGGAAGATGACCGATATGTTGCGCCGTCGCGAGGGGAGTTCCCGGCGGTGGCTGCTGGTTGCCACGGTGACGGTGGAACTGTTGCCGCTGTTGTATTTCAAATACACCAATTTCTTCATCGAGACGCTGAACGGGATGTTGGCGACCAATTTCTCGCTCCTCTCCATCATCTTGCCCATCGGTATCTCATTCTATACCTTACAGGCCATCAGTTATACGGTCGATGTGTATAAAGGACGGTTCTGCGCCGAGGTGTCGCTGCTGGAGTATGCGTTCTATCTCACCTTCTTCCCCCTGCTCATGGCCGGTCCCATCACCCGTGCCGAGGTGCTCATACCACAGATACAAGAGCGCAAACCGTTAGACGAGCGTCTGGTGTATGCGGGACTGTGGCTGATTATCGTAGGACTGCTGAAGAAAGCGGTGGTGGCCGATTATATCGCGCAGTATAATGCGTGGATATTCGACGACCCGCTGGGTTATTCGGGTTTCGAAGGCGCCATGGGCGTGCTGGGTTATACCTTACAGATTTACCTCGACTTCTCAGGTTATAGCGACATGAGCATCGGTATCGCAGCCGTGATGGGCTTTCAGTTGCGCGAGAACTTCAATTTCCCTTATCAGTCACTCAACCTGACGGAGTTTTGGCGGCGGTGGCATATCGCACTCTCCACATGGTTCCGCGACTATGTGTATATCCCGCTGGGCGGCAACAGGAAAGGCAAGTGGCGCACCTATCTCAACAGTTTCATCACGATGTTGCTGTCGGGTTTGTGGCATGGTGCCTCATGGATGTTTGTGATATGGGGCGCCTTGCACGGAATAGGTCTGATTATCCATAAGGCCAGCAAATGGTGGTTGGACAAGATACCCAACACATGGTATGTGAAACTCGCTGCCTTCTTCATCACCTTTCTCTATGTGACGATAGGGTGGGTGTTCTTCCGTTCGCCGAGTGTTGATTCAGCGTTGACGCTGTTAGGTCATATCGGTTCCGACTTCAGTTGGGACTATCTGGCGCCGTTCTTCTCTACGCGGTGGGTGTGGATGTCGTTCGTGGTCATTGGTTTTGCGCTGCATGGTCTGCGCAAGCGGCATTCCGACCGTCTGAGCGATTGGTTTGTGCGCTCGCCGTGGTTGGTCAAGTTGCTCATCTTCGTCGTGGTGATGCAGTTGGTCATCAATTTCCGTCAAGATACCGTCCAGCCGTTTATCTATGCACAATTCTAAAAAAATATAATATAAAAAGATAAATACTATAAGTACTATAAGTACTATATAGTCCCTATAAATACTATAGCCCCTATAAACCCTATCGCCCCTATAAAGATATCAATCATCATAATGCTGAAGAGTAAATTTTTATCCATCATCACCTATCTGTTGGGGGTGCATCTTTTGGCCCTGGCGGTGATGACGGTGTTTCGTCTGGTTCAATATCTGGTGCTGGGCGATATGATTGGCGATAGCGATGCCTGTCATCTGACGGCCTTCGTCAAAGGTGTGTGGTTCGACAACGTCATCGCGTGCTATGTGATGGTGGTGCCGCTGGCGGTGCTCCTGCTCTTGGGGGTGTTCGGCATCTACCGCCGCTGGCTGTTGCGTGCAGCCAATATCTGGTTCATACTCTTCTATGCTCTGGTGTTCATGGCTTCGGCGGGCAATATTCCTTATTTCGCCTATTTCTTCAAAAATCTCGACTCGAGCATCTTCGGATGGTTTGGTTATGTGGGAACGACAGCCGGCATGGTGTTTGGCGAAACGGCCTACCTGCCTTATATCATCGCGTGGGTGGTGGCTGTGGCGCTGTTTGTGTGGCTGCTCCGTCGGTGGCGCAAGCGGATGGTACACCGCATAGAGGAAGCGCCCCGCGAACCGCTGTCATGGCGGGGATGCGCATGGAAACTCGTGGTGGCGGCGCTGCTCATCTTCCTTTGTGTGTTCGGCATCCGCGGCCGACGGGGGTATAATCCCATCAAGGTGAGTCAGGCCTATTATTGTGACGACCCCTTCCTCAATCAGTTGGGCATTAACCCCACGTTCAATCTGCTCACCTCGTTGCTCGATGACCTGCGCAAGGAAAACCGTGAGTTGCACTTGATGCCTTATGCCGAGGCGGTAGGGAAGAGCCGGGCCTATCTCGGCATTGAGGGGGTTGTTGACAGCACTGCTGTGTTGCATCGTCGTGTGGAGGCCGACACACTGGCCACTCATCCCAATGTGGTGATGATTCTGATGGAGTCGATGTCGGCCGATTTCTTGCAGTCGCTCGGTGCCCGTGAGTCGCTCACTCCGACGCTCGACAGCCTTTACCAGCACTCGTTGGCGTTCACCCGTTTTTATTCCGCCGGCATCCACACCAACCACGGTATCACAGCCACGCTCTACTCCTATCCCGCGCTGATGTTCCGCAACCTGATGAAAGGCACAGTGACACCCCATCGCAGCGGACTGCCCACCATCTTGAAGGATGAGGGTTATCATAACCTTTTCTTCATGACGCACGAGGCACAATACGATAATATGAACGCCTTCCTGCGCACCAACGGCTACGATGAGGTGTTTGCGCAGGAGAATTACCCCAAAGAGGAGCGCGTGAACGCCTTCGGGGTGCCCGACCATTATCTGTTCACCTATGCCCTGCCCGTCATCAACGAGCGAGCGCTTGACGGACAGCCCTTCTTCGCTACCCTGCTCACCATCAGCAACCATCCACCCTACATCATCCCCGACTGGTTCCACCCCCGCACCACCGACCCTGAGACGCAAATCGTAGAGTATGCCGACCGGTGTATCGGCGATTTCCTGGCCGGGGCGCGCAAGCAACCGTGGTATGACAATACCATCTTTGTGATACTGGCCGACCATGGTAAGTTGGTGGGGAAGACCGAGGCAGAACTGCCCCAGTCGTATAACCATATCCCGCTCGTCATCTTCGGCCCCGGTGTGGAGAACCGTATCTATGACGGATTGGGCACTCAGGTGGATGTGCCGCCCACCCTGTTGGGCCTGATGGGTGTCAGTTACGACTTTGACGGTTTCGGTCTGGACCTGTTGCGTCAACCCCGTCAACAGGTGTTCTATACGTCCGACACACAGGTGGTGGGGCGCGACAGTACGGCGTGCTTCATCTACAACAATCAGGCCGACAAGTATTTCTTCTATGATGTCGATGCCCGTGGGGCACTCACGCCCACAACCACCTCACCGCATTTCGATGCCCTCAAGGACTACGCTTTCTCTATGGTGCAGACCGCAGAATTTTTGTTTAGAAGGCAGAAATAATCATAACAAAACACATGATGAATCAAATCAACCCGATGCAGACATCTCCCAGCGCGGGAGGGGGAACGGAGGCCCTTCAGACCCCGATAGCAGTCATATTGGCGGCAGGCATGGCCAAGCGGTTGCGTCCGCTGACCGACGACCGACCCAAGTGTTTGTTGGAGTTGGGCGGCCGCACGTTGCTGGAACGCACATGCGATGCCTTGCGCAGCCATGACATCAACGAGTGGGTGGTGGTGACGGGTTACCGTGGCTCACAGATTCGTGAGTTTCTCAACGGTCATTTCCCCGAACAGACCATCCATTATGTGGATAATGCCGATTATGCCACCACCAACAATATCTACTCGCTGTGGTTGGCACGCGACTACGCTGAGGGACACCATCTCGTGTTGCTCGACAGCGACATCCTCTTCGACCCACAGTTGCTCACCCGCTTGTTGGAGGAGCATGGCGACGCCCTGTCGGTGTGCCGTCATCCTTTAGGCGACGAGGAGATGAAGGTGGTGGTTGACAAGGAGGGACGCATCACCGAAATCAGCAAGACGTGCCGTCCCGAGGATGCGATGGGCGAGTCGGTGGGTATCGAGAAGATGACACCCGCCTACACCACAGCGCTCTATGCCGAATTGGAGCAGATGATAGAGCGTGAGGGGCTCGTCGATATATTCTATGAGCGGGCTTTCGAGCGGCTGATACCGCAGGGGCACACCTACCGTGTGGTAGATACCACCGCCTATCTGTCGTATGAGCTCGACACAGTAGAAGACTTCCTACACGCCAACGAACTAATCAAAAACGAATAGTTCTCAACCCTCAACCCTCAATAAGAACACTAAACCCTCAACCTTAAACCCTCAACCTTTATACTCTCGGTAGGGTAGGTTGAGGTCAAGGATGTGGAAGTTGTGTTGGCGTTGGTGTTCGCCATCAGGAATCTTCATGTAGTCGCCGTAAATCTGCGTGAGATAGGTATCATAATCTTTGATACCCATGAAAGTCTTCCCCTCAAACTCGTAGGGAGCGAACACACCATGGATAGACTTGGGCATGACACCGTGCGGCCCCTCGGTATAGTCGTTTACCAGGGTGGCCTTTTCATAGTCATATCGGGTGAGCAAACGGCGTATTTTTTTCTGCAACGACTCCATGGTGGTCAGTTTTCGGGTGAGCAGGGGAATCCACGAACGGGGGCCGTGACCGTGGCGGTAGGGGTCACGATGAATCCAATAGAGGGCTTGCCGCAGGAAGGCATAACGCGTCTGGTGCCATTTCCGTTTGATGATATTAGAGGGTACACCATCCAAAGGGAAGACATCGACATAGATTCCTCCGAGATAGCTCAAGTGAAGCCGTTCGATGAGTGTGGTCGAGGCATCTTGCACCTTGCCGAAAGGCAGAGGGTAGGCCTTGTCGTTTTCAGGACAGACGAACTCGTATGGTTCGGGCAACCACTCGTGGCAGTGCTCGATGAACCGTTCGTAGTCAGGACGTGGCATCACGATATCCATGTCGTCGTCCCATGGGATGAAGCCCTTGTGACGGACTGCACCGAGCAGACTTCCATTGAAGATGCCGTAACGGATATCGTGCTCACGGAAGGTTTTGTCCAACACTTCCATGATTTTCAGCATCCGCATTTGTAGCGGTCGTATGTCGTATGTAGCCATAATGTTAGTCGTTTGGTCGTTTGGTCGTTTTGGGGAGTTTGGTAGTTTGACATTAATAAGGAGTGGAGGAGTGGAGGAGTGAAGGAGTGAAGACAATACTCCATTTGCAAAGTAATCTCTTACCTCTTACCCCTTACCCCTTACTCCTAAGTATTCTCTTACCCCTTACCTCTTACCCCTAAATAACCCCTTACCCCTTGTATGGCGCTTTCATCAGAACGAGGCCGACGATGATCCAGAAGATTTCGCGCACACGGCAGATGATGCTCACGAAGATGCCGACGGCGGGCGAGAGACCCAGCACGGCGATGGAGATGACAAAGCCGCCCTCCTGCACTCCCAGCTGCATAGGCAGAAAGCCGATGAGGTTGGCCAAAAACGACGTGAATGCCATGATGAGCACCGAATGGAGGAAGGTGAGCAATAAGCCTGTGGCACCGCCTCCGCAGTCGATGCCGAAGAGCAGCAGCATGAACATCACCTCGAGGCTCTGCACCAACCGTGAGAAGTATTCCAGTCCCAGCGAACTGTAGAACGCGCGCTTCTCCTGATGGTGGAGAGCCGCTATCTGACGGTCGATGTTATGCAGCATGTCGGTATGACGCTCCAGAAAGCGTGCGCTCCATTTCTTCAGTCCCGGTATCTTACCTATCAGTCGGATGGTCTTCACCACCAGTCCGTTGCGATAGCCTTTCGAGAAGAAATAGAGAGCAAACGAGAAGAGGATGACGATCATGCCGAAGAGGATGGCCGTGCCGCGAGTGAGCGGCAGGTCGCCCGCCCAAGCCAGTGCCAGATAGATGAATACCGAACTGAACCAGAAGATGAAGTGAGCGAAGATGTGCATCATGGCATAGAGGATGACCGACGATGAGGCATGCTCCTTGTCCATGTTCTTCGACAGTTCCATGATGCGGTAGGGCTCGCCGCCCAGTCCGCCCACGGGTGTGGCGTAGTTGAGCGCGTAGCCCGTGATGGTGAGCCGGAAGACGCGCCAGAAGCTCACCTTGTGGCTTTCGCCCAGTCCTTGTATGATGCAGTACCACGACCATGCGTTGATGGCATAGATGACCAGCCAGATGCCGATGATGGGTATGAGCCAATAGCCGGCATGGCAGATATGATCCCACAGTTCGGCGAAGCTCACGTCGAATGTGAAGAGCATGACCACCACCATGGCTACGCCCAGCAGGAAGAAGAAGTTATTGACGCTTTTCCGGGTCCATTTCATGAGTTGAAGGATGAAGTGTTATGCCTGATGCGTAGCCTCTACCTGGTCGGCAATGCGCCGTGAGAAGCGCTCGTGTCGGCGGTTGACGTAGCAGGCGAGTATCGACATGGCGATGATTTCGAAGAGAAAGTTGAGTACAGGCACGTCGAGCAGGCAGAAGAGGAAAAGCCATGCGGTGCGGAAATTGAAGGTGAGCAGTCCGTTCCATTTGATGAGCGGCAGCGACTCGCGGCGGAATTCGTCGCGCACCGATTGCGGTATCTGGTCGCTGCTGCCGTAGCGCTGACGCAGCACCCGCATAAGTCGTTGAAACTCGGGTGTGGACTTCTCCTGCTGGCGGGTGTAGTCGATGTACGATTTCTGGAAGGCCCGTTCTATCCACTTCGCATCGGCCGGCATCGTGTCGTAAATCTCCTGCTGCCGGACAGAGTTGTCTAATTCGCTCCCTTTCTCACCTTTCATGAAGAAGAGGTGCACCTGGATGTAGTAGTCGGCCAACCGTTGCTGTCCTGCCTGACCTACGAAGCCGGAGATGAGTGCCAGCACGAAAACCACGGCGGTGGCGATGAGCGCCGTTTGAGGCGTGTCGCTCAGTCCGAGCCATGAAAACTCGATGTCATGGTGAACGTAGAAACGGTAGGTGAGCGCACAATAGATGGGCACAGCCCATGTGAACCCCGCCAGACCGTCGAGGATGCGCCCCATGCGGCTCTTCTTGCCCGTCATGCGAGCCAGTTGCCCGTCGGTGCAGTCGAAGATATCGGCCACCATGAGCATCAGGATAGCCACAAGGTTGCAAACCAGTCCGCACCACCCCTCATAGTAGTAGCATCCCTGTGCGAAGAAGAAACTGCTGCCAGCACCGACAAACATCGATGCGATGGTGACGGTGTTGGGGTGTATGTCGAGTTTGGCGAACCACTTCGACAGATGGTAGCAGAAAGGACGTATGATATGGTAATCAACCCAGTCTTCCGTTTCTGCTGATTTCAGTGATGCCTGATAATTCTTGTCCATATATGTTAGCCCCCCTTATCCCCCGAGGGGGGAGTTTGGTAGTTTGACATTAATATATTCTCTTACCTCTTACCCCTTACCTCTTACCCCTAAGTTGCCCCGAATCATACCTCTTACCCCTTACCTCTTACCCCTAAACACTTTAAGTATGGTGTCGCACACTGCTTGTGTCTGCTCACGGCGTCCGAGGGTGATGCGCACGCACGACTCCAATCCTTTGTCACTCATGAATTTGATTTTATAGTCTTGTGCGGCGAGCGCCTTCTGCAACGGTTCTTTGATGGCCAGAGGATATTTGATGAGGATGAAGTTGGCCACTGACTTATACACTTTGAAACCGGGCAGCTGTCCGAGTTCCCGTTTGTAGAGTTGCCGTCCCCATTCCATCTCATCGGCCACGTGGCGGTAGTGGTCGTCGCTGTCAAGAGCGGCGATGGCCACGGCCTCGGAGAAGCGGTTGTAACCGAGGTATTTGTTGATGTAACTGACAAACTGCTCATGTCCCTTGCCCATGAAACCGAAACCTAAACGTAGGCCGGGGAGGCCGTAGAACTTCGACAGGGTGCGCGAGATGATGAGGTTGCTGTATTGATTCACCAACGGCGCGATGTAGTGCGTGTCGGTGGAGATGAAACTGGCGTAAGCCTCGTCGATGAGCACAATCGTGTCGGAGGGGATGTGCTCCATGATGCGGCTGATTTCCTCGGGTGTGAGTCCGTTGCCCGTGGGGTTGTTGGGTGAGGCGAGCAGCAGCATACGCGGGTGGATGCGGCAGGTATATTCAATCACCTCGTCGATGTTATAGGCGAAGGTATCATCGGTCTCGTGCAGCGGATACATCTGGAAAGTACCGCCGCACTCACCGGCGATACGGTTGTAGTACCACCACGAGAACTCAGGGATGAGGATGGTTTTGTTGTCCCCTTCCATGAGGTAGTAGTGAACCGCGTTTTTCAGGATGTCCTCGCCGCCGTAGCCGAGAATGACTTGTTCTTCGGGCACCCCGTAGATTTCACTTAATTTGACGGAGACGATGCTTTTCTTACCTTGGTCGTAAATGCGGGTATAGAAGCACAGCAGTTCCGGGTCGAAATTCTTTACAGCGTCAATCACTTTTTGACTGGGCTGAAAATTGAATTCGTTTCTATCAAGAAAATTCATTGTTTGAGTTAACTAATTTTATTTTTGTTGTTTTCGTTGTTTTCGTTGTTTTCGTCGTTTCGTCGTTTCGTAATAACGTCATTCCTTATAACGTTATTACGTCATAACGTTGTTCCGTAATGGCATTATTCCGTTTTTCGTCATTCCATTTTTCGTTATTCCGTTTTTCGTCATTCCGTTTTTCGTCATTCCATTTTTCGTCATAACGTTATCACCTTATCCCGTAATAACGTTCCACGTTCCACGTTCCACGTTCAACGTTCAACATTCCACATTCAACGTTCAACATTCCACGTTCAACATTCCACGTTCAACGTTCAACGTTCAACATTCCACGTTCCACGTTCCACGTTCAACATTCCACGTTCCACGTTCCACGTTCCACGTTCAACGTTCAACATTCCACATTCAACGTTCCACGTTCCACATTCAACGTTCAACGTTCCACGTTCCACGTTCCACGTTCCACGTCAAAGCATGTATCTGCAGTCGATGACGGGACGGTCGGTGCGCTGGCGCACATCGGCGAACTCGGGCCATGCGGTGGTGATGACAAGCGCTTGCGCCTGACTTACGATTTCATCATAAGTGTCGATGTAGTCGATGGGCAGGTCGTAGTGGCGACGGAACTCGTCGATAGCCACAGGGTCGTAACCGCATAGGTTAGTGTATCCCGCCTCGATGAGCGCCTTGACAATCTTGGCCGACGGGGTGTCGCGCACATCGTCGCTGCCGGGTTTGAACGACAGACCGAGGATGCCGATACGCTGGCTCTTGTCATCGCCGATAGCGCGAATAATCTTCTGTGCGATGAACTGAGGCATGTGGTCGTTGGTGTCGATGACATGGTGCAGAATCTGAGCATCGAAACCTGCCGTGCGGGTCACGGCATAGAGAGCGTTGGTGTCCTTGGGCAGACAGTAGCCGCCGTAGCCGCAACCGGGATAGACGTACGACGCCATGGTCGCTCCGCCCCAACGCTTGTCCATGTGGAGGATGCGGAACGCCTCGGCGGTGTCGATGCCTCCGATGGTGTCGGCCACGATGCTCATCTCATTGCTGTAACTGATGAGTGTGGCGAGCAGCGTGTTGGAGAGGTATTTGATGAACTCGCCCGTGTTGAGCGAGACACAGAAGACGGGCTCCTTGACGGTGGCATACACCTGGCGCAACACTTCAGCAGAGCGGTCGTCGCTTACACCCAGTACGATGCGGTCGGCATGGATGAAGTCGTCCCAACAATGTCCCTCGCGCAGAAACTCTGGGTTGTTGGCCACGCCAAGGTCTGTTCCCACATGAAGTCCTTTGGCGGTGAGGTGGGGGATAACCTTCTCTTGAGTGGTAGATGGTGGAATGGTCGATTTCACCACCAATACCTGATAGCGGTCGGCGGGTCGCACCGCGAGCGTCTGGTCGATGGCATTGAACAGGTAGGTCAGGTCGGCCTGTCCGTCCTTGCCGTAAGGGGTGCCCACGCAGTAATAGACGCAGTCGCTTTGGCTGACAGCCTCAGCCAACTGGTTGCCGCTGATGGGGAAGAAACGCTGGTTGAGGTGCCGTGTGAGCGCCTCGTCAAGTCCTGGCTCAAGGAAAGGCAGGCGTCCTTGGCGGATGGTGTTCAACCTCTCTTCGCCTATCTCCACGCCATAGACGGTATGTCCGTATTCAGCAAATCCGAGTGAGGTGGTGAGTCCCACGAAACCGAGACCGAAGACAGTGATTACCATTTGTATTCGCCCTCCTCGCTCTCTTTCAGGAATTGCAGGAACCGTGCCACGCCCTCTTCAACGAAGATGGTGGGGTTATAATTCAGTTCGCGTCGTGCCTTGTCAATGTTGGGGCACCGGCGCTGTGGGTTGTTGGTCAGGTATTCTTTATCGTCCGACACGGCATATTTCACCTCTCCCGTGTATCCGAAGATATCGCGGCCGGCCTTCACGTAGATGTCGGCCAGTTGGGCGATGGTGATTTCGGGCTTCTCGATACCGATGTTATAGTAGCCGTAGGTGCCGTGGAGCAGGATTTTCAGATAACCGCAGATGGAGTCGGCGATGTAACAGAATGTGCGTGTGGGTGTACCGTTGGAGAGGATTTCGATGTCCTTGCCCTCCATGATGGCGAGGGCGAAGTCGGCCGGCACGCGTTTGTCACCGATGCGCATACCCGGTCCGTAGTTGTTGAAGGGGCGTGCCACACCGATGGGCATGTCATATTTCTGTGCGAAGAGCATGCACATCGTCTCGCCGAAGCGTTTCGACTCATCGTAGCAGGCGCGTGGACCGGTGGCGCACACATTGCCGTTGTAGTCCTCTGATGTCGGCACATGCGCGGGGTCGGGGTCGCCATAGAGCTCGCTCGACGAGTAGAAGAGGAACCCGCGGATGTTTTTCTCGCAGTAGAAGTCGAGCAGCGAGCGCAAACCCCAGATGTTGGCGTCGAGCGTCTCGATGGGGTATTTGCGGTAGAACATCGGTGAGGCGATGGATGCCATGTGGATGATGAAGTCAGCCTCGTCGGCACCCTCCACATCCGTGATGCTGTCGCGGATGATGTCGAATTTCTGGATGTTGAACTTCGGGTTCTGTTCCAGTTTTTTGACCCATCCGGGGTAGCCGAGCATGAAGTTATCGAGTCCGATGATTTTCTTGACACCCAGCTCATCTGCTGTCTGAGCGAAGAAATTCATGAAATAATAGCCCAGGAATCCGGCGCAGCCTGTGATGAGCACGGTAGAGTCCTGGAAACGGCTTCGCTCCTGGTCGGACAGACCGTTGAGCGTATGCTGAATGTCGTTGGATAAGATGTTATTCATATTGTTGGTTGTTTTTGTCGTTTTTCGTCGTTTTTTTCGGGAGTTTAGGAGTTTGGGAGTTTAGGAGTTTTTGGGGGGAGTTTGGGAGTTTAGGAGTTTGGGAGTTTGGACATTAGTTAGGAGTGGAGGAGTGAAGACAATACTCCATTAACAGAGTATTCTCTTACCTCCTACCCCTTACCTCTTACCCCTAAATTATTTTCCACGGTGCTTGTCCGGAGTCCCACATCTGGTTGAGGAGGTCGCGGTCGCGCACGGTGTCCATGCACTGCCAGAATCCTTCATGGCGGTAGGTCTTGAGCTGTCCTTCTGCGGCCAGCCGCTCCAAAGGCTCACGCTCGAAGGTCGTCAGGTCGTTGTCGATATAGTCGAACACACGCGGACTGAGCACGAAGAAACCGCCGTTGATCCATCCTTGGTTCACCTGTGGCTTCTCTTTGAACGACCGCACGAAGTCCTCATCGTCGATTTGCAGTTCGCCGAAACGGGCGGTGGGGTGCACGGCGGTGACCATGGCCAGACAGTCAGACTGTTGGTATTTGCTGACCAGTTGACTGATGTCCACGTTCGATACCGCATCACCGTAGGTCACCATGAAGTCTTCGTCGCCGATGACGTCCTTCACCCGCAGGATGCGTCCTCCGGTGAGCGAGGCATCGCCCGTATCTACGAGCGACACGCGCCAGTCGGTGGGGTGTTTCTGTATGTATGTCACCTCGCCGGTGCTCAGGTCGATGGTGAAGTCGTTGTTTTGCGCATAATACTGCAGGAAATAGTCTTTGATGACCTCGCCCTTGTATCCTAAGGCGATGACGAAGTCTTTATACCCGTAGTGCGCATAGTGGTTCATGATGTGCCAGAGAATAGGCTTGCCGCCTATCTCCACCATGGGTTTGGGGATGAGTTTGGTGTACTCGGAGAGCCGGGTGCCGAAGCCGCCGGCCAGGATAACTGTTTTCATAGGCTGTTGATGATATGGCAAATCTGTTGTATCTGCTCGTCGGTCAGTTCGGGGTGCATGGGCAGTGAGATGATGCGGGCATACACCTCGTCGGTGACGGGCAGTTCGTAGTCGGCTTTGAAATAAGTGAGGTGGTGGTTGGGGGCATATTGGATGCCGTATTGGATGTCGGCCTCTTTCAGCCGTTGTTCCAGCAGGGGGCGCTTGCCGTCGAGAATCTGCAGGGCGAAGATATGCGGCACGATGTCGTGGGCATAGTCCATGGGTGTGAGACGCACATGAGGCGTGTCGCGCAGCAGTTCGGTATAGCGCTGTGCGATGGCGCGGCGGCGCGGTGCAAACTCGGGTTCGAAGCGCGACAGTTGCACGCGTCCGATGGCGGCGAAGATGTTACTCATGTGGTAGCGGTAACCCTGGTCCACCACATCGAACGTCCAACTGCGCTGACCGGCGTAGCGCTTCTCGGAGTCTTTCTGCACTCCGAGCAGACGCGCGTCGCTCACTTGTTGTATCACCTCTTCGTCGGCAGAGAAGATGGCACCGCCTTCCCCCGTGGTGATGTTCTTGATGCCGTCGAAACTGAAGCATACTACATCGCCGAACGACCCGATTTTCTGTCCGTCAACTGAGCATCCGAAGGCGTGGGCCGCATCTTCCACCAGTCGCAGACCATGCTCACGGGCGAAGGCCTGGTATTGGCGTGCCATCTGGCAGTTGCTCGCGTAATAGACGGGCATTATGGCTTTGGTGCGGGGTGTGATGCGCCGTTCGGCATCGCGCAGGTCGAGTGTCAGGGTCACTGGGTCGATGTCGCAACTCACAGGGCGGCATCCAGCACCGGTGATGGCTTGGTATGAGGCAACGAAGGTGAAAGAGGGGACGAGCACCTCGTCGCCGGGGCGCGTCACAGCTTGTATGGCGAGGTGGAGAGCCGCCGTGCCGCTATTGACACAGATGCACCTCCGTCCGCCTCCGATATAGGCTTCCAGTTCATGTTCCAACTGCCCCACGGTCTCACCCATCCCTAAGTATCCCACATCCTCAATGATGTGAGCCACGGCCTCGGCCTCGGCCTTGCCCACAACGGATTTTGACAAACGTATCATTTGTTTTCCTTTTTGTTCAACAAGCAATTGTGTGTGTTTCTCACTGACAAATACTTGTCTCAATTTGATTTTGCGGCAAAGTTACGAAAAAACGAGGGCAGAACAAAAGAAACTCGTTTCTTTTTTATGCCGAGATGGAGTAACTTATTGATAGTTACAAAAAAAGCTTGTAATAAACGAGTGATTTGGGAAGATTAATGCAGAACCCGCGTAAATAGAAGGCAAGATGGGGAATAATGGAGAATTAAAGGACGAAGGGAAAAGGCACATTGATTCTTGCTACAATTAGATGCCACTGCCTTTCTAATGGAGCCAGACGGCAGTACCTCCATGCCTTGAATCGCAGAAAAGAAAAACTCACAGATTATCAACAATTTACAAAATCCTTTTCTTTATTTCTTTTTTATTTCTTTTCTTTTCTGCCATCGTCCAATTCATATCTACGGTATGTCCGTCCTCCACAGGTTTTCAATACCTTTCCTACCATCTTATATACGGTATTTCGCAAGTCATTCAGTTCTACATCAGGAAGTCTTTCGGCGATTTCCGACATGAGACTATGGGGATGCATTTTTAGGTCTTCAACAATTAATGCTTTCAGTGCATAAGGTTCAATATTCTTTAGTGTTGTCTTTACATTAGCCTTGGAATTGGCAATTAACTTAGGATTCACAAAATATGTTGTTCCTTTTCCTGTGCCTCGCTTGTTAATAAGCCCAAGGTTCAGCAAAGGGTCAATATAGCTCCTCAGTCGTTCTTCATCAGAGAGTTGCAGATATGCAGACAGTTTTGTTGCTTGCATCTTCGTTTCATTAGCTATTGCTCCGAAAGTGATATATCCCTTCTGTGTTAGCTCGTAATTCTTCAAAGTATAGTCCAGCAGAGGCAGAATGTCTGTGTTCTGTATCTCAGAGTACTGCGTTACTTTGAATTCATTATACGAAGACTCTGGTATTGGTGGGTGCTTACCTTCCATAGAGTTCAGTTCATAGATAAGGTCATAGCCAGACCCTTCACCTTCCATCAGTCCGAGGTCGCTCATGATAGTGATAAGATAAGGATTCCTGCGGTGACGCTGATGCAGCAGATTGTCAACAGTTACACCGAGGGGCAAACCACCTGGGTTTGAAATTTCCAGCCTGTCGGGATAGACACAAATCATGATGTCACTTGAAATCGTGAAACTCTTGTGGGCGAAAGCGTTCAGCAAAAGCTCTCTTATCACCTTCGGATGGTAATGTCTGATGGTCTTACGGAATAAGCCATTGGGGAACTCATAAGAATATTCAAGTTCTATGGCTTCCTTCTCTATTTCAAGCAGCAATTCCTTGGGATTGTATTGGTTATCATGCCACTCAATCTTTCTTACCTTGTGCTCTAGTTGGTCGTACACGATGTATTGCACCGTTATGGGGAAAGATATCCGTCCCCGTTGTTTTGCAGTGCCAAGCCAAAGCACACCAAGATTGGTCATCGTACCTTTATCCATGAGATTGTAATGATCTAGGATTTCTATGTCGGACATCTGCTTTACATGGCTTTTCACACGGTCGGAATGGCGGATGTCATCAGCAAATCTTGCAACATTCTCATTTGGTATATCCTCCAACTTAGTTCTTGTCAATAGCAGTTCCCATTGATAGGCACCTTTCTCAATGGACAATCGTTGCAAGTCCTCGTTCCGTACAGGTTCGCATTTGTCACCAACTCGCATGTATATCTTACCATCGGAAGTGGTGGCAATAGATTTCAACGATGGAGCCACATACACCTCAAAGTACTGAGCCCCATTCTCGTGAGTCAGTCGCTCTGAAGCAGCGATACTCACATTGAAACACAGGTTTCTCAATCGGGATATGGTATCATTTATTTCCTCTTCCTCAACTACTTGGTTGGGCAGAGGGCCTTTTGTTTCGTCCTCTATACCTACATATATTGTGCCACCTTGCGCGTTTGCCAATGCCACACAAGTTACGGAAAGGTCTT
>CAMJFC010000014.1 GCA_946404865.1 uncultured Prevotellaceae bacterium
TCCTCAAACGGGTCGATATCTTCTTTGTTCACGGGCTTCATCTCAAGCACCACGTCACCGTACATCTGCACGAAACGACGGTAGCTGTCGTAAACAAAGTGGGGGTTGTTGGTCTTCTTCACCATACCCTCTGCCACCTCGTCGTTCAAACCAAGGTTCAGGATGGTGTCCATCATGCCAGGCATAGAAGCGCGGGCACCCGAACGGACCGACACGAGAAGAGGATTCTCCTTGTCGCCGAACTTCGAGTTCATCAGCACCTCAATGTGCTTCACGGCGGCCATGACATCATCGTTCAACAACTCCATAATCTTCTGCTGACCTACCTGATAATACTCATTGCAGCAGTCGGTTGTGATGGTGAAACCCGGAGGAACGGGAACCCCAATCAGGTTCATCTCTGCAAGGTTTGCACCCTTGCCACCGAGTTCCTCACGCATCTTAGCATTACCTTCGGCTTTACCATTACCGAAGAGGTAAACTCTTTTTTCGCTCATAATTAGATTTGATGTTTTCAATTAGATTAGAAATATATATAGGTGCAAATTTACATCAAAAATTGCAACCCGCCAAACCTTTTTGCGAAAAAATGCAATCCCTTCGTTACATTTAATATCTTTTACGACATTGCAACTCGCCACCCAAGTCGTGACTTCGGCCGGCTCTCTTCTGCTAAATCCCCCTTGATGTGATTTTTTTCGCGCTTTTCTTTTCTACTTGTGAAAAATGTTGTATTTTTGTGCCACATTATTTTATTATGGGAAGAAACAAGAAACCATTGCCTGTGCTGGAACATGTCACCATCACCGATTGCGCTGCCGAAGGAAAAGCGTTGGCCCGGGTGGACGACATGGTTGTCTTCGTGCCCTTCTGCGTTCCGGGAGATGTCGTCGATTTGCAGGTGAGGAAGAAAAAACATAGTTACTGCGAGGCTGAGGTCATACGGTTCCATGAATATAGTCAGGTGCGTGAAACACCCATGTGCGCCCATTTCGGCATTTGCGGGGGATGTAAGTGGCAGAACTTGCCCTACAGCGAACAACTGAAGATGAAACAGCGGCAGGTGTTCGACCAGCTCTCGCGGATTGGGAAAATCACCCTGCCTGAGTTCCGGCCCATCCTCGGCTCGGTCAAAACGAGCGAATACCGTAACAAACTGGAATTCGGATGTTCCAACAGACGATGGCTCACTCGTCAGGAAGTGGAGCAGGGCGGGGAAATCGCAGAAAAGAACGCCATAGGATTCCATATCACGGGCGCTTTCGATAAGATTTATCCCATCGAGAAGTGCTGGCTCATGGACGATTTGCACAATCAGATACGCAACGCCATTCGTGACTATGCCATGCAGACGGGCATGTCGTTCTTTGACCTCAGAGCGCAGAAAGGACTGCTGCGTGACATCATGATTCGCAACTCCAATACAGGTGAATGGATGGTGCTCATACAATTCCATTACGACGAACCGGATGATGAGCAAAAAGCGAAACTGTTGTTGCAGCATATCGCCGGGCTGTTCCCGCAAATCACATCGCTCCTCTACGTCGATAACCAGAAGTGCAATGATACTTTTGGCGACCTCGACATCCAGGTGTTCAGCGGCAATGACCATATCTTTGAGATGATGGAGGACTTGAAGTTCAAAGTGGGACCGAAAAGTTTCTACCAGACCAATACGGAGCAGGCCTACCATCTCTATTCCGTGGCAAGGGAGTTTGCCGGACTCACAGGCGGTGAGTTGGTCTATGACCTGTATACGGGCACGGGCACCATCGCCAATTTTGTTAGTCGCAAGGCGAGGAAGGTCATCGGCATCGAGTATGTGCCCGAGGCCATCGAAGACGCAAAGGTCAACTCGCAAATCAACGGCATCGATAATACGCTCTTCTTCGCCGGCGACATGAAAGACATCCTCACCGATGAGTTCATCGCTGTGCATGGGCGGCCTGATGTGATCATCACCGACCCGCCCAGGGCGGGGATGCACGCCGATGTGGTCAAGACCATCATCAATGCGGCTCCCAAACGCATCGTTTACGTCAGTTGCAACCCCGCCACGCAGGCACGCGACTTGCAACTGCTCGACGAGAAGTATGCCGTCATGGCCGTGCAACCCGTAGATATGTTCCCGCATACGCCACACGTGGAGAATGTGGTGCTGTTGCAGATCAAATAACTTCATTATATCAATCATCATGAAAATTGACATTCTATCCCCACAGGCTATTTACGAAGTAGGAAAACGGTCGGGTCAGGAAGACGCCATCTTCCCCAAAATGGGTGAAGCGTCGGAACTGGACAGCCTCTTTATCGTTTGCGATGGTATGGGCGGACATGAAAGAGGCGAAGTGGCCAGCGGCACCGTCACACAAGCCATGGCCGATTTCATCTTCCAAAATACGTCGCCCGAGGAGCCCTTCACAGACACGTTGTTTGAACAAGCGCTTGAAGCGGCTTACCTGAAACTGGATGAAATAGATGATGGTGCGGCTAAAAAACCGGGCACCACTCTGACGTTCCTCTATTTCCACCGCAATGGTTGTACCGTGGCACACATCGGCGACAGCCGCATCTATCATGTCAGACCACAAGAGGGTAGGGTGCTGTACCGCTCGCGCGACCACTCTGTCGTCTATGACCTCTATCTCGCAGGAGAGATTGAGTTTGACGAGATGAACCGGCAACCCAACAAGAATATCATCACCAAGGCGATGATGCCGGGCAAGGAGCAACGGCAGAAAGCCAATATCGTGCATATCGCTGATGTCAAACCCGGCGATTACTTCTACCTTTGCTCTGACGGCATGCTCGAAGAGATGACCGATGGACAAATCGTTGAGATTCTGTCTTCCAATGCGACGGACGAGCAAAAGAAGAACAGGTTCATCGCAGAGACGAAAGAGAACAAAGACAACCACTCTGCTTATCTCATCCATGTAGATAAGGTGACCGCCGAACGCCGTGATGTCAACCTGCCCGACAATGAGGCGCAGATGATGGCGAAATCTGTCAGACGCGTGGACGTGGATGACGATGCCGTGGTGGTGCAACTGCAGCCCGAAGAGACGCAGACCACAACGAAAGGACAGGCACAAACCTCTCGGACAAGGTCTGCTCAATCCTCCAAAGCTGCCCAGAGCTACCAACCCGCTCAGACATCCAAATCTGAGGCTCGGGAGAATAGGACACGCCGCTCATTGCTCATTCCGATTATCACCACGGCGGCATTGTTGCTGATCCTCGCCGGTGTCTATTTCACTTGTAGCGGAAAAGACGAAAAAGCCGTGAAGAAAGACGAGGTGGCAACCGACACCGTGGCCGAACCCGTCAAGAAACCGGAGAGGGATACAATGAATATCGCTGGCGGTGAGGTGGGAAAGACCGCTCTACCTACTCCTACGGACGGATTGCAGCAGCCCGAGCAGAAACAGCCCGAAGAAAAGAAAAAAGAGGAGCCGAAACCCGAGGAGGGGAACAACCCCGCTGCAGGCAATAACGAGGGCAACGCTCCAAGTGGAAATACCGATTCTACCACACCCGCCAACGGCTCGACAGGTGCCAATCCATCGACAGAACCTGTGGCAAATCCTGCAACACCAGTACAACAGGCGCCACCTGCCAACACTGACGTTGCACCCGCTAACACACCTACACCACAACCGGCACAACCCGCTTCTCCGGCACAGCCCGAACCAAAGAGTATTATTCCCGGTGAATAACCCTGACTTACCTTTTGGATACGTCCTTTAACTTCTTTAACTTCCGAAAGTTGAGTTAAAGTAATTTAGGCGGTCAAAACGACCGCCTTTTTTGGTTGGCTAAAATAGCGTTCTCAGAACTCTTGGTCCTCTGAAATCCGTATAATTCCCATATTCCTAAAAAGTCATAGGGAAATTCCCCCTTTCCTGTAGGGATTTTTCTTTTGAACGCATGTCAGAACCCACTAACTTTGCAGCATACAAAGTTGAATGATGTCAAACCCATAAAAAGTACAATTATGAAACGGTATATTCTTTTACTCGCAACAGTTATCATGTTTGCCATGGCGGCAAATGCGGCAACCGACTTCCGTCCCAGACACCCGCGTTATCGCCATAACCACTCCTTGCGATATGTGAGATTCGCACCACGCACATGTCCCGCTTGTGCCTTCATCGCCAGACACCATGGCATGCGTCCCACGCCGCCGCCACCGCCACGCCATCACGCGCCGGCACCCAGACACCACCGTCCGGCGGCACATCCCAGACGACACCATAAAGCATATCGGTATAGAAGATAATCTTAGATGTACTCAGCCAACCAAAAACTACGAATAAGTCCCATGAACAAAGCAATCGCCGCTCATTTTCGAGCGGCGATTGTTATTTGTTGATGTATGCGTGGTTATTAACTGACGTATTCCTGCCAACTCTTCACAGGAATATCCTCTAACTTCATCGCGCAGAATGCCTCAATAAAGGCTTTAGCCAAGCGCACGTTGGTCATCAGAGGGATATTGTGGTCGATGGCTCCACGGCGGATACGGTAACCATTGGTTAACTCGCGCTTGCTGTGGTTCTTCGGAACATTGATAATCAAATCGAAACGGTGGGCGGCAATCATGTCCATCACATTGTTGTCACCTTCCTCGTCGGGCCAGCTCACGGCTGTTGCCTTCACACCGTTCTCGTTCAGGAACTTAGCGGTGCCGGCGGTGGCGTAAATCTCGTAACCCTTTTGCACCATCAGGCGGCTTGGCTCCAACAGGTCGACCTTACCTTTCACACCACCCGAAGAGATGAGCACGTTCTTCTTCGGCAGACGATAACCCGTGGCAATCAGCGCGTTCAGCATGGCCTCGTTGAGGTCGTCGCCCAGGCAACCCACCTCGCCGGTAGATGACATGTCAACACCCAGAACGGGGTCGGCATTCTGTAAGCGGGCGAAGGAGAACTGCGATGCTTTCACGCCGATGCGGTCGATGTCAAACTCGCTGCGGTCGGGCTGACTGTATGGGGCGTCGAGCATGATGCGGGTGGCCGTCTCGATGAAGTTGCGCTTCAAAATCTTACTCACAAACGGGAACGAACGCGAGGCACGCAGGTTGCACTCAATCACTTTCACCTGACGGGCTTTCGCCAGGAACTGGATGTTGAACGGACCGCTGATGTTCAGCTCTTTCGCTATCTTGCGGGCTATCTTCTTAATCTGGCGGATGGTCGAGAAGTAGATGTGCTGCGCGGGGAACACCATGGTGGCGTCGCCAGAGTGGACACCGGCATACTCAATATGCTCAGAGATGGCGTATTCCACCACTTCGCCCTTGTCAGCCACAGCGTCAAACTCAATCTCTTTCGTCTCCTGCATGAACTGCGACACCACCACGGGATAGTCCTTGCTCACCTCGGTGGCCATCTTCAAGAAACGCTCCAATTCTTCGTAACTGTAGCATACGTTCATGGCAGCACCGGAGAGCACGTAGGAGGGACGCACCAAAACGGGGAAGCCCACTTGCTCCACAAACTCTTTGATGTCGTCGAACGAGGTGAGGGCACGCCAGGCGGGTTGGTCGATGCCTAACTTATCGAGCATGGCGGAGAACTTATCGCGGTTCTCGGCACGGTCGATGTCAACAGGCGAGGTTCCTAACACGGGCACACCCTGCAAGTGCAGTTTCATGGCCAGGTTGTTCGGTATCTGTCCGCCGACGCTCACAATCACACCGCGTGGCTGTTCCAAATCGATGACATCGAGCACGCGCTCCAACGACAATTCGTCGAAATACAGGCGGTCGCACATGTCGTAGTCGGTCGAGACGGTCTCGGGGTTGTAGTTAATCATGATCGACTTATAACCCAGTTTGCGGGCAGTGTTGATGGCATTCACCGAGCACCAGTCAAACTCCACCGACGAACCGATGCGATAGGCACCGGAACCCAGCACCACCACCGATTTCTCATTCTTATAATAGTCAATGTCGTGACCGCTCACGGCGTAGGTCATATACAGGTAATTGGTCAACTCGGGATGTTCGCTGGCCACCGTGTTGATGCGTTTCACTGCGGGCAGGATGCCACGCTGCTTGCGTTGGCGGCGCACTTCTAAATTCTCCTTCACCATGTTGCCTTTCGCGGGTTTCAACACGAAACGGGCAATTTGGAAGTCACTGAAGCCTGCGGCTTTCACCTCGCGCAGGAAGTCATCGCTCAGGTCTTCCACACGGTTGTATTTCTGCAATTCGTGTTTCAAATCCACGATGTGTTTCAGACGTTCCAAGAACCACTTGTCTATCTTGGTCAGCTCTTCTATACGCTCTACGGTGTAGCCCTCTTCCAATGCCTGGGCGATGGCGAAGATACGCAAGTCGGTCGGGTTCGACAACTCTTCTTCGATATTGTCAAAACGGGTGTGGTCGTTGCCCACAAAACCGTGCATACCCTGGCCAATCATACGCAGACCTTTCTGAATCATCTCCTCAAATGAACGGCCGATAGACATGATTTCGCCCACCGACTTCATCGACGAGCCAATCTGACGGCTCACACCGGCAAACTTGGTCAAATCCCAACGGGGGATTTTGCAAATCATGTAGTCCAGCTGAGGTGCCACATAGGCGGAGTTGGGCGTGCCCATCTCACCGATCTGGTCGAGGGTGTAACCCAAAGCAATCTTCGCGGCCACAAAAGCAAGGGGATAGCCCGTGGCTTTAGAGGCCAAGGCAGATGAACGGCTCAGACGGGCGTTCACCTCGATGATGCGGTAGTCGTTGGTCGTGGCATTAAAGGCAAACTGGATGTTGCACTCGCCCACAATGTTCAAGTGACGGACGCACTTGATGGAGAGCTCTTGCAACATCTTCACTTGGTCGTCGGTCAGCGAACAGGTGGGGGCCACAACGATAGATTCGCCCGTATGGATGCCCAGCGGGTCGAAATTCTCCATCGAAGCGACGGTGAAACAGTGGTCGTTGGCATCGCGTATCACCTCAAACTCAATCTCTTTCCAACCTTTCAGCGATTCCTCAACCAATATCTGGGGGGCAAAGGTGAAGGCACTCTCTGCCAATTCCACAAACTTCTTCTCGTCGGGACAGATGCCGGAACCAAGACCGCCCAAGGCATAGGCCGAACGGATCATTACGGGGTAACCAATCTTGCGGGCGGCTGCCAACGCATCGTCCATCGTCTCTACAGCCTGGCTCACCGGGGTCTTTAAATCGGCCTCGTCCAGTTTCTTCACAAACAAATCGCGGTCTTCGGTGTCCATGATGGCTTCCACGGAGGTGCCCAGCACTTGAACGCCGTATTTCTCCAAGGTGCCATTCAAGTGAAGCTCTGTGCCGCAGTTCAACGCTGTCTGTCCGCCAAAGGCCAACAGAATGCCGTCAGGCTGCTCTTTCTTGATAATCTCAGTCACGAAATGGGTCGTCACTGGCTGAAAATACACTTTGTCGGCAATACCCTCAGAGGTCTGAATCGTTGCGATGTTCGGATTCACAAGCACAGAAGAGATGCCTTCTTCACGCAAGGCTTTCAAGGCCTGCGAACCTGAATAGTCAAACTCACCTGCCTGTCCGATTTTCAGCGCGCCGGAACCTAAAACCAGCACTTTGCTTAATTTCTTTGTCATTGTTTGGGATTTTTTACGAATAACCGATTGAATCGGAGGTGTTCTTACACACCTTCTTGTTAATTCGGCTGCAAAAGTACAAAAAAACTGCCAATTATTCCCGTCACCACATCTTTTTTATTCCTTTTTTTTCTTAAAAAGTAAACAATTGTAATCTTGCGAACGCGTTTTCGTATATTTTGTGTATTTTTGCAACGTTTTTAAGCTTTTTACTATGAATTCGCAAGCAACGATCATTATTCGAGAACTGACGATTGGCTATCGTTTGCACGCAAGGCAACAGAAGGTGGTGTCGGAGAAAATGAACGCTTCGCTGATGCCTGGACAGATGACGTGTCTGATTGGAACGAACGGTGCCGGCAAATCTACGCTCATGCGCACCCTCGCTGGTTTCCAAAAACCATTGGCGGGGGACGTCGTGCTGATGGACAAAAATATGAAGGATTATACGGACAGGGAACTGGCCAAACTCATCGGAGTAGTGCTCACTGAAAGGGTGGACGTCAGCAATATGTCGGTCACGGAGATGGTGGCGCTCGGGCGCTCGCCTTATACGGGGTTCTGGGGAAGGCTCAACGACGAGGACCGCCAAATCGTTGACGATGCAGTTCAGATGGTGGGCATCACACATCTGGCCGGGAGGATGATACAGACGCTGAGTGATGGCGAACGACAGAAAGTGATGATTGCGAAGGCATTGGCTCAGCAGACGCCGGTCATCCTCTTAGACGAGCCTACGGCGTTTCTCGATTACCCCTCTAAGGTCGAGGTGATGCAACTCCTCAAACATCTCAGTCGCGAGGCGCAAAAGACTATCATGCTGTCCACCCACGACTTGGAACTCGCACTTCAAATGGCCGACACGCTCTGGCTCATGGGTGCTAACGGAGAACTCCATATCGGTTCTCCTCATGATTTAGCTACTCATGGCCAACTCTCCCAACTCATTGAGCGCGAAGGTATCGTCTTTGACCGAAACAACCTCACCATCAAAGTGTCTTAACTGAGTCCAAAAGGGGAGGGGGAGTGCGAAACCTCGATGCGGGGGCAATTAGTGATTACACACCCATCTCAAACAAAAAAGCACCTCAAAAACGAGGTGCTTTTTATTTGGAAGATGAAAATTACTTCAGTCTCTCTGCCTGTTGTATCATGTTCACATTCCGTTGCTCTAATGGCGTTAATTTCACATTCTTAGAGACGGGTTTATACCAAGGCTGTTGCAGGAAATAAGTGCGCAAGTCAGCCTCGCTGAAGATGTAACCATGACGGGCATAAATCTCATTTCGCATAATACGCAAATCACTCTTGGTGAAACCGGCCAATTCATTCGGAGAATTGATGGCTTCCGACGAGGCCCAGTCAAAACGTCCCTGTCCTTTCGCATAGTATGTGCTCACGGGCTCGGGTTTAGCAGATTCGGGCTTTGCCGGCTGAGTCACATCAGGCTTGGTGGGTTCAGGCTTGGTGGGTTCGGGTTTTTCGGGCTGAGTGGGCTGCGTGTTGTTTTGCTCATTGTCAGACGAATTGTTGTCGTCTTTCTTGTCACCGTCCTCTTCATCGTCATTATCCGTGTCAGTGTTTCCTGTGTTTTCATCTTCATCTTCGCCTTCGTCGTCCTTGCCCAGGGTGCTGTTTGTGGACTCTTCTTCATCATCATTGTTCGTAACGGTGGTTGAAGCGGTGGTCGAAGAACTCGATGAACTGCTGCCCTTGTCTTTCAATACGAACTCATACAGCGCCCAGCCGCCACCGCCTAATAATGCGGCAATCAACAGGCCTAACACAATCCATAAACCGGTCTTGCTCTTCTTCTTGGGCTCCTCTGGCTGACGGTAGGGGTCCTGGCCGGCATATTGCGGTTGCCCATATTGGGGCTGACCATATTGTGGTTGTTGCTGATATTGTGGCTGCGGTTGTTGATATTGCGGTTGCGGTTGTTGATACTGTGTCTGTCCGGGGATAGGAGCCGGGCCTACAATGGGTATTTCCTGCGGCTGCGGTTGCTGCACGGGAGCCTCATACTGCGGTTGCTGCGGAATGTCATACTGCGGTTGTTGTGGTGCCTCATACTGCGGCTGTTGTGGTGCCTCATACTGCGGCTGCTGCGGAATGTCATACTGCGGAGCCTCATATTGGGGCTGTTGCACGGGTGCCTCATACTGCGGCTGCTGCGGAATGTCGTACTGCGGAGCCTCATATTGGGGCTGTTGCACGGGAGCCTCATACTGCGGCTGCTGCGGAATGTCGTACTGCGGAGCCTCATACTGGGGTTGCTGCACGGGGGCCTCATACTGCGGCTGCTGAGGAATGTCGTACTGCGGGGCCTCGTATTGGGGCTGCTGCACGGGGGCCTCATACGGTGGTTGGGCGGCGGGGGCTTGTGCATTCATTAGGTTAGCACCGCACTCGGGACAGAACTTCGATCCGTCTGCGATTTCATGTTGACAGAATATACATCTCATGATTGTTCCTTTCTGTTATATAAATGATGTGAATAGATACGTTTTAGTTCTCTTTCCGGTTAATCATGTGCAAAAATAATCATTTTCTTTCATAACTCAAAGATTTTACCTCTTTTTATTTTGACTATTGTAAAAAAAGTGGTATTTTTGGCGCATGAATTCAGAAATCATACCGCCAAGCGCTGAGAAGGCGGAATCAAATATGCAGGGCAGACAGGTCGTTGACAAAGTGGTAGAGGCCGCTAATGACAACTGTCCCTGGTATGCCTTAAGATTGTTTAAAGGCAAACAAAACGCCGTTGAAGATTATTTCAAAGACCATGACATGGAATGTTTCGTGCCAAGGCAAATGGTTGATTATGAGGATAAAAAAGGTAGAATCAGGCATCAACTGCGCCCGGTGGTCACCAATTTGGTCTTTGTCAAAAAAACGGTGACCACACAACGGATGACCGAACTCGTGCAGCAATCCAATTTTCAAATTCTTGTCATCAGAAAAGAAAGAGGTAGCAAGGAATACAGTGAGATTCCCGCACGGCAGATGCTGGAATTTAAGGCGATGTGTAATCCTGAGATGGGAGAGGGACTGTTCCTTTCGCAGGAAGAGGCAAGTCTGAAACCCGGAGATCCTGTGGAAGTGAGGTTCGGTCCATTAAAAGGTTTGACGGGCCGATTGGTCCGCCAAAACCGTAAGTATTATCTGCTGAAAGAGGTGACCGGACTGGGTGTCATGGTTAGAGTCTCGCGCTGGTGCTGCAAGGCGATGAAAGGAAAGTGAGTCAAAACTCACTTGTGAAGTGGAAGCGGATGTGCTTGAAATCCTCTTGCGCCATCGTCAACACATAGCCTGAGTCGGCCAGGAACACATCGCGCCCTTCACGGTCCTTGGCCATGTACTGGTATTTGCGCTTTTTGAAGTTTTCCAATTCTTTGTCGTCATCGCTCTCTATCCAACAGGCTTTGTGCAGATGCACGGGTTCCCAACGGCATTTGGCGTTGTATTCATTCTCCAAACGGTATTGGATGACCTCGAACTGCAACTGCCCCACCGTGCCGATGATCTTGCGTCCGTTGAACTGATTGACGAACAACTGGGCCACGCCTTCGTCCATCAATTGTTCAATGCCTTTGGCCAACTGCTTCGAGCGCATTGGGTCGTCATTCTCAATATATTTAAACATCTCGGGCGAGAAGGATGGAAGACCGCGGAAATGAATCAGCTCGCCCTCGGTCAGTGTGTCGCCAATCTTGAAGATGCCGTTGTCAGGCAGACCTACGATGTCGCCGGGATAGGCTTCATCGATGGTCTCTTTGCGTTGTGCCATGAATTGGGTGGGGGAGGAGAAACGAAGGGTCTTGCCCTGACGCACATGCAGGTATGGCTGGTTGCGAACGAAACGGCCGCTGCACACCTTGCAGAACGCGATACATGAACGGTGGTTGGGGTCGATGTTGGCGGTAATCTTAAAAATGAATCCCGTAAACTTCGGCTCTTCGGGTTCTACCAGCCGTTCTTCGGCCTGGGTGGGACGGGGCGACGGGGCTATCTTCACAAAACAGTTCAATAATTCTTGTACACCGAAATTGTTCAGTGCGGAACCGAAAAAGACGGGGGCCACTTCGGCGGAACGGTAGTCGTCAACGTTGAACTCGGGATAGACACCATCGACCAACTCCAAGTCATCGCGCAACTGTTGCGCATCTTTCCCGCCTACGCGGGAGTCCAACTCGTCGCTGTTGACATCTACTTCCACTTTCTCCGTCACACGCTGCTTGTCGGGGGTGAACAAGTCCAACTTCCCCTCGTAAATGTTATACACACCCTTGAACTTCGCACCTTGGTTGATAGGCCATGACAGGGGGCGCACCTTGATTTGTAATTCCTGCTCCAACTCATCTAACAGATCAAACGGGTCGCGACCCTCACGGTCCATCTTGTTGATGAAGATGATGACGGGAGTGTTACGCATACGGCAAACGTTCATCAGTTTTCGCGTCTGGGTCTCCACACCCTTGGCACCGTCCACCACGATGATGGCGGAGTCGACGGCGGTCAAGGTGCGGTAGGTGTCCTCGGCAAAATCTTGGTGACCCGGGGTGTCGAGGATGTTCACCTTATAACCCTCGTAGTCAAACTCCATGACTGAGGTGGAGACGGAGATACCACGCTGTTTCTCTATGTCCATCCAGTCAGAAGTGGCGGTCTTCCTGATTTTATTGCTTTTCACAGCACCTGCCACCTGTATCTGACCGCCAAACAACAGAAACTTCTCTGTCAGGGTGGTCTTTCCGGCATCAGGGTGAGATATAATCGCAAATGTGCGGCGTCTTTCTATTTCTTGATTCATAGTCTTACTTGAACGTATGCCCGTTACTTATTACTTTATATTTTTTACTCAACTTTCGGAAGTTAAAGAAGTTAAAAAAGTTAAGGAAGTTAAGGAAGTTAAGGAAGTTAAAGAAGTTAAAGGACATTAGTCAAAGTATTGCTGCTCCTTTTATGCATACAAGAGGGGGGTAGTAATGTCCTTTTACATCCTAAGCGAAGCGACAACTTCTTTAACTACTTAAATCCCAAGAATTTGAGAACATGCGAAACATGAGTTTTTTTATTTTTTATTTTTTACTTCTTTACTTTTTTACTTTTCTTTACTTTTTTACCTTTTTACCTTTTTACTTTTTTACTTTTTTACTTTTCCAATGCTTGGATGCACTTCTCCAGCGATTCCTCCCAATGGGGAATCTCTATGCCGTATGTGGCCTTGATTTTGCTCTTGTCCAAAACAGAATAGTGGGGACGGTGAGCGGCAGTGGGGTATTCTGATGTGTGAAGCGGGCGGACATGGCAAGTGGTGATGCCGCTGATGCGATGGATGGCTTTTGTAAAGTCGTACCAACTCGTCACACCCTCGTTCGTGAAGTGATAAACGCCAGGTTGGATGCCTTTCCCAATAATGGTCAGGATGGCTTGAGCCAAATCTTGGGCGTAGGTTGGTGTGCCAATCTGGTCGAAGATGACGCCCAACTCGTTGCGCTCACGACCCAGGCGAATCATGGTCTTCACAAAATTATTGCCGTATGAGGAGTATAGCCAGGCCGTACGGATGATGACGCTGCGACTGCAAAACTTAGAAACGCCCAATTCGCCGGCTAGTTTCGTTGAACCATACACGCTGTCCGGACTCGGGGTGTCGTCTTCCAAATAAGGAGTATGCTTCGTCCCGTTAAATACATAGTCGGTGGAGATATGTATCATCCAACCGCCTCGCTTTTCTACGGCCGCGGCCAGATAGGCGGGTGCCACTGTGTTCAAAGTCGTACACTGTTCCTTCGCAGTCTCGGCCTTGTCCACCGCCGTATAGGCGGCGCAGTTCACGATGCCGTTTATCTCATGGCGAGCCACAAAGTCTTCCACCGCCAACTGGTTGGTGATGTCTAACTCATCCACATCGGTATTGAAAAAGCAATACTCCTCATATTGGCTTTCCAACGCCCTGATTTCACTTCCCAACTGACCGTTACAACCGGTCAACAATATATTCTGCTTACTCATATCTTTATAAATACACAATTCCTAATTCACAATTCCTAATTCACAATTCCTAATTCTTCATCGCCGCAGGCGACAACTCAAAATTCAAAACTCAAAATTCAACATTCAAAATTCAGCATCCTTTTGGTAATAATCCGAGAGCATACCAATGAATGTTGTTATCTCACGGATAGCATTCTGGGTGCCAGGCGTAATCTCCTTTTTCTGCAAACGAAGCAGCATCACGCCATAAAGGGCATTCAGACACGTTTCTATCTCGTTCTCGTCTTTGTTGGCACCACGGTTGCGCAACTCCACGATAAATGGCAGCACCTTGTAGTATTCGCTGTGGTAAAAAGGAAACTTGGGACTGTCGAGCAACTGGGCGTGGAGCTCTATCAGTTGCTGGACAATCAATTGGTTGATTTGAAGATGTCCGTGTTCACGGCATCCCTCTTGGTTGATCATACGCACCAAATCGCCATACCAGTCGGTCAACTCTTCTTTCTGTTCCTCAGTGTAGTCAAACCGGTTGATATAATCTTTCTGTAGCCGGGACAGATTGCAGCCGTAGGCGCGGATGATGTCTTCTACCTGCCACATATACAGCAGGTATTCGGCGATATTCTTCTTGCGCAGTTCTTGAGCAATATACATATAAATAAGGTGTGATATGATAGAAATAAAAAGAGGACAAAGGACAAGTGTAAACTACTCAGTAATGGAAGGTGAACAGATTAAAAACAGTACCGAGCAAAATGACCACGGAGATGAGTATCACCACGCTGCCAATGACTTTGTTGATGATGATAATACCGGTGTCCTCAAATTTGTTACGTATCTTGTCGATGAGCCATGTCAAACCGTACCACCAAAGCAAGGCTCCGCCGATGATGCTCAAGTAGCCGACCAACATGTCAAACGGATGGTCGGGGACAATAAATGCCAACTGGGCAAACAGGGCCATGAACAGGATGATAATCAAGGGATTGGAAAAAGTCACCAAAAAAGCTGTCACGGTGTTGTGCCATAAGGTGCCTTTTTTCTTGCCGCTTCTGCGCATGTTCTTGGTGGGGTTGGAACGGTAACTGAAAACACCGAACACCAATAACATGATGCTTCCGATAATCTGCAGATAAAAACGGGTCTGAGCATTGTTAATCAAGTCCATCACAAAACTCATGCCGAATCCCGTAATGAGCGCATAGATGAGGTCGCTCGCTGTCGCACCGACACCGGTGGCAAAACCATACCAACGCCCCTTGTTCAAGGTGCGCTGAACGCATAATATGCCGACCGGACCCATCGGAGCTGATACTAAAATGCCAATAATCAACCCCTTGAAGATGATATCTAATATGTCAATATGAAACTCAAATGGCATAGCGTCTGCAAAATTGCTAAAAAAATGTGAAAGACGCAAATTTTTCAATATAAACTTTGTTATAACACGTTTTTTTCATAACTTTGCCAAATCATTATCTAACCAATTTTAACTAAAAGCATGAACGAACAATCAGAATTGAAGCCATACGTCATTGGCTTGGACTTAGGAGGTACTAACTCAGTTTTTGGAATCGTGGACAGCCGTGGCGACATCAAGGCTACAACGGCCATCAAAACACAGGGATACGACACCGTCGAGGAGTATGTGGAAGCGTCGGTGACCGCACTGCAACCGATTATCGAAGAAGTGGGAGGTATCGGGAAAATCAAAGCCATGGGTATTGGTGCTCCCAATGCCAATTATTATAAAGGTACCATCGAGTTCGCTCCCAATCTCTCTTGGGGCCATAACGGCATCGTGCCACTCGCTGACATGTTCAAAGAAAAACTCGGTGTGCCCGTGGCGATGACCAACGATGCCAATGCGGCTGCTATCGGAGAAATGACCTACGGCGTGGCCAGAGGCATGAAAAACTTTATCGTCCTCACCCTCGGCACAGGTGTGGGTTCGGGTATTGTCATCAACGGACAACTCGTGTATGGTTGCGATGGCTTCGCTGGCGAACTCGGACATGTCATCATGCGTCGTGAGAATGGACGCGTCTGCGGATGCGAGCGCAAAGGATGCCTCGAGGCTTACTGCTCTGCTACAGGCGTGGCTCGCACGGCACGTGAGTTCTTGCAGACGTCAGATGAGCCGTCGCTGCTTCGTGACATGAACCCTGCCGACATCACTTCGCTCGATGTGTCGATTGCCGCAGGTAAAGGTGACAAACTGGCTCTGCGCGTCTATGAATTCACTGGCGAGATGCTCGGAGAGGCTTGCGCCGATTTCGCTGCATTCTCTTCACCCGAGGCGTTTATCTTCTTCGGAGGACTCACGAAAGCAGGCGACCTGATCATGGAGCCGATCAAGCGCAGCTATGATGAGCATGTGCTCAAAATCTTCCGTGGAAAGGCGAAATTCCTCATCAGCGGACTCGATGGCTCTTCTGCAGCCGTCCTCGGTGCTTCCGCTATTGGGTGGGAAATCTAACATCCAGAAAGTTAAGGCGTTACATCGTCGCGGGGCCATTTCGTGATTCCGTGATTTCGTTATCACGTTATTACTTTATCACGTTATCTCGTTATAACGTAATTTCGTAATGACGTTATCCCGTAATAACGTTATCCCATCGCTTTTTCATTTCGATGTCGTGCCATTCCGTCATGACGCCATCCCGTCTCTTCTCTAAACCGTTTGCTTGTTTCGCCAAAAGCGCCGTCCAAGCAAACGGTTTAATGGTTTATAATTGACTGAAGTTAAGAATTGTCAGCAAAAAGAAAAAAAACATCGTCTCTTTTTGGTTAGTCGTTTTTTTTGTGTAATTTTGTGGTCTTATTTTATTTCCAACAATGACACCATACGATAAAGACGTCAGACAAGCCGTGGAGGTGATGCGAAAGGGTGGGGTGATACTATATCCTACAGACACCGTTTGGGGTATCGGATGCGATGCAACCAACCCCGAGGCCGTGGCAAAGGTTTATGCCATCAAACAGCGAGAAGACTCGAAGGCGATGATATGCCTTGTGGACAGCGATGCGCGGTTGCAGCGGTATGTGAGAAATGTGCCGGCGGTGGCGTGGGATGTGATGGAGCTGGCCGTCAAACCTACAACGGTGATTCTTGACGGAGCGGTTAATCTCGCACCCAACCTGATTGCGGAAGACGGGTCCGTGGCCATGAGAATCACGAAAGAACCGTTCTCCAAGGAGTTGTGCTACCGGTTCCAAAAACCTATCGTCTCCACCAGTGCGAATATCAGCGGGATGCCACCCGCACAGAATTATTGCGACTTGGATCCGCAACTCATCGAAGCCGTGGATTATGTTTGTACGTCCAGACGACAGGAGAAAAAGCCGCATACACCGTCTTCTATTATTAAAATTGACGGGTCGAGTGTCGTGACAATCATTAGGAAATAACACTATCCTTACGTGTCGGTCATGCAAAAGAAAATGCACACGGTTGTATCCAATTTGTTATCGTGGAGAAAACGATATATCAGCGATAAACACCTTACACTGATTCTCGCTTTCTTCGTCGGTATCTTTGCGGCCGTCGCGGCGTGGATCTTGCATAGCCTTATCAATCAGATTGAACACCTGCTCACCTCCGGGTTTGAATATCAGTCGTACAACTGGCTCTATCTGCTTTTCCCCATTTTCGGTATCTATCTGACATCTCTCTTCGTCAAATATGTGGTGAGGGATAATATCAGCCACGGCATCACACGCATCTTGTATGCCATCAGCAGAAAACAGGCCAGACTCAAACGGCATAACTGCTGGAGCTCGGTCATCGCATCAGCTATGACCATCGGATTCGGCGGCTCTGTCGGTGCTGAGGCACCTATCGTACTCACAGGGTCGGCCATCGGGAGCAATCTCGGACAGATGTTCCATATGGACCGTAAGACGTTGATGGTGCTTGTCGGATGTGGTGCGTCGGCGGCTATCGCGGGCATCTTCAAAGCGCCAATCGCCGGATTGGTCTTTACGCTCGAGGTGCTCATGATTGACCTCACAATGGCTGCGCTGATGCCGATTCTCATTTCCTGCGTCACGGCAATGTGCTTCACATACCTCTTGGTGGGAGGCGACTCGCTCTTCCATTTCCAACTCGACGGCGCATGGGCGATAGAGCGGGTGCCGGCAACCATCCTTCTTGGGGTCTTCTGCGGTCTCATCAGCCTCTACTTCATTCGCATGATGACAGCGTGCGAAGGAATGTTCAAAAAGATGAAAGAACATCGATATGTGAAACTGCTGGTGGGGGGCGTTATCCTCAGTGGACTGATTTTCCTGTTCCCGTCGCTTTACGGCGAAGGATATAACAGCATCAATGTGCTGCTCAACGGGCGCAGCGAGGCGGAATGGAACGGGGTCATGGGCAATTCGCTGTTCTACGGACAGGGTAATCTGCTCATCTTATACATTGCTCTCGTGCTGCTGACGAAGGTGTTTGCCACCTCGGCCACCAACGGAGCCGGAGGATGTGGCGGTACGTTCGCACCATCGTTGTTCATTGGCGCTTTCGGGGGATTCCTCTTCGCCAGGGTGTGGAATGTCAACCAAATCGGGGTGTTCGTTCCGGAGAAGAATTTCACTCTTCTGGGCATGGCTGGCGTCATGGCCGGTGTGATGCATGCTCCGCTCACGGGGATTTTCCTCATTGCCGAACTCACCGGGGGTTATCAGTTGTTCCTGCCGCTCATGATTGTCAGTATTTGTGCCTATCTCACCATCATCATATTCGAGCCCCATAGCATCTATGGCATGCGGCTGGCGAAAGAAGGCAATTTGCTCACACACCATACCGACCACTCGGTGCTCACGCTCATGAGCTTGGAGAGTGTCATCGACAGGGATTTCCAGACCGTCAAAAAGGACATGGAACTTGGAAAACTCGTTCATGCCTTCAGCCGTAGCAAGTCTATCCTATTGCCTGTGCTCGATGATGCGGGCACGTTGCTTGGAGAGATCGACTTCACCAAAATCAGACACGTCGTCTTCCGGACGGAACTGTATCATCATTTTACGGTGGCACAACTCATGGCTCCGCCTGTGGCTACACTCGGACAAAACGACCCCATGGAGGATGTCATGCGGACGTTTGAACAAACCAACGCGCAGCAACTGCCCGTGACCGATACGGCCAACCGGCTCATCGGGTATGTGTCAAGGGCAAGAATGTACACCATGTATCGGAAAATGGTCGCTGACTATTCGGCTGACTAATGTTTTTCAGTCAACTTTATTCATTACGCATATCATGACCAAAGAACAATTGCGAATCATCTTTATGGGCACACCCGAATTTGCTGTCGCCTCGCTCAAAGCATTGGTGGAGGGCGGATTCAATGTGGTGGCTGTCGTCACGCAACCCGACAAACCGGTGGGACGACATGGGAGTGTGCTGCAACCCTCGGAAGTGAAAAAATATGCGGTGCAACAGAAGATTCCTGTCTTGCAACCCGAAAAAATGAAGGACGAGGATTTTCTTGCGCAACTGAGGTCTTTCCAAGCCGACCTGCAGGTTGTCGTCGCTTTCCGAATGCTTCCAGAAGTGGTGTGGGATATGCCCCGCTACGGCACGTTCAATGTCCATGCCGCACTGCTGCCGCAATACAGAGGGGCGGCTCCCATCAATTGGGCTGTCATCAACGGAGAAATGATAACGGGCATCACCACGTTCTTCCTGGACCATGACATCGACACCGGGAAAATCATCATGCAGGCTCCTTTTGAGATTCCCGACGAGGCGGATGTGGAGTATGTCTATGATGGACTGATGACGCTCGGCGCGAAACTGTGTATCGATACCGTCAATGCCATTATTGAAAACGATGGACAGGTGGAGGCCATGCCGCAAGATGAGTTGGTGTCGGGCGATATGGTGTTGCATCCTGCACCGAAAATTTTCAAGGAGACATGTCGCATCGACTGGACACTAAGCACCAAGCGCATGTATGATTTTATCCGCGGACTGAGTCCTTATCCGGGGGCATGGACGACCCTCAGACACGGGCAGGAACAACCGGTGGTCGTCAAAATCTTTAGGACCGAGAAATGTGATGCCATCAAAGGATATGAAGAGCCCGGATTGGTGCTGACCAACCAAAAGGGACTGTTCGTGACCACAACCGACGGTTCTTTGAGAATCCTTTCGCTGCAATTGGCAGGGAAAAAGAGAATGGAGGCGGCTGATTTCCTGAACGGATTCCGCGATGATGGCACTTGGACGCTCGAATGACTACACTCTACCGTCAGCGCGAAAACCATCCCTATCCAAAAAACAAAGCGTTTTATTTTGTTTTCTCTTTTATTTGATGTATTTTTGCAAAAAAATAGAAGGTTATGATTCAATCTAATAATCACCTCGTCATCATGGCGGGCGGTGTAGGTAGTAGGTTCTGGCCCATGAGCACGGCTGAAAACCCAAAACAGTTTATTGATGTGCTGGGAGTAGGACGCTCACTGTTACAGCTCACATACGACCGGTTCGCAGGAATATGTCCACCGAAAAACGTGTGGATTGTGACGAACAAAAAGTATGCGGACATTTGTCATGAGCAACTGCCCGAGGTGCCATTGACCAATATCCTGTGCGAGCCGTGTAGGAGAAACACGGCTCCATGTATCGCATACGTCAGTTGGAGGATTAAAACGATCAATCCGAAGGCGAATGTCGTCATCACGCCCAGCGACCATATTGTGATGAACGAAAATGAGTTCAGGCGTGTGATACAGCAGTGCATGGTCTTTACCTCTGAAACCGATGCGATTGTCACGCTTGGCATGAAACCCACACGGCCGGAAACGGGTTATGGCTATATCCAGGCCGACCTGACCGCTTCGTCGCTGACGAATAAAGAAATCTTCAGGGTGGATTCGTTTAGGGAGAAACCTGACCTTGAAACAGCACAGAAATATATCCAACAGAAAAGTTATTTCTGGAATGCCGGTATCTTCATCTGGAGCGTCAGCACCATTGTTAATGCCTTTAGGGTGTATCAGCCTTCACTCAGCAAACAATTCGAATCCATCGCTTCTATTTACGGGACGGAACAGGAACAACCGGTCATTGACAAGATTTACCCGGAGTGCGAGAGTATTTCTGTTGACTATGCCATTATGGAGAAAGCCGAGGAGATTTTCGTCTGTCCAGCTGATTTCGGCTGGAGCGACCTCGGCACGTGGGGCGCTTTGCTCACACAAACACCAAAAGACTTATATGGAAACGGGAAGATAGGCGACAACATCGCCCTCTTCGAGACACATAATTGTATCATCCATACCACGGAGGAGAAAAAAGTGGTCATCCAAGGATTGGATGGCTATATCGTGGCCGAAAAAAACAACACATTACTCATCTGCCAGCTCTCAGAGGAACAGAGAATCAAACAGTTCTCAGGGGCTGACGTCTAATGAATATCCATGCAACAAAGAAAAGTAGCTTTAATCACAGGTATTACAGGGCAGGACGGCTCCTACCTGGCTGAGTTCTTAATCGAAAAAGGTTACGAAGTGCACGGTCTGCTCAGACGCTCTTCGTCTTTCAACACGGCGCGTATCGAACACCTTTATCTCGATGAATGGGTCAGAGACATGAAACAGAAAAGACTGGTCAATCTGCACTGGGCGGATATGACCGACTCGTCGTCGCTCATACGTATCATCGGCGAAACAAAACCCACTGAGATTTACAACCTTGCGGCGCAAAGCCATGTCAAAGTGTCGTTTGATGTGCCCGAATATACGGCGGAGACGGATGCCGTCGGTGTGCTCCGGCTCTTAGAAGCCGTGCGCATTTGCGGACTGGAGAAAGAGTGCCATATCTATCAGGCTTCGACCTCTGAACTCTTCGGACTCGTACAGGAGGTGCCGCAAAAGGAGACAACTCCGTTCTATCCCCGGTCGCCCTACGGTGTGGCTAAACTCTATGGATTCTGGATTATGAAGAATTACAGGGAGTCGTACGGGATGTATTGTTGCAATGGCATCCTTTTCAATCATGAGAGTGAGAGAAGGGGCGAAACGTTTGTGACCAGGAAAATCACGCTCGCTGCCGCACGTATCGCTCAGGGCTATCAGGATAAGCTCTATTTGGGTAATCTCAATTCGCTTAGAGACTGGGGATATGCGCGCGATTATGTGGAGTGCATGTGGCTCATCCTGCAACAAACGCAACCCGATGATTTCGTCATCGCCACAGGTGAATATCATACTGTCAGGGAATTTGCTACACTGGCATTTAAAGAAGTGGGCATTGAACTGGAATGGAAAGGCGAAGGCGTTGAGGAAAAAGGATTTGACAAGAAAACGGGTAAGGCGATAGTTGAAGTCGACCCGAAATATTTCAGACCTGCAGAGGTGGACCAACTGTTGGGCGACCCCACCAAGGCGAAGACGGTATTGGGGTGGAACCCGAGAAAAACGACTTTCGAACAATTGGTCAAAATCATGGTGGAGCACGATATGAAGTTCGTGCATAAGCTCTATCTCAAATCTCAGATTGCGGAATGACTCTCGGAAAAGATACGAAAATATATGTGGCCGGACATCGCGGACTCGTGGGGTCTGCCATTTGGAAAAACCTGGAGCAAAGAGGATACCATAACCTCGTCGGAAGAACACACGCCGAGTTGGACCTGACGGAACAAAACGAGGTGAGGCGGTTCTTCGATGAGGAACAACCCCAAGCCGTGGTGCTGGCGGCTGCTTTCGTAGGGGGCATTATGGCCAATTCGCTCTATCGGGCGGATTTTATCATGCAAAACATGAAGATACAATGCGACGTCATCAGCGAAGCGTATCGACATGGGGTAAAAAAGCTGCTCTTCCTCGGCTCGACTTGCATCTATCCCAAGAATGCTCCTCAACCCATGAAAGAGGAAGCACTGCTCACATCGCCACTTGAATATACCAACGAGGAGTATGCCATCGCGAAAATCGCGGGACTCAAAATGTGTGAAAGCTACAACCTGCAATACGGCACGAACTATATTGCGGTGATGCCGACCAACCTCTATGGGCCGAATGATAACTTCCATCTGGAAAACAGCCACGTCATGCCTGCCATGATGAGAAAGGTGTTTCTCGCAAAGATGATGCACGACAACAACTGGAGTGCAGTCAGAAGCGACATGGATAAAAGACCGGTGGAGGGGATTGACGGAAAGGCAAGTCAGGAGCAAATCATGCAGATTCTCGCCAAATATGGCATCTTCGATAACAAGGTGGTCTTGTGGGGCTCAGGCAAGCCTTTGAGAGAGTTCCTGTGGAGCGAAGATATGGCTGATGCCTCTGTGTATGTCTTGCTCAACGTGGATTTTGCCGATATTATCGGCATTGAGAAATACTCTTCTGTGTTCTATGGCACAAAGACCGACGGACAAGTCAACAGAGATTCGAACCAGGGTAGGGGAGGCGCTATCCCCCAATTGGGTGAGATTCGCAATTGTCATATCAATGTTGGAACGGGCAAAGAACTGACCATCAGACAATTGTCGGAATTGGTGGCGCAGACGGTGGGATTTGAAGGGGTGATTGAGTTCGACCCCCAAAAACCAGATGGCACCCCCAGAAAACTAATCGATGTGGAGAAATTACATCGTTTGGGATGGCATCACCAAGTAGAGATTGAGGATGGGGTGAAGAAATTATTCAACTGGTATATTACACATTGAAAATGAACATCATAGAAACCAATATCAAAGGGGTCGTCATCCTCGAACCCAGAATCTTTAAAGATGACAGAGGCTATTTCTTCGAAGCATATTCCAAAAAAATCTTCGACAAGGAGGTGCAGGTCATCAATTTTGTGCAGGACAACGAAAGTAAATCGCAATATGGGGTGGTGCGTGGTCTCCACTACCAAAAGTTCCCCTTTGCTCAAAGCAAATTGGTGCGGGTCATCAAAGGGGCGGTGCTGGATGTTGCCGTGGACATTAGAAAAGGGTCTCCTACCTACGGGCAATACACGGTATGCGAACTGACGGAGGAGAACAAAAGGATGTTCTTCATCCCCAGGGGATTTGCTCATGGCTTCAGCGTGCTGAGCGAAGAGGCGATTTTCCAATACAAGTGCGATGAGTTCTATCACCCTGAGAGCGAGGGGGCCATCGCCTGGGATGACCCTGACCTGAATATCGACTGGAGAATACCGAAGGACAAGATTATCCTCTCAGAAAAGGATAAGGCTCATCCCAGACTTCGTGATATTGAATCTCCTTTTGATATGAATATTTCGTTATATTGACCCTTATTCCACCGTCACACTCTTAGCCAAATTACGGGGCTGGTCCACATTCAATCCTTTGGCTACGGCCACATGATAGGCCATTAACTGCAATGGGATGACGCTGAGCAGGGGTACTAAGGTGCCGAGGGTGTGGGGTATCTCAATCGTGTATTCGGCCAGCTGACTCACGGCTTGGTCGCCTTCGGTCACAATGGCGATGATGCTCCCATTGCGGGCGCACACTTCCTGGATATTGCTCAGTATCTTTTTGTATAACTGGTGATGCGTGGCGATGAATATCACGGGCATCTCCTTGTCAACCAAAGCAATAGGACCGTGTTTCATCTCGGCAGCGGGATAACCCTCTGCATGGATGTAGCTGATTTCCTTCAGTTTGAGGGCGCCTTCCATCGCTACAGGATAGTTATAACCCCGGCCCATATAAAGGGCATTGCGGGCATAGGTCAGTATGCGGGCGATATCTTGGATGTGACGGTCTTGTTGCAAAATCACTTCTATCTTCTCAGGTATCCGGGCCAACTCCTCGATATGCTCTTCGTAGTCCCTACGGCTGATGGTGCCTTTCTCCATGGCCAAGGCCAATGCAAACAGTGTCAACACGGTCACTTGACCGGTAAAGGCTTTGGTGGACGCTACGCCAATCTCGGGCCCCACGTGGATATAGATGCCGGTGTCTGAGGCACGGGCGATGCTTGAACCGACGGAGTTGACAATGCCGAAACACAAGGCGCCGTGTTCTTTGGCGAGATTGAAAGCTGCCAGGGTGTCGGCGGTCTCACCGCTTTGTGAGATGGCGATGACCACATCTCCCGGTTGGATGACGGGGTCACGATAACGAAACTCTGAAGCATACTCCACATCTACGGGAATCTTGCAGAACTGTTCTATCATCTGTTTGCCAATCAGGCCAGCATGCCAGCTCGTGCCACAGGCAACGATGATGAAACGACGGGTACCGAGCAGTTCTTCCTTGTGTAACTCAATGGCACTCAACGTGATGCGATGCTCGTTCAAAAGCAGACGGCCACGCATGCAGTCGGAAATGCAGCGGGGCTGGTCGTAGATTTCTTTGAGCATATAATGTGCATAGCCGCCTTTCTCCAAACGGTCCAAATCCAAATCTACGTCTTTCACATCATGCTCTATCTCTTCACGGGAGTTATTGAGATTCTTGACTTTGATGCTCTCGCCACGGCGAATCACGGCCACCTCATTGTCGTCTAAATACACAATATGCTTGGTGTAGCCCACGATGGGTACGGCATCCGAGGCAATGAAAAACTCTTCGTAATCATTGCCTACACCGATGACTAACGGACTGCTCTTGCGGGCGCATATCAGTTCCTCCGGGTGTTCACGGTCTATCACGGCGATGGCGTAAGCACCGGCCACGCGACGCAAGGCATAAAGAACGGCCATGCCTAAATCGAGATGGAAACGCTGTTGCACGAACTCTATCAGTTGTACCAGCACTTCGGTGTCGGTGCTGCTGCGAAAGGTATAACCTTTCTGGGTCAGGTATGCCTTGATGGAGGTGTAGTTTTCGATAATGCCGTTATGCACCAAAGCCAGACGACCGCTTTCTGATACATGTGGGTGGGCATTCACGGCAGAGGGTTCTCCGTGGGTGGCCCAGCGCGTATGGGCGATTCCCAACGTGCCGGAGGTGTCGCGCGAGGAGGCCAACTGCTCTAAATGACTCACCTTGCCCTTCTCCTTATACACGTTCAACTGCCCTTCGGCATTCATCAGGGCTACACCCGCAGAGTCGTAGCCTCTGTATTCTAAACGCTTCAAACCTTCTATCAGTATCGGATAAGCCTCACGATGACCAATGTAACCTACTATTCCACACATAGCTTTGTATTTTTTGTTCTTTTTGGAAAACTAAATACACTTTTATTTTATTGCCTGTGTGACTCTAATAAAATCTTATTTTTGTAGTAAAATGTCAATCTGTGCAAAATAACAACAAAAAAATGACAGTTTTAAATCTTTTGGAGTAACTTTGCCTGTGTTTTTTACGCATAGCGCTTTGTCAGGGCGCACATTTTAATGGAATAAGTCTCAACTTTTGTCGGTTGAAGGAGTTGAGCGAATGTGAAACAATGAATAATATGAAGAAACAAAATGCTTTTTTGGCGGCAGTAGCCTTGGGTTTCTGTTTGCTCGTCTCATCGTGCAGCGGGAAAAAAGATGCTGAGGAAATTTTCAACGGACAAAAGTCGGGCGTGGTATTGGTATTGAATAAGTTTTATTATGAAGTACAATTACCAACCGGACAAAAACTTTTTTTCAAAGGATTGAACAGTGAAGGTGAACTGGAAGGTTTTACGGCTGACGAGAGGGAGGTGCAAAAGAATCCCGCCATGCTCAACGGTACGGGCTTCTTCATCAGCCATGACGGATTGCTGGTCACCAACAGACACGTGGCGGCAACTGATATCGATGAAAACCAGTTAAAGCAAAACTTGCAAAGGATTATCAGGTCGGCTATCCTCCAATATGCCTACGTACAACAGCAGCTCGAAGTGCAGTATGAACAATTGGAGCAACAGCGTCAGATGCTGATGCAATACTATCAGATGGGACAAAACATCGATGGTGCTCAGGTGCAGCAAATACAGGCGGAGCAGGAGCGTATCAGAGCATTGTACCAGAATGTCACGGCCAACGCCCGCAATCTGAGGTATAACACCAATCTCAATGACATCCACATCCGGGTCGTCTGTGCCATCGGCATATCATACGATGGGGTGAAGGTGCAGTCGCCTTCCGATTTCCTGGAGAAAAACCCATGCGAAATCATCAAAATATCTGCGGATAAAGACGCCGACCTGGCACTGCTGCAGCTCAAGTCGCATCAAACACCAGAGGATGCATACGTGTTCCAGTTCGCAGGCGAGGGTAATGAGAAATTCTTCAACGGGAAGGAGGACGAGGCGAACCTGAAAATCGACCAACAGCTGTATATGATTGGCTATAATGCCGGTTTGATGCTTGCCAACACCCAAAAGGGTATCAGTGTGCAGATGACGTCGGGAAAAATCACTCAGACGCCTGACAATGACCGCGTGCTCTATAGCATCCCTACGGTGCAAGGGTCATCAGGCAGTCCCGTCGTTGACGAATATGGGTATGTCGTGGCGGTCAACTTCGCCAAACTCGCTGGCAGTGACAACTTCAACTTCGGAATCCCCGTCAGCAGGGTCAAAGAGTTCCTTAAAGAGGTCAAATGACCTCGATTCAAATCATAAAGGACAATAATCGCAATCCCGACTATTGTCCTTTATTTTGATATAGGTTAACGGCTAACTCCTAAACTCTTGACAGTGAAGACTGTAATTGTCAGATTCTCCTAATTTAGAACACCTTGATCTTGTAACCCACGGTCAACAAGAACAAGTGTTGTCGGGCTTTGCCAAGTATCTCCTCTGCTTTCGAGTTTTTATTGGCCAACATACGGATGGGCCAGTTGTAATTCGCTTCAAATACCAGTTTTTCCGTCTCATAAGAAATGCCGATAGGAACAGACGCCTGGCGGTGAAGATACTTGCGGATATTGGTTTTACTGCCGTTATACACGCTTTTGGCGTTGATAAAGGTGCCCAGGTGGAAACCGGTATAGATGCAAATCTGTTTCGTGAAGTAATACTTCAACTTGTATATCGTGTTGATATAATCTAAATTATAATCGTATGGACCCGAATTGACTACTTGTGACGTTGTCGTCCCGTCTTCGAGTTGAGTGGTTTCTGTCAGATTGTGGTATAGATTTTTACCTCCTTGGTGGGTATAGAGCATTTCCACGTTCATGCCTAAGTGGTCATTGAAAAACACTTCCACGAAACCACCTGCACATCCGAATATTACGGGGTCGCCACCTACTTGGCTGAATTGAGAATAAGATGCGCCAATCTTCGGCCCCACATAGATGTCAAACGGATCGCGCCAACGCGACTCGTTGGGGTCCACTTGAGCATGTAATGCACAGAGTGATAACGCACTAAATAAAAAAGTCAATAAGAATTTCTTCGCCATAATGGTAAATTTTCTGCAAAGGTAGTGCAAAATATCGATTGAACAAGTAAAATGAAAAGATTTTTTCAATTTCAAGCATGAGATAATGAACTAGAATACCGATTCTATGGTTGAGGATACGATATTCGAATCCTTTCAATACGTCGTAAGGACAGTCTTGGCTGCCGACCATACGTATGCAGCTCCCTTCCCGTGTAGCGTCTTTTGAAGGGGACGGGGTGGATGCAAAGTTTCGGGATGGTTCGATTGATGGTGCTCGAGTTGAGCAACATCAAATTTTTTTGAGAAATTCTGCATATTTAATGAGAAAAAAGTGAATGCCTCCTTTTTTTTTATTAACTTTGCACCCAAATATAAAATCAACAACAGTATTTCTTAGAACCCATCCAAATGAGGCGGGTGTGAACAAAAGATTATGACAGACCAATTTACATGTCCCGTATGCGGAAAAGGTGATATTCACCATTACCAAGACGAAGAAAATCCGAAATGCCCGAATTGTGGCAGCGATTTAAAGATATACCAATTACTCGATGTCCTCAGAGAGGAGCAGGCTGCTAAACGTAATATTTGGAAGCCGATAGCCATCGTCGCTATTCTCGCGGCGGTGATTTTCGCACTGATGAGTGCTTCGGCTGGTGGAAGAGGTGACAGCAAACAGGTGGAGGTGCTCAGAGACTCCATCAAAGGATTGCAAGAGAATGTCAATGACCTCAAACGACAACTGGATCCGACACTGAAAGCTCCTACGACTCCTGGAGCAGAAGACGTGGCGGGTAAAAAGCAGGAAACAGTCAGCAATACCACCAACGAAAAGGCGGAGACGAAAGACAATCAAACAGCTGCTGCACCTTCGGGTCCTGCTAAATATGTCGTGGTAGAGAAAGGCGACTCGTACCAGAAAATCAGCAAACGGGTGTTTGGAGATAATACTCATGTCAAAGAGATTGAAAGGCTCAATCCCAAGAAGAGTTCCAGTAAACTGTCTATCGGTGACTCGATACGAGTGCAATAATTGAATACAAGAAGCGAAGAGTTGACAATATGAATACAATCAATGAAATAGCAGGGCTCGTGGCGAGACTGCAAAATGAAAACCTGGCTCTGAAACATAGAAACGAGCAGCAAATCAAGGCGCAACAGGACAACGTGGATGAGATGTTGGCCGATTTCTTGCAAATCATCGACACGTTCGATTGGGCACAGGAAACCATCAAACAAAGAGGTCTGGATCAGAGCCAGATTTCTATGAGGGCGATTACCCGACTGTTGGAGGCAAAAAAGAAAACCCTCGAACTGCTTGAGAAATATGGGGTCAAGAGAGTGGAATTCCCCGAAGGGCGGTACAATGAGAATGAATGTCTCGTCGTGGGGCAGGAGAGAGACTCTTCCAAAAAACCAGGAACGGTTGTCGAGGTGAAGAAAGAGGGTTTTGTGCGAGATGGCAGAGTGCTCAGAGCCGCTGAAATCATCATCGTGAAATAAACCCCGCACGATTTTGTCTTGTGTACCATCATACGAGTGAAATACTTCAAATAAGGGACGAGGCCAGACCTCGTCCCTTATTTACTTCTTATCAGGATTGACTGTAGAGTCTATCACTTCATATAAATAGCGCTCTATCTTGTCTGAAAGAACAGTGGCGATCACTACTTGCCCTTTGGGGTTGATGAGGTATAATGATGGTATCCACTTCACACCAAATAAACGGGCAAGGGCCGACTCATCCTTCTTTTGTAAGTCGCCGACTTGAAGATATGGGATGCCGTATTGGCTGACTGCTTTTGACCAAGCGTCTCGGTCGGTGTCAAGAGAGATACCCACAAACTCTACGCCTGCCCCATGAAAACAGTCGTATATGCGAAGCAGGTTGGGAATGTCTTTGCGGCAGTCGGGACACCATGATGCCCAGAAGTCTAACACGACATACTTGCCTTTTAGTTGAGTGGATTTGAATGTCTTGCCATCCAGCGTTTTCGTTTTGAAAGGAGGCATGGCGGTGCCTGGTTTGAGCAGGGTAGTGGCATACTCGGCATCTGCATCTGCATCAGCATCCGCATTGTTGAATTGTGCGTATGCTCTGGTGGCACTTGAAAGAAAGAATGCCACAAACAGCACATGAAAGAGTAAGGATTGTTTCTTCATAATGGGGAGATTTGAACGGCTATTTGATATTTTTCATGCAAAGTTAATTTTTTTCTTGCTTTTTTTGACGGATGTTTCTGATTTTTTCTTAATTTTGTATCGTTTTTAAGAATGAATCAATTTACGTTATGAGAAAGACAATTGGTATTATCAATATGGTCCTCGGCGTGGTGATTGCCGTGGGGGGTGCGGTTCTGAGTTTTATGTACAATAGCCGTCCTGGGAGCGAGACACATAAGTTCATCCTTTATCTCGTGCTGTGGGTGGGACTTGGTTTGTTGTTGTTCCTCATTGGCAATAATTTTAGAAAGCCAAGAAACAACAGATAAAAACATTATGGTTTCAATGTGATGGGATGGGTAAGGGCTCCTTCGGTGTAGGTGCCCTGATAACCTGTTTCTGTTGACGAAGCCTCAATACGAAAACGGGTGCTGTCACGCATGGCACGGGGTTCCACGATGACGATATGCTCGTGTGACCCTACCATATCGGTGGTGCCTGTTATTTCTGTGGGACGACCGTCAATCATGGCGTTGCCGATGAGGTGCGAGCCGTTGATGGTGCTGAAGTTCAAGTAGATTTCTTTATTGCCGGCACGACCTTGGAGCACTTGATGGCTGCCGCGGGGTGATGCGTGAAGAAGGCTGTCTGCGGAGAGGGTGTCGGAAATGGCGGCGCTGTCTCCTGATAGGGTGTCGGGAGATAAGATACTGTCGGCGAGCGTGCTGTCTGGTACCAATTGGCCGTTGTCATCGGTTTCAGTCCAAGGTTTCCATTTTGAGTCTGATGAACGCTTTTCAGAGCGGCAGCCTGTTGTGACGCTCAACAAGATAAGGATGGCGATGAAGGTGTAGATGAAGGATTTCATTTCTTGGTCGTTGAGTTAGATTTACTGTCGTTCTTCTTTTTGGGCTCTTCTTTCTTTTTCGAGTCAGTCTTTTTCACGTCACTTTTCTTTGAGTCACTCTTCTTCACTTCATTCTTCTTGGTATCATTTTTCTTCACCTCGTTCTTCTTTGCATCACTTTTCTTTGTGTCACTTTTCTTCACCTCGTTCTTCTTCGCATCACTTTTCTTCGTGTCGTTGTTCTTGCTGTCATTCTTTTTCGTATCATTGCTCTTTTTGGACTCTTCTTTCTTTTTCGAGTCGGTCTTCTTCACGTCGTTCTTCTTCGACTCATTCTTTTTGTTGGCGTCGTCTTTCTTCTTTTTATCTTCGTCTTTCTTTTTAACGTCATTTTTCTTGGGCTCATCTTTCTTTTTAGCGTCGCTTTTCTTAGGTTCTTCCTTTTTCTTCACGTCATTTTTCTTAGACTCTTCTTTCTTGGAGCCAACCTTCTTGTTGTCTGGATTTGCCATGAGGGCGTTGGGGCGCAACAAAGAGTCTGTTACCAGTGAATCGGCTATTTCTTCTTCCACGGGGTCGATGAAATATTCTCCTTCCATATATCGCTTGAATGCTTCGCGCTCTGACAAGAAATCAACCATGCGGTCGTCAACCATCCATTCACCATCCTGATAGGCCAGACGATAGGTGGCGGTCTTACGCTCATAGAATGTGGTGTCGCGCTCTTGGTCGCCTTCTTTGAACTTTTCCACACGCTTGACCAAATATCTCACATCCACACGGGCACGATTTTCTGTCACATAATAGATACGTTTTATCACCAAGTCACGAATCATCTTGGCTGGAATCAACTGATAAAACGGCATGTCCCTAAAAGTCATCTCAGGCTTTTCTTCACGCGGCGTCTTGTCAAAAGTGATGACTTCTTGAAGGTCGCTCTTAAAATCCGGGGTACGGTACTTGTCGTAATAAGGGCGTTGGTTGGCATGTTTCAGCTCATCAGACAAGATGATTTGCATGCGGCGGGCGATGACGGTCGAGGAATGGGTGCTCTGGTAGGTGTCGATGGAGTCTTGAAGCGCTTGCTCCTTGGCCACTTCCTCTGCCAGATGTTCACGATAAACCGTACGAACAGAATCTTTCTCTTCTTGTGCCCGTATTTCTTGTTCGTTGATATGTCGAACCGCACTCCAAAGACCAAAAATGCCACCGCTAATTAGAAGGCCAATCAGCACACCAAACCATGTCACTTGGCGGTTACTCAGTTTCCGTTTCATCGAAAATATCAAATTTTCTGCGAAGGTACAAAGAATTGTGTAAACATGACGTTTTTTTTCGAAAAAATATGGCGAAATTGAATATTTTTCCGTAAATTTGCAACTCAAAGGTATTAACAAATTATTATCACTATGTTTGGACTTAGACTGCCTGAAATCATTTTTATCGCATTTGTCATCCTTTTGCTTTTCGGGGGGAAGAAAATTCCCGAGATGATGAAGGGATTGGGAAAAGGTGTGAAGAGTTTTAAAGACGGATTGGGGGGAGTAGAGGATGAGGCGACCGCTGAGGCGGAGGAAAAGAAAACTGACGAGAAAAAGTAATCCGGCGTTACGATGAGCGAAGAGAAGAATATGACTTTTTGGGAACATCTTGATGAACTCAGAGGGTCGCTGTTCAGAATGCTGGCTGCTGTGGCACTGATGGGCGCAGGAGCCTTCGCTTTCAAGGAACTTCTCTTCGACGTGGTGCTGGCGCCATCAAAAAGCGATTTCATCACCTATCGCCTCTTGGGGTCGGAGCCCTTTGAAATCCACCTCGTCAACACGCAACTCACCGAGCAGTTCATGGTGCACCTGAGAATGGCGGCATACGTCGGTTTCCTGGCTGCTTCGCCTTTTATTCTCTATGAACTATTCTGGTTCATATCGCCGGCGCTCTATAAAAATGAAAGGAAATACACCATCATTGTCATCGGTGCGGCCTATCTGATGTTCATCATCGGAACGTTGGTGAATTATTTCCTCATCTTTCCGCTTACCGTCAGGTTCCTCGGCACGTATCAAGTGAGTGAAGAGGTGGCAAATATGCTGACGCTGGACTCTTATGCTGATACGCTCATGATGATGTGCCTCGTCATTGGCATCGTGTTTGAACTGCCTGTCCTTTCTGCCCTGTTGGCCAAACTGCGCCTGATTACCGCTGGCATCATGAAACGGTTCCGAAAACACGCACTTGTAGTCATCCTCATCGTCGCTGCCATTATTACACCTACCGCCGACATCTTCACGCTGCTGATTGTGGCTATGCCCATCTGGCTGCTGTATGAAGCGAGCATAGGTATCGTTACTATTTTACAAAAACAAGATTGATTATGCTTTTAAACAAGACAAGACGTTTCCTCGCTGTAGTGTTCTTCTTGCTCATCACACTGCTGTTTCTCGACTTTACCGGCACCTTGCACCAATGGTTCGGCTGGATGGCCAAAATCCAGTTCCTGCCGGCCGTGCTGGCGCTTAATGTCGTGGTGATTATTACACTCGTAATCATTACACTCATTTTCGGACGTATCTATTGTTCGGTCATCTGTCCGCTCGGGGTATTGCAAGATGTCATAGCATGGGTCGCAGGTAAACGAAAGAAAAACAGATATTCCTATTCTCCTGCTGTCAACTGGCTTCGCTACCTCATGTTTGGCGTGATGATTATCGCACTCATCATTGGTGTCGGCACCATTGTGGCGTTGCTGGCGCCATACAGTTCTTTCGGGAGAATTGCGCAAAACCTGTTCCAGCCTGTTTGGATGCTGGGTAATAATGTGCTGGCTTCTATCGCTGAGCGTATGGACAGCTATACGTTCTATTCGGTCGATGTGTGGATCAAAAGCATTCCTGTATTCATCATTGCGGTTGTGACCTTCGTGCTGATTGCGGTCTTGGCATGGAGAAATGGCAGGACTTATTGCAACACGATTTGTCCGGTGGGCACACTGCTCGGTTTCATTTCTCGTTTCTCCTTATTGAAGGTCTATTTCGACCGAGAGAAATGTAAGGATTGTAGTCTTTGTTCCAAAAACTGTAAGGCGGCGTGCATCGATTATAAAAACCACATGGTGGATTACAGTAGGTGCGTGGCCTGTGGTAAATGTATCACGAAATGCAAATTCGGTGCGCTCAAGTATGGCAGACCGGTCAAAGTGGCTGCACCTGTCGTGGCTCCCGACACGAAGAGCGGGGAACAGGTGGACGCTTCAAAACGCTCATTCTTGTTGGGTGTTGCGCTTGTCACAACGGCGGCTATCGCACAAGAGAAGAAGAAAGTGGACGGAGGACTGGCTGCCATCCAAGACAAAGTGGCTCCGGAAAGACAGACCCCGATCACGCCTCCAGGGTCTTGGAGTGCTAATAATATGGCACGGAAGTGTACGGGATGCCAACTCTGTGTGTCGGAATGCCCCAATCAGGTGCTCAGACCTTCGACGGAACTGATGAGCATCATGCAACCTGTGATGTCGTATGAACGTGGATATTGCAGACCCGAATGCACAAGATGTGCTGATGTTTGTCCTACGGGTGCCATAAAACCGATTGAGAAAGAGGAGAAGAAGAGCATTCAAATAGGACACGCGGTCGTGATCTCGAAAAACTGTATCCCTTTGCGCGATGGTGTTGACTGCGGGAATTGCGCACGGCATTGTCCCGTTCAGGCCATCGAAATGGTTCCGTCCGACCCGAACGACGAGACATCGGTCTTGATACCCTCTGTTAAAGAGCAAGTGTGCATCGGATGCGGTGCATGCGAAAATCTCTGTCCCGCCAGACCGTTCTCGGCCATCTATGTCGAGGGACATGAAGTACACAAACAGTTATAATCAAATAGGAGGACAAAATGGATAATCAACATATCAACAGAAGAAAATTCCTGAGAATGCTCGGACTCGGTGGTGCCGTGACCGTGGCTTCGCTCACCGGATGTAAAACAAAGAAAACAGAGGAGTTGGGCGAGGAATATGTGAACCAAGTGGAACCGCCCGTCGGGAAAATGACTTTCCGGACCAATCCGAAAACGGGTGACAAGATATCTATTTTAGGATATGGGATGATGAGGCTGCCGACTGTCGGAGGCTCATCGGCAAGAGAAGGACAAAGCGAAATTGACCAGGAACAGGTCAACAGACTCGTGGATTATGCCATCGAACATGGTGTGAATTATTTTGACACCTCACCAGCTTATTGCCAGGGACTGTCTGAGCGCAGCACGGGCATCGCACTCCACCGCCATCCCCGTGAGAAATATTTTGTCGCTACGAAATTGTCTAATTTCAACCCCGCACAGTGGCCGAAAGAAGAGTCGGTGAAAATGTACCACGATTCCATGAAGGAATTGCAGGTGGATTATATCGACTATTATCTCTTGCACAGTGTGGGAGGTGGGGGCATGGAGAACTTCAGACAGCGGTATATGGATAACGGGATGCTCGACTATTTGATGCAAGAAAGGGAAAAGGGAAAAATCAAGAATCTGGGATTCTCTTATCATGGAGATATCGAGGTGTTTGATTATTTGCTCGAGCATAACGATCTCTATCATTGGGATTTCGTTCAGATACAATTCAACTATCTTGACTGGGAATATGCCAATGAAAGCAATAATAGAAATACCGATGCCAGATATCTGTATGAAGAACTGCAAAAACGGGGCATCCCCGCGGTGATTATGGAACCGCTTTTGGGGGGACGGTTGGCGAATGTGCCTCAGTTCATCGCACGTGAAATGAAAAAGAGGTCTCCGGAAAGCAGCATCGCTTCATGGGCTTTCAGATTTGCCGGGTCGCCGGAAGGGGTACTCACCGTGCTCAGCGGAATGACCTACATGGAGCATCTCAAGGATAACCTCTTGTCCTATTGCCCGCTGAAACCGGTAACCGATGATGAGAAAGAGTTCCTCTTCGACATGGCAAGGAAAATCGTGGGTGTAGCGACCATTCCCTGCAATGATTGCAATTATTGCATGCCATGTCCGTATGGCATCAATATCCCTGCTATCTTTGTGCATTACAATAAATTCAAAAACGAAGGCAAATTGCCGAATGATGTGGAGGACGAACAGTTCGAGTCAAACAAACGAGAATTTCTCATCAGTCTTGACAGAGCGGTTCCAAGGCAACGGCAGGCAGACCATTGCATCGGATGTGGACAGTGTGAACCACATTGTCCGCAGAATATCAAAATACCCAGGGAACTGCAAAGGATTGACAAATTCGTTGAACAACTGAAACAAGGTACGCTCAATGAAATAGGTGGTTATGACAAATCTGTATAAAATGCTAATGACAAAGTTGAGAAAGGGCTGCCGGCTCGCGTGTGTGTTGGCATGTCTCTGCTTTTTCGCAGGACAGGCACAAGCGCAGAAATACGCTGGGTTCATGGACGATTTCCTGAATATTTCGACCGATTCGCTCATGATGGTCGACGGCATCAGGTATTATATGCTCTATGTGGACTACAATGATGTCCATTTCGTATCGCTGCTGAGCGAACGCGGTGAACGCTATGTGATAGGGCCGGCCGTACCTGAGGACACGGTGTTCCACGACGGGATGGTCTATGCCCGGTTGGGGTGCGAGACAATCAGCAGACCTCTCAATGAACTCAAGCATGACAGTATGTTTGTCGAGAATGAATACCCGGAGCTTTTTGAGAGATGCGAGGCCACTTCGCCTTGTAACTTCAGAGCCTGTGACACCAATAATTTCGGATGCGAATTGATGGTTGACTATCCTACGGCCGAGGGGGAACAATGGGATGTCATCAGAGATTGGATCGTTGATTTTATCGATGCTTTCACCAATATGGATGCCATCTATTTCGATGATGTGTTCCTCGAAACCAATATCGACCAGACGCAACTGCCCATGGCGGTTCTCAAGAAGAATAACCCGGCGGCCTTTGTCTTGCAAGATAAAACGGTGGGGCAGGATGTGCTCGACCATTACCGTGATGTATATATGCGGCAGGTTTATTATCTGAAAAACGAGGATTTTGGCTATCCTCTCTGCTATCTCAGGGCTTTCATCACACCTCGCTATGTGTCTGACGATTATGTCACACTATTCGTCTCAACGGATTTCTTCGCTTACGGCGCTCATGATTATCCGGCGGAGCGATACGTCACGTTCGATATGAGAAACCAAAGGGTGGTCAATAATGAGAATCTCTTCAAAAAAGGAAAGGTGGACAAGGTGAAGGAGATACTTGAAGAACAAATGGAACAGGACGACAGATATATCGGAAAGAATCCCATGCCACAGGCGGCGCTCATGCCACAAGGGGTGGTCTTCAGTTTCCAACCTTATCAAGTGGGCACCTATTCAGAAGGTTTGTTTCACTATGTTATTCCCTACCATAAACTACAAAAGCTTTTCGCAAAATGAACAACAACTCTAAGCAAATAGACAATCAAGCAGTGGAAAAATATCAGCGGGTTTATCGCTTTACGTTGAAATCGGCTGTTGTCAATGCCTTTCTCTCTTTAGTGAAGTTTTTCGCAGGCCTTTTCGGAGGCTCCTATGCGCTTGTGGCAGATGCACTTAACTCTATTGCTGATTTCGTCCAAGACTTGATGGCAATTCTCTATCTGAAAATGGGAAAGAGAGAAAAAGACGACCGTCACGATTATGGCTATGGCAGGTATGCTACGGTGACACAACTGTTCACCGCTGTTGTCCTCTTTGCCATCGGGGCTTATATCGTGATACATGCGATTGTCTTGATTGTCGAGTTCTTTTCTCAGGGGCATCATGTGTTACAAAGGCCTGCATGGGTGGCGCTCGCTGCTGTTGTCCTCGCTGTTGTTGTCAAAGGCGGCTTATACTATATGGCCAGAAACAAAGCGGGCGAATGGGATTCCAGGTTCGTGTCCGTCAATGCTGACAGATACCGTCTCGATGCACTATCGTCGGTCGGAACGACCGTGGCAGTCGCTTTCGCTGTTTTGCTCTCGCCGAAATGGAAGGTGCTCGACCCGATTGCTGCTTTAATCGTTGCTATCTTTATTATCAGAATGGCTGCTCTTGCTTTCAGACACGCTCTCGATGAACTGTTGGACAAGAGCTTGCCTGAAAAAACGGAAAAAGAAATCGCGGAATGGGCAAAAGGGGTTGAACATGTGGTGGACGTTACCCGGGTGCTTTCAAGAAAGGTGGGGGGAAAGGTGGCTGTTGAACTCGTCGTCATGATGGACGGAGGGTTGACCTTGAATCAAGTTCACAAAAGTGTCGTGAAGATAGAGGATATCTTGCAGGAAAAAATCAGTGAGATTGCACACATGGCCATCCACGTGGAACCGGCACCTGATGTTCAAAACACCGTTGACTGACGGCTGAACCTCTTAAACCCTATAATAACTCATATAACAAGTGGCGCGGAAAAACATCCCGCGCCACTTATTGTTATTGATGTGTTCTTGAATGATGAACTTGAATAATACATTCCACATTCAGAACTCAACATTCGTCATTCTGAAACTACCTGCTCCACCAATGCTTTTTCTTGGGAGGCTCGTGGGCCTCTAAACTGCTGCGCAGACGTTCTTTCATCACCTGATAATAGGTTTTACGCTCATTGATAATCTGATAGATGGTTCCCCAGTCGGGCAGACCGCCTAAATTGCGGTCGTCTATCCACACATCCACAGAACTCAACTTACGGGCGTAATGCTGATTCAGTTTCTCGTTCTCTTCCGGGAAATCCTTATTCACGGCATAGAACTCGATACCACGTTCACGGCACCAGTTCACGGCGTCCTCTAACAACTTGCCCTCGCGTACACTCCAAAGTATCAGCTTATGGTTGTCGGCTATCAACATCTTCAGTGTATCTACCGCAAATGGCAGCTCAGGGCCAATCTCGGGATAACGGTGCTCAACAATAGTTCCGTCAAAGTCGATTGCTATCGTCATAATCGTTACTTCCCTATAATTTTAGCGTTTTACTTTCACTGAGTTGTCGTCTTTGTTGCCGTAGTGGCTGTTGCCATACGAACCGTAGCCATAACCGTATGTTCCGTAAGAACTGTAACGGCCATATTTGCCATACGAGCCATAACGACCGTAGCGCCCATACTTGCCGTACTTGCCATAGCCATAGTAATAGCCGTACTTCTTCTTCGACATGTCGATACCGTTGATGACGATACACATGTTGGGAAGTTTCTTCTCGGCCGACAAGGTGTTGATCAGGTCGAAACTTGACTTCGGCGTGTAGTCTGCACGGCACATATACACGGTGGCGTCGGCCACACGACCAATCTGCATCGTATCTGTCACCAGACCCACAGGGGCGGTATCGATAAGGATGTAGTCGTACATTCCTTTCAGAATGTCAATCACGGTGTTCAGACTGTCACGGGAAATCAACTCGGTGGGGTTGGGGGGAACAGGACCAGCGAGAAGCAGGTCGAGGTTCTGATTCACACCTGAAGGCATAATCTGACTCTCAACATCTGACTGAGTGGGATGCGACATGGCCAACAGCGGTGTGATACCATGCTTGTGGTCGTCTATCTCAAACAATTCTGCCAGACGAGGCTTACGGATGTCAAGACCGACCAGAATCACCTTCTTCTCAAGAAGCGCGAAACTCATTGCTAAGTTAGCGGCGTTGAAGGTCTTACCCTCACCTGAGGTACTCGAGGTGAACATGATTACCTTTTGGCCTTCTTGCAGCATAAACTGTAGGTTCGTACGCATCGAACGGAAGATTTCTTCCATTTGGTTGTTCTGATTCTCATGAACCACGATGTCGGCTTTCGTCTTGGCTGTATCGTTGGCAATGGCCACATCAGCGATAATCGGAAGTTCGGTGAGACGGGCTACATCGTCGTGACCCTCAATCTTATAGCGGAAGAACTCAATCAAGAACAGCAACACGGCGGGAATAGCAAGGCCTAAGACTAAAGCTGTACCCATGATGGTGGCTTTCTTCGGGCTGATCATTGCTCCGCCCTGGGGGTCGTCAATCAACTTACCTTTGTCGGCAGTGGCGGCCAGTGAGATGGAGTTCTCTTCACGTTTCTGCAGCAACATCAGATACAGACCGCTACGAACCTCCTGCTGACGGCCAATCTGGGTCAGCATACGTTCCTGCTCGGGAGTGGCTGTAATCTGGCCGGAGTATTTGTTGAACTGCTGGCTGATGCTGTTGCGGCGGATCTCCATGTTCTTGCGGCTCTGCGACATGGCACGACGGATACTGTTGCTCAGGTCATCCAATTGTGCGGTCAGCGGTGTGACCGACGGGCTCTCTTCGGATGCGGTCTGCAAAAGGCGGTTGCGTTGGAGCACAATCTCGTTGTAACGGTTAATCAGTGAATTGGCTGCACCGTCACTCAAACCGACGTTCGAGGGAAGGGTTTGGTACTTATTGGCGGGCTCATTCATGTAGTCGCTGAGGCTGTTCAGCAAGGCTACTTGTGTATTGGCGTCTGCCAACTGTTGCTCATAGTTGTTGGCGTTACCCATGGCCTGACCGGCAGATGCCGACAAGGTGGTCATGTGGTGACGGCGTTTGTATTCCTCCAACTGGCCTTCGGTCTCGCCCAACTCAGCGTTAATCTTCTCCAAACGGTCATTGATGAACTCCTCGGTACGATGGGCCACCACGTCCTTGTCTTCGTTAGCGTCGCGGTTGTAGCAAACGGCCAACTGATTCAGGTAATCTTTGGCGCGTTCCACACTCTCGTCGGTCAACGTCATTCGGATAATGGTTGTTGAACGTGAGGTGGGGGATACGGACAATGCACCACGGTATTTAAATGCTGAATTATAAGGGGTGTTGATGCTTACCATCAGTTTGCTGCCTTCGCCCAGATGGCCCATGCCTTGGCTGAACGTGATGTCGCCGGCACTCGTGCGGAAGGTCTGGGGCAGGGTGGTGAAGGTCTTATTCAACTCGTAAGGACCATCCACACCTGCACTGTCTGCGGTATGTCCGTAATACGTTCCGGATACTTTATAGTTGGCTCCTTCTTTCGTAATCACTAAATTGATGGGGGCTGGCAGCACCTCCAAATGTTCGGGGTCGATATCTACACTGACGGGCTGACTCTTGTAGAGCAATTTGTCTTTCACGCGGCCTTCCATCGTGTAGGTGGTGTAGAGCTTGAGGTCGCGCACGACTTGTGTGGCAATGGAATGTGAAGACATAATCTCCAACTCATTGTCAATACCTTCGGCATTGGACACAACACCAAAGACGGCCGAATTCAATGAACTGCGGCGGGAACCGCCCATCTGATCTTGCTTGATTAAGAATTTGGCAGATACTTGATAAAGCGGGGTGGTGTAACGCAAGTAAATAGCTGCTAAACCTAAGCAGATAATAAGTGAGAGGATGAACCACTTCCAGTTCAATATCAGCGTCCGAAATATTGTCTGAAAGTTGAACAACGACTTACCAGATTCCTGGGAAGTGCTTTCTTGTGCTAAATTTTTATTTTCTTCCATTTCTATATGATGATATTATTATTGACGGAATATATAATATAAGGTATATTGTCTGCGGGCTTTATTCTGTACCGTTTGCCAAATCAATCAGGTAACGGCCGTAGTCATTCTTCTTCATCGGCTCAGCCAACTCAAGCAGTTTCTCGCGGCTGATCCAACCACTGCGGAATGAGATTTCTTCCAGGCAAGCGACTTTCAAACCTTGACGTTTCTCTATCACTTCGATAAAAGTGCTCGCCTCCGACAAACTGTCATGTGTGCCGGTGTCAAGCCAGGCAAAACCGCGCTCCAAGTGCTCCACACACAACTTGCCTTGTGCCAAGAACGATTGGTTCACCGTAGTAATCTCCAACTCACCACGGGCACTGGGCTTGATGTGCTTCGCTATCTCTACCACTTCATTGGGATAGAAATACAAACCAACCACGGCATAATTGCTCTTCGGGTGGGCAGGCTTCTCCTCGATGCTCACACACTTGCCCGTACGGTCAAATTCTACCACACCATAACGCTCGGGGTCATTGACATAATAACCAAAGACGGTGGCTAATCCCGACTTGGCACGCTCCACGCTATCCAACAACATGGGGGTGAAACCATTGCCATGGAAAATATTGTCACCTAAGACCAGACACACCTCATCGTCGCCGATAAACGACTCGCCGATGATGAAGGCTTGAGCTAATCCATCGGGACTGGGCTGCTCGGCATAGGAAAACTCAACGCCAAAATCACTTCCGTCACCCAGAAGACGACGGAAACCTGGTAAATCGTGGGGCGTGGAAATGATGAGTATCTCGCGGATGCCTGCTTTCATCAATACAGACACCGGATAGTAAATCATCGGTTTGTCAAATATCGGTATCAGCTGCTTACTGATGCCTTTTGTGATGGGATATAAGCGGGTGCCTGAACCGCCTGCTAATACTATTCCTTTCATCTAAATGTTCTTTTTATTAATATGCATTCTTGTCTGGCTTGATAATCGACAACGCCGTCAAGGCGATAATCTTGATATCCAGCCAAAATGACCAATTTTCAATATACCAGATGTCTTTCTTGATACGTCCCTCCATCTGCTCCAACTTCTCAGTCTCACCACGAAAACCTGTTACCTGGGCCCACCCCGTGATGCCAGGCTTAGAGAAATGACGCACCATATATTTATCAATCAGTTCGGAATACTGCTCCGTATGTTTCAACATGTGGGGGCGGGGACCGACTATGCTCATGTCACCGCGCAACACATTGAAAAACTGAGGAAACTCGTCGATGTTCGTCTTGCGCATGAAATTGCCAAATGCAAACTTACGGGGGTCATCCTTCGTGGCCTGTACCGTGTCGGCGTCTTTGTTGACGTGCATCGAACGGAATTTATAACAATAAAACTCATCACCATTCAAACCCGTGCGCTTCTGCTTGAATAACAGCGGTCCGGGACTCTGAATCTTAATCATCAAGGCGATGATTGGAATGAAGGGAAGAAGCAGAATCAGAGCGAAACAACTGAACACAATGTCGAAGGTCCGTTTGATGAAACGGTTGGTCCGGTTGGCCAGCGGTTCCACAAAATTTGTAAACAAGGTAAAATCGCCGAAGATTTCGGGCTTCAACTTCAGACGGTCGTTACCTTCCATACGTGGAACATAATAGAAATGTATCACCTGACGGTCGCACCAATTAATCACATTCGTGATATAGGAACCCATGTCGTGCGACAAACAGCAGAATACATCATGGATATCTTCGCCTATCTCATTCTTCTCAATCAAATCCTGAAGTTCTGACAACGAACCTAAATGTGGGAAATCATCAGGGGCATCCTTAATCGGAAAGTTGGAATAGTAACCAATCACTTTGTAACCTGTCGTGGGGTCGCTCATCAAGTCGTTGTAAATCGCCTCGTTGGCCATGTCGCTGCCGATAAACAACACACGGCGGGTGTTGCCGCCTGCCTGACGATAGCGACGGAGGATGTAAAGCTCAATCGCACGGAAAAGCAACAGGCAAATGTAGAAGACTGGTATGTAATAGAAGACGAAATTAAAGAATCCTCCACTACCGCCGATCAAACGGGATACGACAAAAAAGAGAATGGATTGACACAGACACAATTTCAAACACCGACCCCAGACCGAACTAAACGATTCGCGGCGCTCGTGGATGTGGGTGTGAAAAAAATATTCAGCGATGAGCAGGGTTAAATTGCCTACTAACAACTCGGTTTTAGGGGATGTCTCAAAGAAATTGGGGAGTATGCCGGGGCCAGCTTGCTTGAATATCAACAATAAGACATTAAGCAACACAAAGTCGCCTAATATCACTAAATTCTTAATCAATTCGCTGCCGTTCGAATTCGTTTTCATTGATGTAATCCTATGTGCATCTGAAAATTTGTGCAAAGATACAAAGTTTTCTAAAACAAATGAACAAAATCACGCGAAAAAACACTTTTTTTATTAAAATATAATATTTTCAACCCGAAAACAACGATGTGGAGCCCATTGTTGACTTTTTTCTTGCTTTTATTTTGCCAATCACACTTTTTGTTGTAATTTTGCAATCGCTGAAGGATTTCAGAACGTTTTAATTAATGAATTTTTTTTACTTATGGGAATATTCTCAAAACTATTCGGAAAAAAGTCTAAAGAACAGACAAAGATAGGAGGAATGGAAGACTATATGACTCTCATCAGAGTCTATTTCCAAGCCTCATTGGCAACAAATCTCGGTATTACGAACCTGGCCATGCTGCCTGACTTGCGTACATTCAAAACGACACTCAAAGTGCCGACGGTGAATAATAAACTGGGAATCGGGGAGAAAAGTCAGTGTAAAAAAATGATGAAAGAAATTTACAATACTGACGATAACTTCTTGAAGGAAATCGACATGAGTTTGAAGAAGAATTGCAGAAAACTGCAAGACGTTCAACCTTATATGATTCAGTTCCAAAATTTCTCGCAAGACATTCTCATGTTGATGGGCAACCTCATGAAATTCAAACTCAGAATGCCGTCGTTCTTCAAAAAGACAATATACGCGATGACCGAAAAAACGGTCAATGATATTTTCAATAAAAATGATTACAAAGATGCGGGTGTCATGAAGACGGTGCTCGCTATCAGACAATATAACAACAGACTCGCTTTCTCGCAGAAATGGATCACCGATTTCGCATATCAAGTCATCTTGCTTGCGAAAAAAGAACCAAGACAAAAGGCCCAAGAGCAAAAAAATAGTTGATTATTTTGCTATTTAAAAATTATTAACTAATTTTGCACCGAAGAAGTTTTTAGGCCATGCCTGTTGAAGACAAAAACATCATAGTATTTACCACAAGAGTTCGCCAGATGATTCTCCAATACCAGGAGATGCGTCAGGAGAATAAAGCTTTGATGCAGAAAATAAAAGAGCAGGACGAGAATATCGCTCAGCTGCAAGAAAAACTGAGACAGGCGCAGTATGACTACCAGTCACTCAAAATGGCGAAGATGATCGAAATCACCGACGGAGATATGGATAAGGCCAAGGTGAGATTGTCTAAGCTCATTAGAGATGTCAACAAATGTATCACTCTGCTGAGTGAAAAATGAGTGTGACGTATGCCAGAAGAAAGAGCAAAAAGACGTATTATACTTCATGTTTACAATCAGGTTCTCCCCATCACCATCTTTGCTGATGAGGAGGAGCAATATCGTAATGCGGCTAAACTGGTCGATGAAAAGGTGAATTACTATGCGAATATCGCTAAGCGCAGCCAGATCAACGACCAGATGATGCTGTATATGGTGCTGATTGACGTCGCTATGATGTACCTCAAAGAACATGAAAAGAAAGATACCATCGCATTGGCCGATGTACTCGGAAAGCTCACTTCTGAAATCGAAGACACTTTGAAAAACGACAGCAAGTGATGACGGTACGATGTTTTTAATCTTTCATATATAATACAATCTTAATAACATGTCAACGTTAATATCTATCATCATTGCCGTTGCTGCCTTAATCATTGGTGGCGTGGCAGGATACGCTATTTTCCGATACGTCCTTACTGGAAAATATAATGAGAGTATCAAAGCGGCTGAAAAAGAAGCCGAAGTCATCAAGGAGAAAAAAGAACTCCAAGTAAAAGAGAAATTCCTCAATAAAAAGGCTGAACTCGAAAAAGAGGTGCAGCAGAGAAATCAAAAGATTCAACAAGGGGAAAACAGACTCAAACAACGGGAAATCTCTCTCAATCAAAGACAAGAGGAACTCGGAAGAAGAAAGCAAGAGGTGGAGCAAGCTCAACAGCGCATTGACAACGAAAAGAAAATCCTCGCTAAAAAAGAGGAGGAACTTGAAAAGATGCAAATCAAAGAGCGTGAAAAACTCGAGGAACTGTCAGGACTCAGCGCTGAAGAGGCCAAACAAAGACTTGTGGAGAGCTTGAAAGACGAAGCCCGCACGGATGCAGCTTCTTATATCAATGAAATCATCGACGAGGCTAAACTCAATGCCAACGCACAGGCGAAGAAAATCGTCATTCAAACCATTCAGCGTGTGGCCACAGAGACGGCTATAGAAAACTCTGTCAGCATCTTCCATATCGACAATGATGAGGTCAAAGGACGCATCATTGGTCGCGAAGGCAGAAATATCCGTGCACTCGAAGCGGCCGCAGGAGTGGAAATCGTGGTGGACGACACGCCCGAGGCAATCGTCATCTCGGCCTTCGACCCCATCAGACGTGAGGTCTGCCGTCTGGCACTTCACCAGCTTGTAGCCGATGGTCGTATCCATCCCGCACGTATTGAAGAGGTGGTGGCTAAAGTGAAGAAACAAATCGAAAACGAGGTCATCGAGACAGGTAAACGCACGGCCATCGACCTCGGTATCCACGGTCTCCATCCCGAACTCATCCGCATCATCGGTAAAATGAAATACCGTTCTTCTTACGGACAAAACCTGTTGCAGCACGCTCGCGAGACGGCTAACCTCTGTGCCGTCATGGCATCTGAACTGGGACTGAATCCCAAAAAGGCTAAACGTGCCGGATTGCTCCATGACATAGGCAAGGTGCCCGACGAGGAAAGCGAACTGCCGCATGCTCTCTATGGTGCTAAAATCGCCGAGAAATACAAAGAGAAACCCGATATCTGCAATGCCATCGGTGCCCACCACGATGAGATGGAGATGAACACTTTGCTCGCTCCCATCGTTCAAGTGTGTGATGCCATTTCCGGCGCACGTCCCGGTGCTCGCCGTGAGATCGTTGAGGCTTACATCAAACGTCTGAACGACCTTGAGGCCATTGCCATGAGTTATCCCGGTGTCACCAAGACTTACGCCATTCAGGCCGGACGCGAACTGCGTGTCATTGTCGGTGCCGACAAGATGGACGACAAGCAGACCGAGGCTCTCTCCGGTGAAATAGCCAACAAGATTCAGACCGAGATGACTTATCCCGGTCAGGTTAAGATCACCGTTATCCGTGAGACACGGTCGGTGGCATACGCAAAATAGTTTTTTCCACATGTTATTTAGAGGGGGAGCGGCGACACTCCCCCTCTAAATTTCTTGTCATAATAATGCCAATTTTTTTGTAAAACTATTATAATTTTCTTTTTTTATTTGCGAGTTTTTGTTTTTTTTGCTAATTTTGTAACCGAATTAGTGTTGCTCAGCGGAGTTAACATCAACCTTTTTGAGGATTAGTATAACATTGGCATTGTTCGGCATATTTATTAACGTCAGATTTTTTCATTGATTATTCTCCAAGAATAATGGCTGATGTCTGCGTTTAAGTAGTAGGCAGAACTTATCAGTAATATAGGGATTCAGCCAGTTTCCAGTTATAGAATAATCAGGATTAGTTTATCCCGATTACTGTTTGGTTTGTCAGAACCTTTTACTGATGCTTTTGTATAAGTTTTTTGAGCGTTAACCAAATAATTATAGTAATATGAAAAAAACTAAAAGACTTATTATCCTATTATGTTGGATGATTGGATGTTTATATGCACAAATGGCGTATTCTGCCATAACGTATTCTGCGAATCCTTCTGGCTTTACAGAAGCTCCTTCATCTGACCAGACTAGTGGATCAATTACTTATCATGGGGGACTAATTATTTCTAAAGCCTCCATCAGTGGAAGTTCTTTGTCATTTATGGTAATGAAGAAAGATGGTTCCAAGTTTAATAACTCTATTACAGTTTATGTGCGTTCTAATAGCATTAGTGGTACTACTATTAAATCTGCAACGTATAATGGAGGCTATTCAACCATCTTGGTGAATGTTGGAGATTTATCTTTTACCAGCGGTTCGAAAAAATATGTCATAGCCCTTTGTTCACATGGTAATTCCGACATCTGGTATTACACCAATCCTATTACTATAACGGCTAATGACTCCTCATCACAGACTCCGAGCCTTACGATTACGAACGCGACCTATTTCGGCACATCCACCCTGACGTCGGGCCAGACCTACACTTTTACCGCCAAGGTGAAGAACACGGGTTCTAGTTCCTGGACTGGCCGTTTCTACCTCAAATGCGGCAACAACAACTGGATAGCGTGGGAAACGTCGCAGACGATAGCTGCAGGCAGCACGGTGACTTTGTCGAAGTCCTGCACGATACCCGAGATGGGCGGCAGCTCCGTGTCCCTGGGTCTGTATTATAAGACCGAGACGGAGAGCAGCGGCGCGTTGGTGAGTCCGGGCAGTTACTCGAACCCGTTCGCGGTTGAGGTGGCGCCATCTT
>CAMJFC010000015.1 GCA_946404865.1 uncultured Prevotellaceae bacterium
GCTGACGCGCAGGCATTTCTGCGAATCGGCACGGCGGCGCGGCTCCGGGTCGCGGGTACCCAATATCACGTCTTTCCATTGGTTCATGCCCGCGTTGGTGAACATCAGCGTGGGGTCGTCTTTGATTACCATCGGTGCAGAGGGCACGATGGCGTGTCCTTTCGACTCGAAATATTTCTTGAAGGAGTCGCGGATTTCGTTAGCTGTCATCATAAAATGTTGATTCTGTTATTCTTTTTCGAAAATTTGGTGCAAAGTTACGGAAAAACGAGTGCAGAACAAAAGAAACTGTTTCTTTTTTATGCAGAGTGGGAGTAACTTCGCCCTCTTGAGGGCAAAGTTACGGAAAAACTGCGTTAATCTTCCATAAACAAGTCAGCAAATCAGTTTTTTTTCATAATTTTGCCACGGAATCAAGAAGAGACATATACGATGGCGGCGAAAAACGATAAAAACCTGAAATTATACTATTCCATCAAGGAAGTGGCCGAGATGTTCGAGGTGAAGGAAAGTCTGCTCCGGTATTGGGAGACGGAGTTTCCCCATCTGCGTCCGAAGACCACGGGCAACAAGGTGCGTCAATATACCGAAAAGGATATTGAGCAGATACGTTTGATATACAACTTAGTGAAGGTGCGCGGATTCAAAATCGCCGCCGCGCGTAAGATGTTGAATGAGAACCGTGACGGCACCGACCAGAACGCCCGTATTATCGACAGTCTCATCACCGTGCGCGATGAGCTGAAAGCACTCAAAGCGCAGTTAGACGGTTTGGCCTGAACAAATCGTCGTCAAGATACCTTTTTCCTATAATCTTTTGCTTGAGGACGCGGCACGCCGCGTCCCTACTCAACTGCCCATTTGTAAAAATGAGGTTTGCCTTGGATTATCAATCGGTGTTATTCGTACAGACTGCGCTCGATGACGATAGGCATGCGCTTGCGCTTGAACTCCGAACCGCGATGGCGTTTGAGCACACGCTCCACCGTCTCTGCGCCGTAAGCCTTGTTCAGACGTTCCATCGCCTTGTCGAGTTGTTCGGGGGCTTCCTTGGACTTGAGATAGGTGTCAAGGATGTCGTCAACCTCCTCGTAAGTGTGCCCCGGTGCTATCTGCGCCATGTCGCCTCCCACGGCCACACCATTGCCGTCGGTGGGAAGAATGTTGTATGCGGCACACAGCGCCTGGTGGCGCGCATCGTCGCTGTCGGTATAGACTTCCGTGAAGAGGTATTTGCACAGCTCATACACCTCATGCTTCCACAGACCGCCGATGGGGTTGTAGTCGGCCACGTCGCCGTGGATGGTCCAGAAGCCTAAGTAATGCTCCGTCAGGTTGTCGGTGTCCATCACCAGACCGCCCGTCACCGATGCGATGTTATAGAGATAAATCATACGCAGACGCGCCTTGATATTGCCTTGTGAGATGGGGGTTGAGGGGTAGTGCTGTTCGTAAGTGGCTTTCAGCAACAGGTATTGCGCTTGCAGGTTTTCCACCCAATATTCATTGCAGAATCCCTTCATGGCCATGCTGGCAGAGTCGTTCTCTTCGGAGGTGTTCGACGAACAGGGCAGACTGACACCAATGAATTTAAAACCGTGTTCCGGGTAGCGGTTGACCACTTCTCGGCAGATGGCGGCGGTGACGGTGGAGTCTAAGCCGCCAGAAAAACCTAATATCATGGTTTTCAGATGGTTGTCGGACAGATAACGTGCTGTTTCCGACACCATGGTATCAAATACTTTTTGGTAGTTCATGATTGAATGTTGAATGTGGAATGTTGAATGTTGAGTTGTCGCCTGCGGCGATGAAGAATTTTTGAATGTTGAGTTTTGAATGTTGAATGTTGAGTTGTCGCCTGCGGCGATGAAGAATTGGTCGTTTGGGAGAGTGGGGGTGTATTAAAATTTTTGGTTCCTTATGGCAAACACGGTTTCGGGGGTGATTTTGGCGGCTTCTTTCTTGGTCAGTTGGCGGCTCCAGGGTGCACGTCCGTCGGTGGCGGCACCGGCACCGGTGTTGTTATACTCCAAATAGCGGGCGGTCTGCTCGTTGTCGGTCTTACCCCAGTTGTGCCAACCCTCGGGACGGATATGACCGCCCATCTGGCAGTTCATGAACAGCGTGTAGGCGTAAGGCCGCCATGGACGACCCAGATATACTTTGTCCACCCCCTCGTCGGCCGTCAGACGGCAGCGGTTGAACACATATCCGTATTCGATGTCCTGCGGTGTCGAAGCGGCGGTGATGTATGAGTTGATGCGGCTGTGTATCTCGCAGTTCTCAAACCATGCCGTTGAGGGACCGAAGATGAAGTCGGTGGTGCCTTCGATGTAACAGTCCTCGAAATACAACCGTGTGCCGGCCTTGCCCGTATAGACCGTGTCTTGGTGACCCAACAACCGGCATCCGATGATGCGCAGACGGTCGCCCTCGGTGTGCAGCGACACGGCCTGTCCCAGTCGGGCGGAGTTGTTTTCGATGGTGATGTTCTTCAGGGTGATGGCATCGCCCTCCACTTTCATCGTATAGGTGCGGAAGGTGCCCATACCTTGTTCCGTGCCGGGCATGCGTACGTTGGCATGGTCGTCGTAGGTGATGATGGTGGTGGCAACGTCCTCACCCAGTATCTCGATGTTGTCGAGCCATGAGGGGATGATGACCTTCTCCTTGTAGATGCCCCGTTTCACGAAGATGACTTTGTGGTAGTCCATAAAGGCGCGGCACACCTCAATGGCCTCGCCTACGGTGCGAAACTGTCCGGTGCCGTCGCGCGCCACAACCAGCGTGTCAGGATTGTCATACGGGTTGGCGCCCTTGGCTGTGAAAGCCGCGGCTAATAATAATAAGGTGTAGATGATGCGTCGCATGTGATTAGTTGATTTGGAGTATTTCTTGCAGTCCTTGTATTTTCTTGAGGTTGATGATGATGTTTTTCACATCCTCGCGGTCGTGCACACGCAGGTCGATGGTGCCGTCGAAGATGCCGTCGCTTGTGGTGATGACCACCTTGCGGATATTGACGCTCATCTGGTAGGAGAGCACTTGCGTCACCTCGTTGAGCAGTCCCATGCGGTCGATACCGCGTATCTGGATGGAGGCATCGAAGATGAGTTTTTTGTGCATGTCCCATTTCGCGTCAATAATCCGGTTGCCGTAACTGGCTTTCAACTTTGCGGCCACAGGGCAGGCGCGGTTATGGATTTCAATATGGTTTTTGTTGTCGATATAACCCAGAGCATCGTCGCCGGGGATGGCATGGCAACAAGTGGGGAAGATGTAACGCTGGATATTCTCTTCGGTGATGAAGATGGGTTTCTTCCGGTTGAACCCCTTGGTCACGGTGATCAGCGTTTTGGGGTCGTCGGTGTCATCGGTTTTGTTGTCGGCTTCTTTCTTCTTGTCGTTGTTGCCGCTGCTTAGGAAAGGAACGAACTTCCTCCAACCGCCTCCCTTTTTCTGCAGCAGGAATTCGATGTCTTTGTCGCTCAACAGAATACGCCGTTCGCCGATGGCTTCCAACAGTGTGTCGTGCTTGGCGATGTCGTGGAAGAGACAAAGTTTGTCGAGTACAGAAGTGGTGGCTTGCAGGTTGTTCTTTTCTAAGAAGGCTTTGAGGAGGTCCTCGCCTTTTTTCTGTCGTTCGCGGCCGTATTTGCGCAGCACGGCTTCAATCTTAGCCTTTGCTTTGGCGGTGGAGGCGAAATTGAGCCAGTTGGGTTCCACGTGTTGTGAGTTGGAGGTGAGAATCTCCACTTGGTCGCCGCTTGACAACCGGTGACTGATGGGCACCAGTTTGTGGTTCACCTTGGCGCCGATGCAATGGCTGCCGAGGAAGGTGTGGATGGAGAAGGCGAAGTCGAGAACGGTACATCCCGTGGGCAGTCGTTTGATTTCACCTTTGGGCGTGAACACGAAAATCTCCTTGGCGAAAAGGTTGAGCTTGATGGCATCGAGAAAGTCCATGGCATCGGGCTGCGGGTCGTCGAGAATCTCCTTGATGGTGCGCAACCAGTTGTCCAGTTCGCTGCCTTCTTCTTGGAGTCGTTTGGTCGTGGCATCGTCTGTGCCCTCTTGTTCTTTGTCTGCCTCGCCCTCAGCGCCTGCCTCTTTCTTAGAATCCTTGCCTCCTCCTGCGGCCTCTTCTTCGGCCTTGTCCTTGTATTTCCAGTGTGCGGCAAACCCCTGTTCGGCTATTTCATTCATCCGCTCTGAGCGAATCTGCACTTCTATCCATTGTCCTTGGTTGGACATCAGGGTGATATGAAGTGCCTGATAACCGTTGGCTTTCGGCGAACTGACCCAGTCGCGGAAACGGTCGGGATGAGCCTTGTATAGTTTCTGGAGCGCCACATAAATGCGGAAACATTCGTCGATCTCGTTCTCGTTTTCTTGCGGCGTATAAATGATACGCACGGCAAGAATGTCGAAAATCTCGTCGAAACTGACGTGCTTGTTCTGCATCTTGGTCCAGATGGAGTAGGGCGACTTCACGCGTCCTTTGAGAATGTAGTGGATGCCCATGGAGTCGAGCTTGTCGCGGATGGGCTGGGTGAACTCCTCGTATTGCTTGTCGAGCGACTTCTCTTTCTTGGCCAACTTACGTTTGATGTCGGCGTATTCACTGGGGTGCTCGTAGCGGAAACTCAGGTCTTCGAGTTCGTTTTTGATTTTGTTCAGACCTAAACGGTTGGCGATGGGGGCATAGAGGTAGAGGGTCTCGCCGGCTATCTTGTACTGTTTGTTGGCGGGTTGGCTGGCCAGGGTGCGCATATTGTGCAAACGGTCGCAAATCTTGATGAGGATGACGCGGATGTCGGTGCTCATCGTCAGCAGCAGTTTCTTGAAATTCTCTGCCTGTGCCGATGCCTGGTCGCCGAAGATACCGCCAGAGATTTTCGTCAGCCCGTCAACGATTTGTGCTATTTTCTCGCCGAAGATGTTGGCGATGTCTTCCACGGTGTAGTCCGTGTCTTCCACCACATCGTGCAACAGGGCGCTGCAAATGCTTGTAGAACCAAGCCCCATCTCCTTTGAAGCGATCATCGCAACGGAAATGGGGTGCATGATATAGGGCTCACCCGACAACCGCCGCACGCCTTGATGGGCTTTTTTGGCGAAGTTGAAAGCCTTGGTGATAATGTCAACTTTCTTTCGGTGTGGTGAAGCGAGATAAGAGTCGAGAAGGGCCTGAAAGGCATCTTCTACTATCTGGTCTTCCGCGTTCTCGTTTGGTTTGTCATAGCCGGTCTTAGGTTCCTCCATAAGCGATAGATTTTTTGTTTCGCTTTTTGCTCATTTCTTTGTAGTTCAAGAAGTTAAGAAACTCCTTGAACTACGTCAACAGGGATTTACTTCTTCCCTTTTCCTTTGCTCTTTGCAGGTGCAGCCTTGGCAGCGGGTTTGGATTGCTGCTTGTTGTTGGCCTTGCTGTTGTTCTTCGCGGGTGCAGCCTGTTGCTTGTTGTTTTTAGCGGGTGCTGCCTGTTGCTTATTGTTTTTAGCGGGTGCTGCCTGTTGCTTATTGTTTTTAGCAGGTGCTGCCTGTTGTTTATTGTTCTTGCCTGATGCGGCTCGCTTATTGTTCTTGGCTGGTGGCGGCGTGGGAGCAGTCTGTTTGCCTTTGCCTTTCTTGGCGGGTGGCGGCGGTGGTGTGGGGGCCGTCTGATGTTTGCCCTTCTTGGTGGCGGGTGGTGGCGGTGGCGTCGGTGTCTGATGCTTGCCCTTACCCCGTTTTGTGGCAGGTGGCGGTGGTGGTGTGGGGGCAGTCTGATGGTTGTTATGTCCGTAGCGTCCGCTCCGTCCGTAGCGGTTGCTCGATGAACTGCTGCTGCTCGATGAGCGGTTGTTGTCATAATTACTATTACTGCTACTGCTCTCACTGCGGCTGCTGTTGCGTCCGCTGCGGCTCGAACGGCTCTCGCTCACCTCTACCTCGCGACGGGGAGCCTGATAGTAGTTGCCGCGCGAACTGTATATGGTTTCTTCGTTCTCTGCGAATTTGTTGCAGGCGGCGATGGGCATCCGCAGGGTGGCGGGCTCGCTGTTGCCGTTGACGATGTCGCGGCGGTATTGCGGGTTCAACTCACGCAGCATATTGATATCCACGTCGCACACCTGAGCGATTTGTCGCATGGGCAGGTCGCGGGTCACCACAATGGTGTCGGTATGCTCGGGCAGCGAGGCGCTCATCGGGCAGATGTTGTGCTCGCAGTAGTAGGTCATGATATAGTTGGCGGCGATGAACGCGGGCACGTAACCGCGGGTCTCTGCGGGCAGATAGGGATAAATCTGCCAGTAGTCGCGCTGTCCGCCGGAACGACGGATGGCTCGGTTCACGTTCTCCGGACCGCAGTTGTAGGCAGCCAGGGCCAGTGTCCAGTCGTTGAAGATGCGGTGCAGGTCGCGCAGATAACGGGCGGCGGCATAAGATGAGCGGATTGGGTCGCGGCGGTCGTCAACCAGTGAGTTCACACGCAGTCCGTACTGTTTGCCCGTGGCCAGCATAAACTGCCACAGTCCAGTGGCACCCACGCGCGAAACGGCCTTGGGGTTGAGGGCCGACTCGATCACGGGCAAGTATTTCAGTTCCAGAGGCACGCCGTACGACTCCAGGGCTTGCTCGAAGATGGGCATGTAGAAATTGGAGGCTCCCAGCATGGCACTCACCTGACGGCGCATACGCACATAACGGTCGATGAAACGGCGCACAATCTCGTTGTAGGGCATCTCAATCACTGTTGACATGCGCTGCAACCGCTCAATATATACTTCGCGGCCGTATTCAGGACTGTAGGAGGCGGGGTCGCAGGTCTCGTCAAGACCTAAATAGGTCATGGCGTGGTAGGATGACAACAGGCTGTCCAGCTCGTTGTACATCGGGTTCATCGTCGGTGGAAATTCAATCTTTTCTTTCTTGCCTTTTTCGTCGGTAAAGATGATTTCGGAGTCGTCTTCGTAATATTGTGCGTAGGTGGCACAGGCGCTTCCGAACAACAAACCGATGAGTAGGCTACTGATTTTTTTCTTCATTACTGATTAGGGTTCTGCTTGTTGGGGTTGTGATTTTTTTTACTTGTTTGCATTTAGAAGGTCAGCGCACACTGTACGCCGATGCCGCTTGCCTTCGTGGGGTTGCGGTAGAGTTCGTCTTTGATGATGGCGGGCGTGATGCGCAGGCTCAGGTCGTCGGAGATGTCGAAGTCGGAGAGCGAGGCATCCACGTAGGCATCAATGATAGAGATGGCATAGACGCCGATGAGCACAAAAAAGCTCAGGTCGCGGTAGCGCCGGTAGTAGTCCTTGCGCTTGCGGAAGAGTTCCTCGAATGTCTTGGCGTTTGAGTCGGTTACTTGCATGCCCAGGTGCAGAAACTGGTTGTAGCTCTGCGTCGATGGGTCGTTGTCCACGATGTCGAGATAGGCTTGCGAGTAGTCGCGGTACATCTGGTTGTTCCAGCGCATGGCGTAGATGCTACCCACGAAGCCGCCGTAGATGATGGGCAGTTTCCAATACTTGCGGTTGTATATCTGTCCGGCACCGGGCAGCACCACAGCCAGCCAGAGCGCTTTCTTGGGGTCGGGGCGCCATGTCTTCCAGTCACGGCCCACACGTTGTGGCATGGGCTCATCGGCCGGTGTGATGTGTATCGTGTCGATGGTCGGGTCTGCTGCTTCGAGCGAGATGATGCCCTTGTCGTCGGGCAGGATGAACGTTGAATCGACAGCGGTACCGACGGGCTGCTGGGCGGCAGCGGTGGTCACGGACACAACGGCTGCGATGAGGGACACTATGACGGTGAAGAACCTTTTCACACTATCGCATTTTATCAAACATGAGCATGATGTGCTCCAATTCCTCTTCGTTGGCGAAGGGGATGCTGATTTTGCCTTTGCCGTTGGGCGAGATGTTGAGCGACACCTTGGCACCTAAGAATGATGCGAGGCGGTCTTTCAACATGTCAAACTCTTCGGCGATGGATGATTTGCCACCCTCTTTTTTGTGCAGAGTGGCTTCTTCGCCGTTCTTGAGTTTTTTCACCATCTCCTCCACCTGGCGTACCGAGGCACCGTTTTTCTGGATGTCGCGGAACACCTTCAGTTGCAGTGAGGGACTGTCGAGCGACAACAGAGCACGGGCGTGACCCATGTCTATCTCACGTTTCTGCATGGCGATCTGCACCTCGGCGGGCAACTTCAGCAGACGCAGGTAGTTGGTCACTGCTACACGGCTCTTGCCCACGCGCTCGGCCACACGTTCCTGTGTCATGCCCTCTTTTTCTAAGAGGTGGGCATAGGCAAGGGCAATCTCGATGGCGTTCAGATCCTCGCGCTGGATATTCTCCACCAGTGCCAGTTCCATCACACTCTCATCGTCGATGGTGCGGATGTAGGCGGGGATGGTTTCCAACCCTGCCATCTGCGAGGCACGCCAGCGGCGTTCGCCCGCCACAATCTGATAGCGGCCGTCGGCCAGTTGGCGAAGGGTGATGGGCTGTACGATGCCCAGTTCGTGTATGCTGTTGGCCAGCTCTTGCAGCGATTCGGGGTCGAACTCGCGCCGTGGCTGGTTGGGGTTGGCTTCTATCTGGTCGAGGGCCACCTCGTTGATGGTGCTGCTGCCCTGCGTGCTCACCTCGTCGGTTGAGATGAGGGCGTCAAGGCCTCGGCCTAATGCGTTGTATTTCTTTTTTACTGCCATTCTTTTGGGAGTTGGGAGGTTATTTGGAGTTTGGGAGGTTATTTGGAGTTTGGGAGTTTAGGAGTTTGGACGATAGTCTTTTGGGAGTGGAGGAGTGAAGGAGTGGAGGAGTGAAGACAATAGTTGGGTGGAGATTATTGGGAGTTTGGGAGATAATTTGGAGTTTTTTGGGGTGTTGGAAAGTAGGGACGCGGCGTGCCGCGTCCGCAAACACGTGGGTTTTCTCTTGTGCCGGACGCGGCACGCCGCGTCCCTACTTGGTAATCATGATGTTCAAAGATCGATGTTGAAAGTTCTATGTTCAAAGGGAGACGTTCAAAGTATTACCCTCTTAGTATAATCTCTTTGGCCAGGGCCAGGTAGTTCTTGCTGCCTGTCGATTCTGCATCGTAGAGGATGACGGGAATGCCGTGACTGGGACTCTCACTCAATTTCACGTTGCGCTGGATGACGGTCTTGAACACCAACTCCTGGAAATGCCGTTTCACCTCGTCGTAAATCTGGTTGGCCAAACGCAGACGACTGTCGTACATCGTCAGCAGGAATCCCTCTATCTCCAAGCGCGGATTGAGCTTACTTTTGATGATTTTAATCGTGTTGAGCAACTTGCTGATACCCTCCAAGGCGAAGTATTCGCACTGTACGGGGATGATGACGGAGTCGGCCGCTGTCAGCGCATTCACAGTAATCAGTCCTAATGAGGGTGAGCAGTCGATGAGGATATAGTCGTATTCCCCTCGGATAGGGGCGAGCATCTTACTGATGACGTGTTCACGCGAGGGCAAATTGAGCATCTCTATCTCTGCGCCCACCAAGTCGATGTGGCTGGGGATGATGTCTAATCCGTCTATATCGGTGGTGTAGATGGCCTCACGCACGTCGAGATGGTCGATGATACATTCGTAAAGCGACGATTCCACATGTTGTACGTCCACGCCCAGACCGCTTGATGCATTTGCCTGAGGGTCGCCGTCTATCACTAACACCTTTTTCTCAAGGGTGGCCAGTGATGCTGCCAGATTGATGGCTGTCGTCGTCTTGCCTACACCGCCTTTTTGATTGGCTAATGCTATAATTTTTCCCATTCGGTTATCTTTCTAATCTTTTTCCTTACATTTTGTTGGTTGTGCGATGATAAAATGTGCATTTTGATATCGCAGGGAACAGTTGTTCCTATAAATTTTTCTGCAAAGTTACATATTTTAATGCGAGAAACCGATTATTTAAACGTTTTTTCGTACTTTTGCACGCAAATTGAATAAATTTATGAAAAATAAGAAACCGTTAATACTTATTTCAAATGATGACGGTTATCAGGCAAAGGGAATCAACTGCCTGATTGAGATGCTGCGCGACATGGCCGACCTGCTGGTCTGCGCACCAGAGTCGGCGCGCTCGGGATATGCTTGTGCCTTCACTGCCAACGACCCGTTGCGACTGGAACTGAAACGGCAGGAAGAGGGACTGCAGGTGTGGGTGAGCAATGGCACGCCTGTGGATTGCGTGAAACTGGCGCTCAGTCAGTTATGTACCGAACGGCGCCCAGATATGGTGATTGGTGGCATCAACCACGGCGACAATGCATCGGTCAACACCCATTACTCGGGTACGATGGGAGTCACCATGGAGGGATGCATGAAATATATCCCGTCGGTGGCATACTCCATCTGTGATTACCGCGCCGATGCTGATTTTGAACCGCTCCGCCCCTATATCCGACAGATGACGGCGAAGGTGCTTCAGTCGGGTTTGCCCAAAGGGGTGTGCCTGAACATTAACTTCCCCGTGGTGGAGGCGTTTCGCGGGGTCAGAATCTGTCGCATGGCTTTTGGCACATGGGGGCGCGAGGTGGTCAAGGAGCATCACCCTCGTGGATACGACTATTACTGGATGGTCGGGATGTACAGCAACGACGAACCCGAACAGACAGATACCGACAACTGGGCGGTCAACCATGGCTATATCGCCATCACACCCACCCGCATGGATGTGACCGCCTATGAGGCGATGGAGGCCATACAATCATTGAACATTGACGAGGTGATTAGTTGACAATGAAGTACTATCTCATAGCTGGTGAAGCGAGCGGCGACCTACATGCGTCGCACTTAATGAAGGAGATGAAAAATATTGACAGTGAAGCTGACTTCAGATTCCTTGGAGGTGACCTGATGCAGGCCGTCGGGGGGACGCTCGTGCGCCATTATCGTGAGATGGCTTACATGGGTTTTATACCCGTGCTCCTTCATTTGCGCACCATCTTCCGCAATCTGCGCCAGTGCAAGGACGATATCGCGCAGTGGAAACCCGATGTGGTGATTCTCGTGGATTATCCGGGATTTAACTTGAAAATCGCTAAATACGTTCATTCTCAGTTACATACGCCTGTCTTTTATTACATCTCACCCAAGATATGGGCATGGAAAGAATACCGCATCAAAAACATCAAACGCGATGTGGACCAACTCTTCTCCATCCTGCCTTTCGAGGTGCCTTTCTTCGAACAAAAGCACCATTATCCCATTCACTATGTGGGAAATCCCACGGCTGATGAAGTGAGAAAATTTAAGAGCGGATATGCTGAAAATTTCGAACAATTTTGCTCAAGAAACAACCTCGACCGGCGACCTGTCATCGCGCTGCTCGCAGGGAGTCGGAAACAGGAAATCAAGGACAATCTGCCCGCGATGATTGAGGCAGCTCAGTCGTTTGGCGACTACCAATTGGTGCTGGCGGGTGCTCCTTCCATCGATGACGATTATTACGCCACATATATCCAAGGACAGCCCGTGACGGTGGTGCACAACGACACCTATCCGTTGCTCTCTCATGCCACGGCGGCACTTGTCACCAGTGGTACTGCCACGCTCGAAACGGCGCTCTTCGGCGTGCCGCAGGTGGTGTGCTACGAGACGCCCGTGCCTTGGCTCATCAGTTTTCTTCGCAAGCGCATCATCAAGGTGAAATACATCTCTTTGGTCAATCTGATTGCCGACCGTGAGGTGGTCACCGAATTGGTGGCTGACACCTTCAAGGTGGAGAATATCCGGCGCGAATTGGGACTGCTGCTCCCGGGTCAGCCCGAGCGTGAGCAGATGCTCCAAGGCTATGACGAGGTGCAGACCGCTCTCGGCAACCAAATAGCTCCCGAGCAGGCCGCGCGAATGATGTATTTAGGGGTGAGAGGTAAGGGGTAAGAGGTGAGAGGTAAGAGGTGAGAGGTGAGAGGTGAGAGGTAAGAGGTAAGAGGTTTCTATAGCTACTATAATCAATATAACTATAATAACAATTATGAACGAAAAGTATTGGCAACCAGAATTGGAGACGATGCCGCGAGAGCAGCTTCGTGAACTGCAAGCAAAGAAACTCAGAGACACGCTCGAGGTGTGCCTCAGGTCTCCTTTCTACAAACAACGGCTCGGTGAACTCGGCATTACGCCCGACAGTATCAAAACGGTGGATGATATCCGAAAAATCCCCTTCACCACGAAACAAGACCTGCGCAATAACTACCCCTTCGGACTGGTGGGCGGCGATATGAAAGACGCTATCCGCATCCACTCCACATCGGGCACCACAGGCATTCCTATTGTGGTGGTCTATAGCCGTCACGATATCGACTCGTGGGCCAATATGATTGCCCGTAATATGTATATGGTGGGATGCCGCGACACCGACGTGTTCCAAAACAGCTCGGGCTACGGTATGTTTACCGGTGGTCTCGGATTCCAATATGGCGCAGAGAAACTGGGTTGCACCACGGTTCCGGCGGCTGCGGGCAACAGTAAACGGCAGATTCAGTTCATCCGCAATTTCGGCACGACCTGTCTGCACGCCATCCCTTCGTATGCCATCCGTCTGGCTGAGGTGTTTCGCGAGGAAGGCATCGACCCCAAAGACACGAAGTTGCACACGCTCTTCATCGGTGCCGAACCCCATACCGAGGAGCAGCGCCGCCGCATTGAGCGTATGTTGGGCGTGAAAGCCTACAACTCGTTCGGCATGACCGAGATGAACGGTCCGGGTGTGGCCTTCGAGTGCGAATACCAAAACGGTATGCACTTGTGGGAGGACAACTACATCGTGGAGATTGTGGACCCCGACACGCTTGAGCCAGTGCCCGATGGTGAACTGGGTGAGATGGTGCTCACCACGCTCGACCGTACCATGATGCCTATCCTCCGTTACCGCACGCGCGACCTCACGCGCATCATCAACGAGCCGTGTCCCTGTGGGCGCACGCACCGTCGCATCGACCGCATCAAGGGTCGTACCGATGATATGTTCATCATCAAGGGTGTCAACGTCTTCCCCATGCAGGTGGAGAAGGTCTTGGTGCAGTTCCCCGGATTGGCCAGCAACTACCTTATCACCCTCGACACCGAGGACGACAACGACATCATGACCGTAGAAGTGGAAATCGACGACATCGCATCGGATGTCTATCCCGAACTGCAGAAGATGACGCGTAACATCCAACGTGCCCTCAAGGATGAGATCCTCCTCACCCCGCGTGTCAAGCTCGTCAAGAAAGGCTCCCTCCCCGTCAGTGAAGGCAAAGCCGTGCGCGTGAAAGACCTGCGCGAGGGAAGAGGACGATGAACTTTAAACATTGAACGATTCCCCTTTACCCATTATTGTGCTTGTCGTGGTAACTAACTCCCCCCTCTAAGAGTTCTAAGAGGGGGACAAGGGGTATTGTGTGGTTATAATTATCATAAAAATATCAAAAATATTTTGCGTGTAACTGATTTTTAGTTACATTTGCACCGAGTTATAGTGATATGAGTAGTAAAGAAAAACTAAGAGCACGTTTCTTGACATTGCCATCGGACTTTACGTTCGATGAGATGCAGCGGCTGTTAGAGGGCTTTGGATATGAAAAGGGCAATAAAGGCCGCACGTCAGGGTCTCGTATCATCTTTAAAAACAAGGATAGACACCCTATCATGCTTCACAAGCCGCATCCCGGAAATATCGTAAAAGGATATGCCATGCGGCAAGTGCTTGAGGAACTAAAGAAAGAAGGTTTGATTTAATCAGAGGAGGAAAGTGTATGAACACGTTATCTTATAAAGGTTATATAGGGTCGGTCTCTTTTAGCGAGGCGGACAATGTGTTTTTTGGAAAGGTGGAAGGCATTCGAGGGCTTGTGAATTTCGAGGGTGAGAGCGTTAGAGAGTTGACAGACGCTTTTCATGAGGCTGTCGATGATTATCTGGCTTATTGCGCTGACGAAGGCATAGAACCCGACAAAAGTTATTCCGGGGTGTTGAATGTGAGGCTTACTCCAGAAATACACCGGCAGATAGCCATGCTTGCCAAACAAGCCGGTCTGACTATCAATGCCTATATCAAGGCTGCGTTGGAGGAGAAAGCAGAAAAGGCAATGGCCATGTAGGAATGTTGAACATTGAGCGTTGGCTATAGTCAAATCAAAACGCCACCCCGGAAAACTTCGGGGTGGCGCTTTCGTTTTGGCGAGTAAAAGCCCATACTGTAGCGTGAGCATATTCTTTAGCTACAGATGCATTGTTTTTATTCTCGGCCGGCTTTGCACATTTGCGGCAAAATATCGGGTGGAAAAGTTGCCGCAAATGGGTGAAAAAAGCCGTTTGCGGCAACTTTTCGGGTGTGCCAATGTCTTATTACGGGTTGTACCGCCGCAGGTAGTCGCGGAGCATCTTGCCCGACTTCTTGATGACGTCGTCTTTCCACGGACCGGTGGCGGTGGCGCGGGGCAGCAGCATCGAGCAGGTCTCGTCTTTGTCGGAGAGCGACCACGTCACCCAACTCACCTTATGCCGCGGAGCCTTGGGTGAGGGCAACGAGGCAGAGGTGAAGGCGGAGCGTCAGCGGTTGTCGGCGGAGATGGACAGTCTGACATCGTATATGGATGAGTTGTGGAAACTGCGCCGTGGCTATGACGAGCGTGGTGAGGTGCCGACGGGTGAGCAGTTGAAAGCGTTGAAGCCGGGTGGCGCGACAGCCAAGGGACAGGAGCACGACGCACAGGGTGCAGATGGCAGTCTGTCGGAACTGCCGACGGAGCGGTTGCGCGTGCGGCGCAGGTCGATAGTGACACAGCTGACTCGTAAGCGCAATCTGCTGCGCTATCAGCAGCCGACGGCGTGCGGTGTGGAGAATGTGATGCCGGACTGTCCGCTTCGGGTGAAGACAGAGCGGCAGATAGCCTCGCTGACGGAGGAACTGACGCGGGTGGAGTATGAACTGGCAAGGAGGGGATGACGATGGATGCGCAAGAGTATAATGCACGTGTGGCGCAATGGGCGAAAGATGAGCGTCAGCGTCTGCGGGCGAATGTGAGCATGATGACGCGCCCCTTCTCGGGCGGTCTGCGTAGCCAGTTGGGAACAAGCAGCCCTGTGGACAGGAGCGACGGCGAGGTGCACCGTGTGTCGTTTCGCATGGTGCGCTATGGCGTGTATGTGGCCTACGGTGTGGGGCGCGGCTATGTGAGACGTGACGGTCAGTTGATGCGCGGGTCTAAGAACCCGCATACGCGAGTAAGGAGTGGCGCATTGGTGCGCCAGCCGAAGGACTGGTTTGACAGCCAGTTGGAAAAAGACATCGAGCAGTTGGCCGACATCGCCGGTGAGTATTACGGTGACAAGACCACAGACGCGGTGCTGAAGCAGATAGACCGGATGAAGATAGTGAAGAGGGGAAGTCAATGACGCATGGTAGGGAATCCTCCGTGCCCACCCTTATCCTTTGTACACCAGAAGTAGATGCCTATCATGGCTAATCCTATAAGGATATCCCATTGTGATGTAATCACGCACAAAAGGATGAGTACGATAAAAAACGTTTTCATTTCTATAGTTATTAGTCGATGCAAATATAACACTTTTCGGACAATAAAAAACAAATAATAATAAAATAAAAAAAATAATAATAAAACAAATAATGGCTATAAACAAAACCACCAAACGGACCATACAGCTTTACATCGACAACAAGGAAATCGACGGCAGCGTGCGATCTGAACCACCGTGCTGTGCCTCGAAAGAAGCCTCGGCTTTATGAATGCGGTGAAGGGCAGGAAGATGTTCTTCATCGTGCAGGACAACAACGGTGAGTGGTATCTGATGGGCGACAAGTGGCACGGTGCGAAGCTGGCTCCTGACAGCGACGGTGCTGCGACGGGCGCATCGTGCACGGAGCGGAACCAGACGACGCTGCGATTTCAGTATAACACGCCTCGCGCCTTTGTGTATGAGGGCGACACGGAGAATATCCTGACGGCTGCAGGGTGAGGTACTTGGAACGTGGAACGTTGAACGTTGAACGTTGAATGTTGAACGTTGAATGTTGAATGTTGAACGTTGAACGTTGAATGTTGAACGTTGAGATATCGGGAGTGGAATTTGTGGTTCTGCTCCCGTAATTTTATTGTCCTTTCGTGTGAAGGATGGAAACGCTATCTTTGTGAGTATGAAACTGACGAAGAATTATTTTGAGTGCAGGGCGGCTGCGATGAAGTGGCTTGACAGGGATGTGCCTCGGCGTAACTATGCGGATGGTGTGCGTCTGCTGCAGCGCAGCGGCTATAAGCCCCATGTGGCCGCCCTGCTACTGCGCAAGGGTGAGCAGGAGTGGACGGTGGAGAAGCTGGCGGTGTGTCTGCGTGAGCTGATACAGATGTACTATAACCCTGACGACCCCCGGTATGACAGCGGTGCGGAGGATGTGGACGAGCTGAATGACCGCGAGGGCGCGACGGTGCCGGTACAGGGTGCCGATGCGCTGCTGTCGGAGGCCAAGTCGCTGAAGACATCTGGAGCAGGTGTGACGCCCATGTCTGAAGTGATACAGGCGGTGACGCGTGCCTTTGCGGACGCATTCAAGCAGCGTGCGAAGCAAAAAGCCGTTTGCGGCAACTTTTCGGTCGTATCAATGTCTTATTACGGGTTATATTTCCGGAGGTAATCCCGGAGCATCTTGCCCGATTTCTTGATGACATCATCTTTCCATGGGCCGGTGGCGGTGGCACGGGGAAGAAGCATCGAACAGGTCTCGTCTTTGTCGGAGAGCGACCACGTCACCCAACTCACCTTGTGCTGCTCCATACAGTCAATCCATGCCTGCCACTCCACAGGGTTGAGCGGACCATTGCCAGAGGCTTCCATGCCGGCACTCTCGCTCACAAACACAGGCACGCCGCGGTTGATGGCATCGACCATGCGGTCGCGCAACTCTTGATGGTGTGTGGCGGCATAGAAGTGGACGGTGTACATGAGGTTGGTGAAGCCCGTCAAGGGACTGTCGGCCACGAGGTGGATGTCTTGGTCCCAATGGGGGCAGCCCATGAGGATGATGTTATCGGGGTCGTGGCGGCGTATCTCCGTAATCACCTCACGGGCATAGCCTTTCAGCGACTCCCAAGAGTCGTTGACCGGCTCGTTGTAGAGCTCGTAAATCACGTGGGGATGTTTGCCGTATTTCTGTGCGATGTAACCGAAGAACTTCACGGCCTCGGCGGTGTGCATCTCGTGCGAGTGCCAATCGACGATAACGTAGAGGTTGTTCTTGATGGCGGCCTTGATGACCGGTTCGATGCACTGCAGGGCAAACTCGGGGTTGTCTAAATAGTGGTCCTCGACGGTCGATACGCCCATGGCGGCGCGTATCACGGTGGGGTGCCAGTCCTGCTTGAGCCATTTCACGGCTTTCTTGTTATAAAACCGCGGCCAGATGTTGTGCCAGCCGAAACTCACGCCGCGCAGCACCACGGGTTCACCGCTTTCGCTACACAGTTGAGTACCTACGACTTTCAGTTGTCCCCATTGTTTTACAGGGTCGAATGCCTTGACGCTCACTGCGCACATTAAGGCGATGAAGAGTGTAAAATAAAACTTTTTCATGGTAATGTACTTTTTGTATTACATTTCGTTTTTCAGACTGTGGAAACTATAAGAAATCATGTGATTTTCAGCAGGTAGAACGCCGAGGTGGTGTAGAAATTGCGGAGCCAGGGGATGCGTGCGAGGGGACGCCATAACAGACGGGGTTTCAATCCGAATTTCTGCTTGTAGTGCGGATTGATGAACCACAATGTGCGGTCGATGATGGTATAGCCCGTCTCATGAGCCAACCGTTCAAACTTCTCCACTGGCATGCGCGAGCGTTTGATGCTCATCAGTTCGTCGATGCACCCTTGTGAGGCGCCGCTCAGACGGAGCATGCCCCGGTACATGGGGTTGGGCCACAGATGCAACCACGGCAGTTTCGAGGCCAGCCCACGACTGATTTGCTGATGTCCGCCGAATGGATTCTGCCAAGCGGGAAAGCCGAAGAAGATGAGGCCATCCTGCTTGAGAAAGGGTTTGATATGGGTGAAGAAATCCGGCTTATAGGGCGGTTCAATGTGCTCGATGACATCGTGGATGAGCACCAGGTCGTAGCGTTCGGCTTCGCTCTCGGGCTTGTCGGCCTCGATGAAATTGCGACTGAAGAATGTGCCTTGCTGACCGGCAGCATCAAAAAAAGCCTTGGCCTGCTCGATGCGGACGGCGCTCAGATCCAGTCCAGTGACCTGGCAACCTAACTCGGCAAAAGGCAGCAGGTTGCCCCCGTCGCCGCAGCCAATCTCTAACACACGGGTCGAGGCGTCCAGCGTCACGTGCGGACGCAGGTAGTCGAGGTAATAGTCGCGCGAGGTTGCGGCCAATTCGTTGAAGTATTGCTGTCTGTCTTGATGTCGCTGTTGCATGATAAAAGCCCCCTTTCCATCTCTCCCCGAGGGGAGAGCGTAGATACCAGCGGGGTATGTGTCTTATTAAGATGATATCATTAAATGAGTAAATCTGTATTCATTGAGAGTCCCTCCCCTCGGGGAGGGTTCGGGAGGGGGCTAATTCTGCCACCACATACTCCGAGCGGGTGCCGATGCGGTATTTGCCGCCCCAGAGCCCCAGGCCGCTGCTGATGTAGTATCGGGTGTCGCCGCGCTGCCAGGGTCCGAACGCACACTCATAGGTGGCATCCGTGATCCATGAGATGGGCCACACCTGACCGTAGTGGGTGTGGCCGCTGAATTGGAAGTCGATGCCGCACTGCTCTGCCTCCTCCAAGTGATAGGGCTGGTGGTCGAGAAGGACGGTATAGCGGGTGGTGTCGGCCGATTTCATGATGTCGGCCAACGCCTTGCGGTGTCGGTTGGTGCGGTCGTCACGTCCCACTATACACACATCATCGACCACTATGGCGGTGTCGCGCAAGAGGTGTATGCCCGCCTCATCATAAAACCGTTGTGCGGAGGGTTCTCCGCTGAAGTATTCGTGATTGCCCAGACAAGCATAGACGGGCGCTTTCAAACGACGGAAAACCTCGGCCATCTTCTCTTCGTTCAGGGGGCGGATGCTCATGTCGATGATGTCGCCTGCGATGAACACCATATCGGGTTGCTCCGCATTGATGAGGTCTATCCACCGTTCCAACTCGGCACGGCGGTTATGATAACCTAAATGCAAGTCGCTCACCATCACGATGCGTTTCTGACTGCTGAGGGGCTTCTTGGTGGTCAGGTTCACCGTCTCACGGTATTTGTTGTTGTAGTGGATGTTGCCGTAGATGAATAACCCGGCGATGAGCACGAAGATGACGCCCGCAGTGATGCCGTTGTGATACAGCCATGCCTTAGGTACCAACCTCACCAATCGGCCTAAGTCGAGCACCAGAAAGGTGATGAACAAGTAAAGTAAAACGAAGATGGACGACCAACCGATGTCATAAACCCATGAAGCCAACCCCAATGGCATGCTGTCGGTGAGTCGGAAGTTGAGGAACATCATGGCGAAGCACATCACGAGAATGGCGATGATGCACCACTTGATGCCCTTGGTAAAGGGAAGCACGCACCAGATGTGCCACAGCACATAGGCCAGGCCGCCGAACAGCAAGAGGGCAAAGAAGATGAAAAACATACGCATTCTAAATGTTCATGGGAGTTGGGAGCTCAATGTTCAGAGTATCGACAGGGTATAGAAATACACCACTGCGGCGGGAATGGCCATGAGTGATGAGTCGAAACGGTCGAGCATGCCACCGTGTCCGGGCAGGATGTTGCCGCTGTCTTTCACGCCCAAGGTGCGTTTGAAGAGCGACTCAACGAGGTCGCCTAATGTGCCGAACACCACGACCACCAAGCCCAAACCTATCCACACGCCGGTGGTGATGGGCGAGGACTCTCCGCTTAGACAACTGATGACCACAGCGGCGATGATGACGAACACGGCACCACCGATGCATCCCTCCCAACTCTTGCCGGGAGAGACGCGGGGGAAGAGTTTATGACGGCCGAACAGCGAGCCAGTGCAGTATGCGCCGGTGTCGTTCACCCAGAGGAAGATGAAGACGCTCAGGGGCAAGAGGTAATTGTAAACGGCTCCGTCGGGTGTGTCTTGGAAAGCGAGGACATTGATGGTGGAGAAGGGCAGGGCGATATACATCTGACTTAACATCGTATAAGCCCAGTCGTGTACGGGGTTTTTCTCCATCAGAAACAGTTCCGACACCATCAAGTAGATGATGGTGACCAGATAGGGGATAAACAGGGCGGTTGGCGTAACCGAGTGCGACGGGGTGAAGCCAGTGCAGAACCCCGCCACGGCAAGGAAGAGATAGACACCGGCAGCCGTGCAGATAAAACGGTTGGTTTTGATGGACTCGTCTTTGTTCACCAGTCCCGTAAACTCCCAGATGGTGAGTCCGGTGATGAGGGCAAAGAGAAACACCATGGCGATGGGTTTCAAAAAACAAGTCACGAGGGCTGCCACAAAGAGCACCCCCGTGATGGTTCTCACTATCAGATTCTTCTGTTTTTCTGTCATTCCTTTTTTTTTGAATAATATAGTGTCTATAGTATTTGTAGTAACTATAGTTTTTATAGTATCTATAGAATAAATATAGTAACAACTCCCTCCCCGAGGGGAGGGTCGGGGTGGGGGCTATGGTTGGGGGCCTTTTACTCGGGGAGGGCCGGGGTGGGGGTTTCTGTTCCTTTTTCCCCTTCTTCTTCCTCAAGAATCTCCTGTGAACGGCTCACCCATGGGCGTTTGCCGAAAATCTTCTCCACATCCTCGGCGAAGATCACCTCGCTGCGGATGAGCATCTCGGCCAGCGCATTGTGACCCTCCTGATGCTCCAAGAGTATCTTCTTCGCACGGTCATATTGCTCGTTGACCATCTTCAGCACCTCATCGTCGATGACCTTGGCAGTCGTCTCGGAGTAGGGGCGTTGGAATTGGTATTCCTGGTTGTTGTAATAACAAATGTTAGGCAGTCGGTCGCTCATACCAGCATAGGCAATCATGCTGTAAGCGCTCTTGGTGGCACGCTCCAGGTCGTTCATCGCGCCGGTGGAAATCTGACCGATGAACAACTCCTCAGCTGCACGGCCGCCCATCAGCGAACACATCTCGTCGAGCATGGCTTCTTTGGTCGTGATTTGTCGCTCTTCGGGCAGATACCAAGCAGCTCCTAACGCACGACCGCGCGGTACGATGGTCACCTTGATGAGGGGTGCGGCATGCTCACAGAACCATGAGATGGTGGCGTGACCCGCTTCGTGCAGGGCGATGGCGCGTTTCTCTTGGGCCGTCATCACCTTGGTCTTTTTCTCCAGACCGCCGATGATGCGGTCAACGGCATCGAGGAAGTCTTGTTTGCTGACGGCGGTGGCGTCGCGACGGGCAGCAATCAGGGCCGCCTCATTGCATACGTTGGCGATGTCGGCACCCGAGAATCCCGGGGTCTGGCGTGCCAGCAGTTCCACGTCCACGCTGTCGTCTATCTTGACGGGTTTCAGATGGACTTCGAAAATCGCTTTACGCTCATTGAGGTCGGGCAGGTCCACATTGATCTGACGGTCGAAACGTCCAGCACGCAACAGAGCTTTGTCGAGCATGTCGGCACGGTTGGTGGCCGCTAAAATGATGACACCGCTGTTGGTGCCGAAACCGTCCATCTCGGTGAGCAGCGCATTGAGGGTGTTTTCACGCTCGTCGTTGCCACCCATGGCGGGGTTCTTGCTGCGGGCGCGTCCCACAGCGTCAATCTCATCGATGAAGATGATGCACGGTGATTTCTCTTTCGCCTGACGGAACAAGTCGCGGACGCGTGACGCTCCCACGCCTACAAACATCTCCACGAAGTCACTGCCGCTCATCGAGAAGAAAGGCACGCCGGCCTCTCCCGCCACGGCCTTGGCCAACAGCGTCTTACCTGTACCCGGAGGGCCTACCAACAGGGCACCCTTGGGTATCTTGCCGCCTAAGTCTGTGTATTTCTGCGGGTTTTTCAGGAATTCAACAATCTCCTGCACTTCTTGCTTGGCACCTTCCTGGCCAGCCACATCTTTGAATGTGATGCCCAGTTCGTTGCCCTGCTCATACAATTTGGCCTTGCTCTTGCCCACACTGAAGACACCGCCTCCACTGCCGCCTCCGCTCATGCGACGCATCAGGAAGATCCAGATGGCGATGAAGAAGATAAGCGGAGCCAGGTTGAGGAGGATGTCCAACAGACCACTGCCGTGTTTGTTCTCATAGCTGAGGTTACCGTTGAATTTCTCATTCTTCTTCGCTTCGGCGAGCACTTCTTCCAGCTTATCTACCGAACCGAATTCAACGTTGATATAAGGCTTAGAGCCGACCTTGTCGGTGCCGGCGTCAAACACGTCGCGGATATGCTCGGGCTGCACATACATCTTCAACGTCTTTTCTTCTGAGTTGACGACGATTTCCTGTGCCCATCCGCTGTCCACATATTCAATGAATTTAGCGTATGTGGCATCGCGGCTCAGCCCGTCGGGAGAGTTGCTGCCGCCAGTGTACCAAAAAATGCCTAATGCCACAAGGATGATGATGTAAATCCAACTGAGGTTGAACTTGGGCATATTAGGCTTGTTGTTCTTGTTATTCTTATTATTATCCATTGCCATAAAATAATAGTTTTAGTCGATGTCGGGAATGGTGGTCAGTTTCGCGTCTTGCCAGAGCGTTTCCAAATCATAGTATGAGCGCATGTCGGGCACGAAGATGTGTACCATCACATCCACATAGTCCATGGCCACCCATACGGCGTTTTCCAAACCCACTACGCGTGTCGGTTTCTCACCCAGTTTCTCGCGCACGGTGTCGGTCACCGAGTCGGTGATGGCCTCCACCTGCAGGGGGGAGTTGCCCTCGCATATCACGAAATAGCGGCAGATGGTGCCGTCGATTTTACTCAGGTCGGCCACTACGATGCCGCGCCCTTTTTTCTCTTGTATTCCCTTGGTAATGTAGCGTACTAATTTCTTTGTTTCGTCCATGAAAAATGATGATTCTCAAATTTTTGCACAAAGGTACGATTAAGCGAGCGAAAAACCAAATTTTTTGTTTTTTTTATCTTTGTCAGACTGTTTGGTAGCTATTCTGCACATGGCTCTTTCGTGTCATATTCAGGAAAGAAATTAAAATAATTTGACTCAACTTTCAGAAGTTAAAGAAGTTAAAGAAGTTAAGGAAGTTAGAGAAGTTAAAGGACATTAGTCAAAGTATTCCTGCTCTTTGATGTATAGTCCATGGTGAAATAATAATCATTGTTCGCAAGCTTCATATAACGCAAAAGAGACATCTCCGAAAAGATGTCTCTCTGCGTTGGGATACTCGGACTCGAACCAAGAATGACAGGACCAGAATCTGTAGTGTTACCATTACACCATATCCCAATGTGATTCACAATTCCCTAATTGCGACTGCAAAGGTAAGGACATTTTTTGAAACTTCCAAATTTTTTTGAAAGTTTTTTCAAAAAATATCCACGAAACGGCCAAATACTATGAAAAAGAGGGGTATATTGTCCACGAAACCCACGAAGCGGAAACATAAACGCGGGACTCACCTTCGTGAATCCCGCGCCGTATCTGATGGATTAGTTTTCTTCCTCTTCAGCCTTCTCTTCTTGTTTCGCTGCTTCGTCGATGGCTTTGATCTTGTCATAGACCAGCTTCAGGTCATCTTTCAGCTTATCCACCTTGCGGTTCATTTCATCAATCAGGCTGTTGCCTTTCTTGCTGCTCACGCTCAGGAATCCGATATTGTTTTCGTAGGTTTGGATCTCCTGTTTGAGTGACTCATAGCGTCGCATCAGACGTGTGCGCTCGTTGTCGAGTGAACCTCCACCTTTCTCAGCTGCATTCTTAAGGTTGCTGCGGAAATTGTCGAGTCTGCGGCGGTTGACACTGATATTCAGCTCTTTGTAAATTTTGTCGAGCACCTCATGATATTCTTTGTAGAGCTTGTCCTTCTCACGGAAAGGCACGTGACCGATTGACTGGTATTCCTCCACCAGTTCGTGGATGGTGTCGCGCACGTCGTCACCCGGCTCCTCTGCAATCGCCTTCAGACGTGCGATGATATCACGTTTCTTGGCCAGGTTCTCGCGTTCCTCGTTGCGTGTGCCGGCATTGGCAGCATTGCGGGCCTCGAAGAATTTGTTGCAAGCGCTGAGGAAGTCATTCCACAGTTGGTCGCCCAGTTTCTTGGGCACGGTGCCGATGGTCTTCCATTCTTTCTGGAGTGCGATAAGCTTGTCGGAGGTCGATTTCCAATCGGTGCTGTCTTGCAACTCTTGTGCACGGGCAACCAGTGTGCGTTTCTTCTCAGCGTTCTCCGCAAATTGGGCTTTCATGTCGCGGAAATATTGTGTCTTGCGACCGAAGAAATCATCGCAAGCGGCACGGAAGCGCTCGAAGATTTTCACATTCATTTTTTGCGGTGCGAAACCGATGGTCTTCCATTCGGTCTGCAACTCGATAATCTGACGGGTGTGACGTTCCCAGTCGGCAGCACTCTTGTTCTCCTCGGCGATGATAGCCTCAACTTTTTCGCAGAGTGCAGTCTTACGAGCCAGATTCTCCTCCTCTTTAGAGCGGAGTTCCTCAAAGTGCTGTTGATGGCGCTTGTTGATAACGGTCGAGGCGGCTTTGAAGCGTGCCCAAATCTCCTCGCGCAGTTCTTTGGTCACAGGGCCAGTCTCACGGTACTGCTGGTGCAGTTCTTGCAACTGATGGAAGGCGCTGATGACATCGTTCTCCTCGGCCAGACGTTCGGCGGCCTCGCAGATGCGTGTCTTCATCTCCAGATTTTTCTTGAAGTCGTATTCGCGGGCTTCGCTGTTGAGTTTCAGCAGGTCGTAGAACTGTTCCACATTATGCTGATACGAACGCCAGAGTTCATTGGCGCGTTCTGCGGGCACAGCCTTGATTTCTTTCCACTCTTGCTGCAAGCGCTTGAATTCCTGATAGGAACGGTTGGCCTCTTCGGGCGAAGTGGCCATATTCTTGATTTTCTCGATAATGGCGAGCTTGCGTTGCAGATTGTCCTCCTTTTCTTTCTCCATCTGAAGGAATGCCTGGGCTCTCTTCTCCTTGATGAGTCCCATCTCGGCCTTGAAGGTTTCTTCTACTGGGTCGGGGGCAGCCTGATAGGCCTCAGGGTCACCACCATTGTCGAGATACTCCTTGTGCTGGGCTTCACGCTCAGCATTGTGCATCTTGTAGAAGATGGTCTTCAGGTGGTCCACTTCCTCCTTGTCGGGAGTTTCTTCGCCGTGAGCCAGCTCCTTCACACGCTCCAGCACCTCCTCCTTATTGGCATAGACCTTTTGGGGCGCAGGTTCTTCAGCGGGAGCCTCTTCAGCGGGAGCCTCTTCTGTGGCAGGTTCCTCAGCGGGTGCTTCCTCAACCGGAGCCTCTTCGGCGGCAGCCTCCTCAACCGGAGCCTCCTCAGCGGGAGTCTCTTCGGCGGCAGCTTCCTCAGCAGGTGCTTCCTCAGCGGGAGCCTCTTCGGCAGCAGCTTCCTCAGCAGGTGCTTCCTCAACCGGAGCCTCTTCGGCGGCAGCCTCCTCAGCGGGAGCAGCCTCCTCTGCAACATCCTCAGTCTCGGCTGGTGCTACGGCATCCTCTTGGGTTTCTACCACGGCTTCGATTTCTTCCACTGCTTCAGCGGGAGCCTCTTGCTTCACTTCCTGAGCGGTTTCTTCTACTTTTTTCTCTTCTTCTGGTGTTCCCTGTATCAGGGCATTCTCTTGAGAGTCCATCATGTAACGCTTTAGTTATTGATTCGGTTATTGCTATCAGGTACGCGTGCGGCAGGTATAGGCACAAATGCGCCTGCTCACACTTTACAAAATGCAAACTTATGGAAAAAAAATGAAATGACCTAAAAATATATTGTTTTTTTTAAAAAAAAGTGTCTAAATGAGCCTTTTGTGCCTGAAAAGCCACCAAATTGCGGCCGAAACGAATACAGAAATGAGCATGGCCACCGGGAATCCAACGGGATTGTTCTCCATGCCGTTGATGAGGTTCATGCCGAACAGGGAGGCGATCAACGTGGGGAACATCATCATAATCGACACAGAGGTGAGTGTACGCATCACCGTGTTCATGTTGTTGTTGATGATGCTCGAATAGGTGTCCATCGTCGATTCGAGAATGTCGGAGTAGATGTTAGTTGTCTCGCGGGCCTGACTCATCTCGATGTTGACGTCTTCAATCAGGTCAGCATCCAATTCGTCCACTTGCAACTTGAATTTCAGTTTGGCGAGCAGGTTTTCATTGCCACGGATAGAGGTAATGAAATAGGTGAGAGAGTCTTGCAGGCGTGACAATCCGATGAGCGACTCGTTGTTGATGTCGTGGTCCAGGTTGCGCTTGGCTTTGTCGATAAGGCTGCTGATTTGTTTCAGTCGTTTCAGGTACCACACCGCCGAGGAGAGGAATAGGCGGAAGGTCATGTCCACATAGTCGGTGAAACCCTCACCGCGCTTTTGTTGGAACGACACGAAGTCAATCATCATGTTGGTCTCATAGTAGCACACCGTGATGGTCACATCACGTTTGTGGATGATACCAAGCGGCACGGTGGTGTAGGGTGTGCGCGACCGTATCTCCTTCACGTAGGGGATACGCAAGATAATCAGCATCCAACCGTCGTCGTACTCATAACGGGCACGCTCGTCGGTATCGCTGACGTCTGACATGAAGTAATCGGGGATGGAAAATCTTTTCTCCAGCTCGCGCTGGTCTTCTTCCGTGGGACAGGTAACCTGTATCCAGCAGTTCGGCTGCCACTCATCGAGTTTGGTCAGTCCGTTGGTCGTGTTCCAATACGTCTTCATTTGCTTTGGCCTCCAAAATAAGGTTTAGTGCGGAGGCTCGGCTTCTGAAGCACGGCCTCTGCGTTACAAATTACAGTTTTCCGGGTGATAATCGTCCATAAAAAAAGTGAATGATTTGATTTCGGTTGCAAAGTTACGAAAAATCGAGAGCAGAACAAAATAAATTGATTTTTTTTTATGCCGAGATGGAGTAACTTATCCAAAGATAGTGCAAATCGAGTGAAATACAAAATGAAAAATACTTTTTTTCATTTTTATTTTTGAGATGCAGCCTATCTTATTCAAAGTTACGAAAAATAGAGAGCAGAACAAAATAAATTGATTTATTTTTTATGCCTTTCGAATATGATGATGGAAAAAACATTTGCAATAACAGCAAAAAATCGGATTACCAAAGCGGTAATCCGATAGAATTCAGAGGTTTAGAATTATTTAACGGGAATCTCTTCCAATGTCTTTTTGAGGAATTCCCAGAACTTCGGGACGCTGGGAATATGGGCACGTTCGTTGGCGGTGTGGGGCGAGAGCAGGGTGGGGCCGAACGAGCAGATGTCCAAGCCGGGGTACTTACTCAGGATGATGGAACACTCCAGTCCGGCATGTACCACCTGAATGGTCGGCTCGTTGCCGAACAGGTCTTTGTAAATACCTGCCATCACCTTCACGATTTCGCTGTCGGGATTGGGGTTCCAGCCGCCGTAACCACCGCTGAAAGCCACCTTCATGCCCGCCATGTTGAAACAGCTCTCGATGGTCTCGGCCAAGTATTCTTTCATGCTCTCAGAGGCACCACGGGCGAGGATTTTCACCGCAGCCTTGCCGCCGCCGATGTTGACGATAGCCAGATTAGAAGAGGTCTCCACGATGTTGGGGATAGAGGGGATATAACGGATGACACCGTCGTGACAGGCATAAATGGCATTCACCACATTGTCTTGTATCTCTTCGGGCACCTCCGTCTTCGGTGTCTCCACCTCTTCGGCGAAGAACTCGATGCCGCTCTCTATGCCCTTGTATTCCTCGTTGAACAGTTCGCACCAGTCGGCCACAGCCACTTTCACCGCCTCTACATTCTCTTTGGGCAGGGTGAGCACCACCTCGCATTCGAAGGGGATGGCATTGCGCATATTGCCGCCGTTCCACGTGGCCAGACGGGCATCGTTCTCGCTGATGGCACTGCGCACGAAACGTGCCATCAGTTTGTTGGCGTTGGCTCGACCTTCGCCGATTTCCAGACCAGAGTGGCCGCCGCGCAGACCTTTCAGCGTCACTTTCACGGCTGCGTCGTCGGGGTCGGTGTCTGCCTCTTTGTACTCCATTGTGGCGGTGATGTCGAGGCCGCCGGCACTGCCGATAATCATCTCACCCTCGGTCTCGGTGTCGAGGTTGAGCAGAATCTCGCCTGACAGTTCTCCGGCGGGTAGGTCGTTGGCGCCAAACATACCTGACTCTTCATCGGCGGTGCATAGTGCTTCTATCGGACCGTGCTTTAGGTCTTTGTCCTCCATCACAGCCATGATGGCGGCGATGCCCAGACCATCATCGGCTCCGAGGGTAGTACCTTTGGCTTTCACCCACTCACCGTCTATCCATGTCTGAATGGGGTCGGTCTCGAAACAGTGTGTACTCTCTTTCGTCTTCTGGGGCACCATGTCCATGTGAGCTTGCAGGATGACGGTCTTGCGGTCTTCCATGCCGGGTGTGGCGGGCTTGCGCATCACGATGTTGCCGGCAGGGTCCTGGAAGGCTTCTACGCCAGCATTCTTGGCAAACTCCAGCAAAAACTGCTGTACTTTCTCACGATGTCCTGAAGGACGTGGCACCTGTGTCAGCGCATCGAAATTGCGCCAGATGCATTCAGGTTGCAGATTTTTGATTTCACTCATAGTATTTATTTTAATGTTGAGGGTTTTGAGGGTTGAGGGTTTGGAGTTGAGGGCTCTACCTTTTTTACCTTTTTACTTTTTTACCTTTTTACTTTTTTACTTTTACTTTGCTCATGCTCAGTGCTGCCCAGCCCCAAATGCCCATGACGATGAGCAGGAGCGTTTGCACGGTATGGACAATGAGCACGAAATAAAGGGCAGCGTCGCTCTGTACACCATATATAATCAACATCGATTTCACGGCGAAGTGCCAGGGGCCGGCACCATTGGGGGTGGGGACGATGACGGCAATGCTACCCACGACAAACGACGCGAAGGCGCAACCCAAAGAGAGATGGGCGGTGGCGTCAAAACAGAAGAATGTCAGGTAATAATGCAAAAAATAGCAGACCCAGATGGCCAACGAATAAAAGAGGTATAAGGTTACGCCTTGGATATGCCGCAAAGACGCCACGCCCTGCCATAAACTGTGTAAGACATCTTTCACCTTATTATAAATGGTCAACTTGCGCACCAAGATGAAGACCAGCACCAGGGCGGCTAAGGCGCACAAGGCTGTGACCAGATAGCCGGTGGTGGTGAAACGGTCGAAGATACTGTCCAGGCGTGTGCCCGTGGTGCTGAAGAAATTGTTGAGCACGGGCATCTGTACCACCAAGGCCACCCCCGTCATCAGCAACATGATGAGCATATCCACAGCACGCTCGGTCACCACCGTACCCAAAGCCTTCGAAAACGACACCCCGTCCTGCCGCTTGAGAATGCCGCAGCGGGTAAACTCACCCACACGGGGCACCACCAGGCTGGCGGCATACGACACGAAGATGGCATTGATACAGGAAGACAGACGGGGATGCTCGCCCACGGGGGCAAGAGTCTGGCGCCAGCGGATGGCGCGGAAGGCTTGTGCGAGAATGCAGAAAGGGAAGGACAGTATCATCCAGGTCCAATCCATCTCATGCCACAGCACCGTGTCTATCTTCTGAAAGTCGAAGTTGCGGTACATCCAATAGAGGATGGCACCGCCGAAGAGCAATGGCAATATAACTTTAAAAGTAATAGAAAGGACTTTTCTCATTTCATTCTGCTCAAGTGTCTGGAGTGATGGCATCCACTTACGGGTGCAAAAATAGAAATAAAAATCGGAAAAAACAATCGGTGAAACAGTTTTTTTCAAAAAGCGGCATTTATTACGAAAAAATGCGCTATCTTCGCAGCATCAAAAGAATTGTTTATGTTACAAAAGGCAGATATCTTTATTCCTTGCGATGATGTGTACGTGGCAAAACACATGGTGGCTAACTTGCGGTGCATACCACAAGTGCAGTATATCTGGCTGATGACGGCTGAGCAGACCGCAACCCAAAACCTGGCGCCAGAAGGTGCACAATGGCTGGTCATGGACTCGTTGCTGTCAACGACTGCCATGAAGACCATCGCTGAGACCGCCGTTTCTCCCTATGTGCTTGTCGGGCTGAAAACCACGGAATTTCATTTAGGCTTGTACGCTCTCCCACGCTGGCTTCGTGCCGCTGTCGAGACCGATGCCGCCATGGTTTATGCCGACCACTATTCAGTGGAGGGTGGACAGGTGGTCAAACATCCTGTCATCGACTATCAAGAGGGCAGCCTGCGTGATGACTTCGATTTCGGTTCACTGTTGTTGATGAAGACGGGTTGGTTGCAAGCCTATGCCCGTCAGGCGAAGTTGCCCGATTACCAATATGCCGGTCTTTACGACCTCCGTCTGTACCTTAGTCGTCAGGGACGCCTGTTCCACCTCAATGAATATCTCTATACAGAGCACGAGCAAGACCTGAGGGCGTCGGGCGAGAAACAGTTTGACTACGTCAATCCGCGCAACCGTGAGGTGCAGGTGGAGATGGAGCAGGCCGTGACGGTACACCTGACCGAAGTGGGTGCTTTGGTCGATACGGCGCGTTACCACTCGCTCGACTTCGATGAAGAGGATTTTCCCGTTGAGGCTTCTGTTATTATCCCCGTCTTCAACCGTGAGCGCACCATCTGCGATGCCGTCGATTCGGCTTTGGCGCAGAAGGCCTCCTTTAAATATAATGTCATCGTGGTGGATAACCACTCCACCGACCGCACCACGGAATTGCTCAACGACTATGGCGACCAGCGACTGGTGCATATCATCCCCGAGCGTACCGATCTGGGCATCGGTGGCTGCTGGAACGTGGCGGTCAACGACTCCCGCTGCGGGCGCTTTGCTGTTCAACTCGACAGCGACGACCTCTACTCCTCGCCCAATACGTTGCTGCAGGTGGTTGACGCCTTCCGTAAGCAAAATGCGGCCATGGTCATCGGGTCGTATCGGATGTGCGACTTCGACCTCAACACCTTGCCTCCCGGAATGATAGACCATCGTGAATGGACCGACCAAAACGGACCCAACAACGCGTTGCGCATCAACGGTCTGGGGGCTCCGCGGGCGTTCTTTACTCCTATCGTACGCCGCATACAGTTCCCCAACACCTCCTACGGCGAAGATTATGCCCTCGGTCTGGCTTTCAGTCGTCAGTACCGCATCGGTCGTATCTATAGCGAACTCTATCTGTGCCGCAGGTGGGGTGGCAATAGTGACGCCGCACTCAGTATCGAGCGTGTCAATGCCAACAACCTCTATAAAGACCGCTTGCGCACCATGGAACTGTCGGCACGTCAACAGCTCAACCGCGGCGAGGGCGATGACGAGGAGGATGACTCACTGACGCGTTTCTTCCGACGTCAGTTGGCCAGATGGGACGATGCGCGCCAACGTTATGACGACTTGGAGAAAGTGAAGACAAAAGACCTGATGGAGAATGCCGGAGATGCGGGCGCTGACGGTGAACTCACCATGATGGACTTCAAGGTGCAGTGGAATCCGGCCCGCATGGTTTCCACCGGTGCCAAGATTGACGCCCGCTCGATAGCAGAGCGACCCTGTTTCCTCTGCGCTGCCAACCGACCTGAACAGCAGATAGTCAAGTCATTCGACGGTAAGTATGACATATTGGTCAATCCGTTTCCTATCCTCCCCGTACATTACACCATTCCGGCACGCAAACACCAACCGCAGACCATCGTGGGGCAGTATGGCGTCATGCACCGACTGCTCACCGATTACCCCGAACTGATGGTCTTCTACAACGGTCCACATTGTGGTGCGTCGGCTCCCGACCATTTGCATTTCCAGGCCGGCACCGCCGGGGTGCTGCCCCTGCAGACCGCATGGCAACGGCTGAGCCGTAATTTGGAGCCTGTGGTCGCGCTCAATGACCACGAGGGCATCTACGTCGTCACCGACTATCCCTGTCCGGCGTTGCTCATCCGCTCACGTAAGCGCGATACCGACGAAGAGATGTTCGCAGTCCTCCATGCCACCTATCCCACACAAACCTCGAATCCCGCACCTTTCGATATCAACGACATCAATATCGTGGCTTGGCGTGACGGCGATGATTATCTCTCCGTGATATTCCCACGGCGCAAGCACCGTCCCGACTGCTACAGCGCTGCGGGTGACCGCCAGATGATGGTGAGTCCCGGTGCCCTTGATATGTCCGGACTGATTATCACTCCTCGTCAGAATGACTTTGAGCGCATCACCATGCGCGATGTGGTCAGCATCCTCGGCGAGGTGGCTATGTCGCCTGATGATTTCCGGACGTGGGTGGAGAACATCCGCACATATCGGGCTGCAAAACCACAGACCGAGACACCGCTGAAAAAAGAACCCTTAGTGACGGTGGGCATCGTGAGCGCCGAGCAAATCACTTTTGTGCTCAACGCCCCCTTCCTGGCCAAGGGCGAAGTGATAGAGGGCACACAGACGGTGCAACTGCAAGAGGGGGGCATCCTCTGGCAGGGCAGCCAGTATCGTGAACTGACCTTCGTGCCCAAGTCTGCCGATGCCTCTTTCTCCATCAGTGATGTCACCATTGGTGTCAATTTCCACTGGCAGCGGCAACAGACACAGACATTTCTCGGCACACTCCGACTGGTGGTCGATGCCGGACAGATATGCGCCATCAACGAGGTGGCTGTGGAGACCTATCTCACCAGCGTCATCAGCAGCGAGATGAGCGCCTCATCATCTGCCGAACTGCTCAAAGCACACGCTGTCATCTCGCGCAGTTGGTTGCTCGCGCAGATGAAGAAACGGCAACAGATGACCGACGGCGGCGACCATTTCTTCTCCTTTGTGCGCAAGGAGGATGAGTTGGTGAGATGGTACGACCGTGAAGACCATACCATCTTCGACGTGTGTGCCGATGATCATTGCCAGCGCTATCAAGGCATCACTCAGGCTTCGAGGCCCGTTGTCGTAGAGGCGGTGAAGGCAACACGCGGCCAGGTGCTCTATGCCGATGGTGACATTTGCGATGCGCGCTTCAGCAAGTGCTGCGGCGGCGTGACCGAGGAATTTCAGTATTGCTGGGAGAATCTGCCCAAGAGCTATCTGAAGTCGGTGAGAGACGCGCGTGAGGGTGCGCCTGTGCAACTGACGGCTGCTGCTGACGCCGACCGGTGGATTCGCACGTCACCCGATGCGTTCTGCAATACGCAAGACAAAACCATCCTGCGGCAGGTGCTCAATGACTATGACCGCGAGACGGCTGATTTCTACCGGTGGACGGTGGAATACACGCAAGAGGAACTTGCTGCGCTCATCGAAGAAAAGCTCCACCTCGGGTTGGGGAACATCCTTGCGCTCGAACCATTAGAACGAGGGAAGAGCGGACGCATCGTGCGACTGAAAATCGTAGGCAGCGAGCGTACCTTCACCATCGGCAAGGAGTTGGAGATACGACGCACACTCTCGAAAACCCACCTGCTTAGTTCGGCGTTTGTGGTCGATGCTTTCGATGTGGCCGATGGCGTGCCTCAGCGTTTCCGCATCACCGGAGCCGGCTGGGGCCATGGTGTGGGTCTGTGCCAGATAGGTGCCGCCGTGATGGGCGAGCAGGGCTACCGCTATGATGAAATCCTACTCCATTACTACCAAGGGGCAGAGGTGAAGAAAGTGTATAAATAAGACCCCACCCCAGACCCTCCCCTTAGAGGAGGAAGTGATTACCTCGCTAATGATGTAGGAACGCAGTACGTCGAGTCTGCCAAAAGAGGAAACCCGTGTTTGCGGACGAGGTACGCCGCGTCCCTACGTGGTAATCACAAAGTTCAATGTACAAAGTTCAAAGTTCAATGAAAAAGAAGAACCCGTGGGCGTGGATACCCACACTTTATTTCGCCGAAGGACTGCCCAATGTGGTGGTGATGACATTGGCGGTTGTGATGTACATGGAAATGGGCATGACCGATACCGAGATAGCCCTCTATACGGGATGGCTCGGACTGCCTTGGGTCATCAAACCGCTATGGAGTCCTTTCGTCGATTTGTTCAAAACCAAACGATGGTGGGTGCTCACCATGCAACTGCTCTTGGGCGCTGCTTTCGCTGGCGTAGCGTTCACGGTCACTACCGACTTCTGGTTTCAAGGCACGATGTTTTTCTTCTTCGTCATGGCCTTTTCCAGTGCCACGCACGACATCGCTGCCGATGGTTTTTATATGATAGAGCTTGACAGCCACGACCAATCGTGGTTCGTCGGCATCAGAAACACATTCTATCGCATCGCCGTCATCTTCGGGCAGGGAGTGCTCGTGTGGGCGGCAGGTCAATTACAGGAATACTTCCCGGACAGCAAGGCGTTCACCTGGAGCCTCATCTTCTTCGGATTGGCAGGCATCTTCATTGCCATCTGGCTCTACCACCGCTTTGTCATGCCACGGCCCGCCGACCGCCACAATGAGGGACAGACAGCAGCCGATGTGGCACGGGGATTGTGGCAGATGCTCTCCTCGTTCTTCACCAAGGTGCCTCTCAAGCAAATCTTCTTCGTTCTCCTCTTCCTTCTGCTTTACCGCTTCCCGGAGGCAATGCTCACCAAGATGGCCAGCACGTTCCTGCTCCGACCGATGGAGGAAGGCGGACTGGGACTGACGAAGGAGGCTTTCGGACTGGCTTACGGCACCGTCGGACTCATTGGCCTTTTGCTGGGGGGTATCGTGGGAGGAATGCTCGCCAGTCGCGACGGACTGAAGCGTTGGCTTTGGCCGTTTGTCTGTGCCATCACCCTGCCCGACATCGTCTATGTCTATCTCAGCATCGCCCAACCAGGCAGCCTGTGGATTGTCAGTGCGTGCCTCTTTGTCGAACAGTTCGGCTACGGGTTGGGCTTTACGGCGCTCACGCTCTATATGCTCTATTTCAGTCAGGGCGAGTTCAAGACCTCGCACTATGCCATCTGCACAGGACTGACCTATCTCGGATTGATGCTGCCGGGCATGGTGTCGGGATGGATCAAGGACATGGTGGGCTACCGCGACTTTTTCATCATCGTGATGTTCCTCTGTATCATCACCTTCGCCGTCACGGCATTCATTAAAATCGACCCTGAGTTCGGAAAGAAAAAGAAAGAAGATACTGCATCATGACCGATACAGCACATACGCGAATCAACTGGCGGCAGACGTGGGCCGGCAGGCACCCCTGGGCTTGGATTCCTTCGGCGTTTTTGGCGAAGGGACTGACCATGGTGGTGCTCACAATCATCACATTGATTGCCTTCAAACGGCTGGGGTTGGACAATGCCAGCATCACGCTCTATGTGTCGTGGCTCTATCTGCCTTGGATGCTCAAACCGCTGTGGACTCCTTTGGTGCGTATGGTTCTCACACGCCGCGTGTGGATGTTGCTCACCGAACTGCTCATCGCTGCTGCGCTCGTGGGACTGGCTTTTGCCACTCCGGCGAAGAACCCAGTCTCTTCGATGCTCATCCTTTTGTGGGTGATGTCGTTTGGCAGCGCCCTGCACGACACCGCCTCCGACAGCCTCTTCCGGGTGGCGGCATCACAGCGCATCCGCTCTTCTTACGGCGGCATCTCCAGCGTCTTCTACCGTCTGGCGATGTTGGTGGGGCAGGGCACTCTGGTGATGATTGTGGGCAATGTGGAGACCATCTCACGTGATGTGTCGGGCTCGTGGAGTTTGCTGTTCCGTCTCTTGGCGGGATTCTATCTGTTGCTCTTCGTGGCCAATCTGCTGTTGTTGCCCCATCGGTTGGATGTGGGTGACAAGCGGCGTGTCAGATTTGCTGATTATTGGCTGCGGGTTTATGAACCGATTGTTGCGTTCTTTCATCGTCCCGACTGGTGGCGTGTGATGCTCTTCACCGGGCTTTTTATCCTGCCTGAAGCGCTGGCGGGCAAGGTGTCAACGCTGTTTATGATAGATGCCGGACATGCGGGCGGATTGGGATTGTCGCCTCAGGAATATGGTTTCGTGATGGGTACCATTGGCGTGTTCGCGCTCACCATCGGCGGTTATCTCGGGGGCAAGGCGGTGCATCGTTACGGCGTGGGTTATTGGCGCTGGTATATGGTGGCGGCCTTCACTCTGCCCAATGCCTTCTATTTGCTGCTGGCTTATTTGATGCCTTCGTCGCTCTTTGTCATCTCCCTCTGTGTCTTCCTACGGCAGATTGCTTTTGCTTTCGGCTTGACCTATTATGTCATTGTGCTGCTCTTCCTGAGCCGCAACGAGGAGGGCGAGGTGCGACCCGCTAACCTGTCGGTGCTGGTGGCCATGGCCATGGTGTCGCTCATGGTTGCGGGATGGGTGTCGGGCTCGCTGCAGGAGATGTTCGGCTATAAGGCGTTTTTCAAGGGGGTGCTCTGCACCAGTGTCTTCTCGTTCGTCGTGACATGGCTCTTGCGCGTGAATCCGTTGGCAGGAAAACGTGAAAGGAGGCGCGGATGAAAGGTGACGTACGACTGACGTTCCATCCGGCTGACACGGATTTGGAACTGTCCATCCCTCTGGCACAGAGCAGTGTCAGGGCGGGGTTTCCTTCGCCAGCGCAGGACTATATGGGCGAGGAGATAGACCTCAACCGGGTGTTGGTGCGGCATCGTGAGGCGACGTTTTATGTCCGGGTGTCGGGTGAGTCGATGACTGATGCGGGCATCCTCGACGGCGACCTGGCGGTGGTGGATAAGGAGTTGCAGGCTCAGGACGGAGATTTTGTCATCGCCTTCGTTGACGGAGAGTTCACCATCAAGGAGTTCCGCATGGACAGCAGCGGCGATTTCGGATGGTTGGTCCCGTGGAATCCCAATTACCCTAAAATCCGTGTCGATGCCTCCAACCAACTCATCATCTGGGGCGTCGTCACCTATGTGATCCACGGACTAAGAAGTGATGTATGAGGTGTGAACCCTATATAATTGCTATCTTTTGCATCTTTTGCAAAAAAAATGTTTTTCGGTTGTAATAATATGCCCGGCAACTTGTCATAAGGATAGTATGAGTGACAAGGATTTAGTAAGACAAGTCATTGAGAACGGCCAGACGAAGGGCTTTGAGGCCATCGTGAAACGCTATTCGGGTTTATTATACTCGAAGGCATTGGGTGTACTGCATCAGGGCGATTTGGCGGCTGATGTGGTGCAGCAGACGTTCATAAAAGCTTATGCCAATTTGGATACCTGGCGCGGCAATGAATTGGGACCATGGCTTAATACTATCGCCATGCACCTGTCGCTCAATATGCTCGAGAAGGAGCGGCGGCGACGGGTGGCGAGCATCGAGACACAACCCGGGGCAATGCGAGCTACTGCCGAAGAATATTCTCCAGAGCGCGAGCGGATGCTCCAACGCATGGAAAAAGCCATCAGCCAATTGTCCGATGATGACCAACGGCTGATACGAATGCACTATTACGACCATCTGAAGACGGATGAGATAGCAGATAAGATGCGGCTCACACAAAGCAATGTGCTCGTGAGGCTGCATAGAGTGAGAGAACGGTTAAGAAAACAATTGAACGATGAAAGAAATGGATGACCAATCATTGGATGCGCTCATCATGGAAACGTTGGAGCGTAGAGAGACGATAGAAGCGTTGAACAAAAGCGTGATGGCTGAGGTGCGACGCAGCGCCCGCCGTGAACGTAGGCGTCTATGGGCCAGGGCTGCCGTCTTTGCCTTCGCACTGCCATTGCTCGTGTTCACCTTTATATATGTGGTAGCCAACGGTTGGTATGCCGGAGCCGGCACATCGGTGGCATTTGCTTGTCTTGCGGTGCAGGTGGCGGCAGTTGTGGCAGCCCTGTGGATGATTCTTGAACTTTTTTCTTTCCGTGATGTGTAATAATCAGGAATGGTATCTGTCTTATCAGTGTAGTTGAACCATTTAATTATTTAAAGTTATGAACAATAGTTTTGAGATTCTTATTCCGATTATCGGAGTCATCATGTCACTGGCCATTCCCATGTTGCTGATTGTTTTCGTGGCGAAAATGTATATCAATGCCAAAAACAGAGAGAAAGAGGTGCGACAGTTGATTATCGAAAACAATGTGGATGCTGAGCGGGCCAAACTCCTCTTGACGAAAGCACCGAGAGAACAGGGTAGATCGTTCTTCATGTTGCGTTTGGGGTGTTTCTTTGCGGGTGCCGGATTGGGCGCGCTCCTCAATTACCTGTTAGGACAGGCCGCAGACTCTTTCTACTTTTACCTGATTCTTGCCTTCGGTTGCGGAGTGGGGATGTTGATAGAGTTTCTCATAGAATGGAAATTGGGCAAAAGTCAGCCTGAATCAAAAGGATGTTCGGATTAGCTGATTGTAATAATTTCTACTGCTCTTGTGAACGGGTGTTTCACCCCGAACTGCGAGACGTGCCCGTCGTTGTGCTGTCTAACAACGACGGGTGCGTCATTGCGCGCAGCGAGGAGAGTAAAGCACTTGGCATCAAGATGGGCACACCGCTCTATCAGGTGCGCGAACTTCTGGAAAAGAACCGCGTGGCGGTGTTCAGCAGCAACTATACCCTCTATGGGTCGATGTCGGGCCGCGTGATGAGTCTATTAGCATCCTACACCCCCTCGCTCGACATCTATTCCATTGATGAGGCTTTCCTCGACCTGAGCAATATGGGCGATGGCTCGTATCTCAAGACGTATGGTGAGGAAATCGCCGCGAGGGTGGGGCGCGCTACGGGCATCCCCATCTCTATTGGCATCGCCCCGACGAAGACATTGGCTAAGGTGGGCAGTAAGTTCGCCAAGAAATATCCCGGTTATAAACGTTGCTGTCTCATAGACACCGACGAACGGCGACGCAAGGCCCTCGAATTGTTCGATGTGGGTGATGTGTGGGGCGTCGGACGCCGCATTGCCGAGAAACTCAACTACCACGGTATCCATACCGCCGCCGACTTCGCCAATAAGTCGGAAAGCTGGGTGCGCAGTCATTTCAACGTGACTACCCTGCGCACATGGAAGGAACTGAATGGCGTGAGCTGTGTGAGCATCGAGGAACTGCCCCGCAAGAAGTCCATCTGCACCTCGCGTAGTTTCGCCGATGCAGGGGTCACCGATTGGAATGTTTTGGAGGAAGCCGTGGCCAATTTCGCTTCACGGAGTGCCCAAAAACTGCGCGAGCAGAAATCGTATTGCTTGAGTGTCACCACCTTCGCTTACACCAGCCGGTTCCGTATCGATGTGCCGTCGCACGTCATCTATGGGTCGCATCACCTGACCGTGGCGTCCAACGACACTGCTGAGATTATCCGCGCTGCCCTCCGTGTGTTGCGCGAGGGGCGTGCCGAGGGTGGTTTCGCTTATAAAAAGGCGGGTGTCATCCTTTGGAATATCGTCACGCATGAGGGCGTGCAACAAGACCTCTTCGACCCGGTTGATCGTAAGAAACAAGCCGCGTTGCTCGAAGCCATCGACCGTATCAATCATAAAAACGGCCACGACACCGTGCGCGTAGCCGTTCAGGGCACCGACATCCGTTTCGGTTTAAAACATGAATACCTCTCCCGTCATTATACCACCGATATCGATGATATCCTTGTAGCAAAAAATTAGCAGGGAATGCTTGTCCCCCCCCCTTGGACTTCAGTCTATAAACCTTTTTGTGATTCCTCCGTACTCTTCGATGCGGCGGTCGCGGAGGAAAGGCCACCAGCGGCGCACCTGTTCGGCTCGTCCCATGTCTAACTCTACGATGATACTCTCCTCCTCCTCTTTTGAGGCACGGTAGAAGAGCTCGCCCTGCGGGCCCGCCACGAAACTGCTGCCCCAAAATTGGATGCCACCCGTCTGCCCGCTCGGGTCGGGCTCATGGCCCACACGGTTCACCGTCACCACGGGCAGTCCGTTGGCCACGGCATGACCGCGCTGCACGGTCGTCCACGCCTCGCGCTGCCGTTCCTGTTCCTCAGGCGTGTCGCTGCTCTCGTAGCCGATGGCGGTGGGGTAGATGAGCAGTTCGGCACCTTGCAATGCCATCAGTCGTGCGGCTTCGGGATACCACTGGTCCCAGCACACCAACACGCCGAGCCGTCCCACACTGGTTTGGATGGGGTGGAAACCGAGGTCGCCCGGTGTGAAATAGAATTTCTCATAGTAGGCCGGGTCGTCGGGGATGTGCATCTTACGGTATTTGCCCGCGATGGAACCGTCGCGTTCTATCACCACGGCGGTATTGTGATACAGCCCTGCCGCCCTGCGCTCAAACAGCGAGGTGACGATGACCACACCATACTGCTTGGCCAGTTCGCCGAAGAATCCCGTCGAAGGACCGGGGATGGGCTCCGCCAAGTCGAAGTGGTTCACGTTTTCCGTCTGGCAGAAATAGAGCGAGTTGTGCAGCTCCTGCAATACGATGAGTTCTGCGCCTCGTTGTGCCAGGTCGGCGATGCCCTCCGCCAGCCGGCGCAGGTTGTCTTTGATGTCAGCCACATTATGCTGTTGTAAGAATCCTATTTTCATATCTTTTAATGGTATCGGTTGAATGAAATGTTCGTCAATCTTTCAATCTGTCAGGTCATCTTTTGCTCCTTGTCCTCTGAAAATCTGCATCGTCAGACAGTGGATGCTGCCGTGCTGGCGGATGATGGTACAGGCATCGATGCCGACGAGGCGGTGGTGGGGAAAGGCCGTTTGTATCGCGTTGCGAGCGGCCTCGTCATTGTCGGCCTGCGCATAAGTAGGGTAGAGCACCACCCCGTTGATGACGAGGAAGTTGGCGTAGGTGGCGGGCAACCGGTAGTCGTCTTCATAGATGGTGCGCGGCATGGGCAGGCGGATGAGGCGGTAGGGTGCGCCCTCCACCGTGCGCAGTGAGCGCAACTGCTCTTCCAACAGACGGAAGGTCTCATACTGTGTGTCGGTCGTGTCGTCGCACCCCACATACACCAATGTGTCGTCGGGGGCGCAGCGCACGATGGTGTCGATATGTCCGTCGGTGTCGTCGCCTTCAAGCAAACCGTGGTCGAGCCAGACGATACGCTCAGCGTGCAACCGCCTTTTCAATTCCTCCTCAATCCTTTCGCGGGTGAGGGGCTGGTTGCGGTGGGGGGCCAACAGGCACATCGAGGTGGTGAAGATGGTGCCGAGGCCGTCGCTCTCGATGGAGCCGCCCTCAAGCACGAAGTCATCGTGATTCTCATACTCACCCGTCAACAGTCCTTGTTCGTAGAGATGGCGGTTAATGGCATTGTCGTGAGCGGCAGGAAACTTGTCGCCCCAACCATTGAAACGGAAGTCGAGCAGATGCAACGGTTGTCCGGCCTGGTCGGGTGCCAAGGTGATGAATCCGTGGTCGCGTGCCCACGTGTCATCAGTGGGACAGTGACAGAAGCGGATGCGCTGGCATTGACGCTCGGTCAACCGCGTGCCTAACAGCAGCCGCACGTCGTCGGGTTCGGGTGTGGCGATGATGAGGTCTTCCTCGCGTGTGATGGCGTCGGCTATTTGAATGAAAGTCTCGGTGATGTCATCCAGGCAATAGGCCCAGTCGGTGGCGGCGTGGGGCCATGTGAGCAGCACCGCTTGTTGCGGTTCCCACTCTGCCGGCAATCGGTAGGTAACCTCTCTGTTCATGTCGTTGATTCCTTATTTTTCTGCAAAAATACAAACAAGCATTGAGAAAAACGAACGGTTAACAAAAAAATGTGTATCTTTGTCGGCGAAATAACATAGAACAGGTAATGAAACAGCGACTTTTATTAGGAATATGCCTCTTCACCATGATGTTTGGGGCATCATCATGCAGAAAAGAACCGGCACTGCAGGGCAACACCGCAGCCCATGAAACATCCGTAGCCGTTGAGAACGACAGTGATGTGAAAGGACTTTTCGACAATCAGGCGGCTCAGCAGGCACAGCAGAAAGACAACAAAAAGCAAGCCGACAAGGAACGTCCGAAAGGCATGGAGATTCCGGCTGTCATTGACGGCAGGCCAGAACAACTGCTTCTGCGCGACGGGTATATTGTGTCGTATAATAAAGACTGGAAAATAGCCAACTGGGTGGCATGGCGTCTGACCAAGGCGCACACCTACGGTGATAACAAACGCGATGAGATGGAGTTCAAGGAAGATACGGAAGTGCCCTTCCCTCGTGCTACGGACGAAGATTACTATACCTCGCGCTACGACCGCGGACACCTCTGCCCGTCGGGCGACAACAAATGGGACCGCAGGGCCCAAATCCAGTCCTTCCTCTTCACCAATGTCTGTCCGCAAAACCACGGGCTCAACAAAGGTGACTGGAACGACATCGAGATGCAGTGCCGCGATTGGGCCAGAAAATACGGCGACATCTATATCGTCACAGGACCGGTGTTCTACCATGGTGTGCAAAACACCATCGGCAAGAACAAGGTGGCAGTGCCCGATGCGTTGTTCAAGGTGGTGCTCTGCACGAAAAACTACGCACGGGCTATCGGGTTCCTCGTGCCCAACAAGGGCGGTCACCACAATTTGAAGGAATATGTCACTTCCGTGGATGAGATAGAACGGCTCACGGGCATCGACTTCTTCCCGAACCTTAAGGATGATACCGAAAACAGGGTTGAGGCAGCCGACGATGACGATATGGTGAAGGATTGGAATGTGCCGGCAAAGTATTACTACGAGGCACGCCCAAGTCGCAACTATCGCTATTAATAGGGCTTAGGGTTGAAGTGTTGAGGGCTTGGTTCTCAACCGCTCCAATTGTGAATTTTTTGAAAAAAATCATGTCCCTCGCCCTTTTATTCGTATTTTTTCCTTATCTTTGCACCCCTAAATATTTTTTTCGCGTGAAAATAAAAGAAGTGCTTCGCGCCCTTGAACGATTCGCGCCTCTGCCCTTACAGGAAGACTACGACAACGCAGGACTGCAAGTAGGGCTCACAGAGGTGGAAGTGTCAGGGGTTTTATTGTGTCTTGACGTCACCGAGACTGTGGTCGATGAGGCCGTTGAACTTGGGTGCAATCTCATTGTGGCGCATCATCCGCTTATCTTCAGACCCCTGAGGCGGGTGAGCGATAGCAACTATGTGCAGCGCATCGTCATGAAAGCCATCCTCTCGCATATCACCATTGTTGCCATGCACACCAATTTGGATAATGCTTCGGGCGGTGTCAATTTCAAAATTGCAGAGAAGATGGGGCTGAAAGAACCTTGTTTCTTCGCTCCCAAGACCGTGGAGGACATTCAAGGGGGAAGCGGGGTCGTAGGCGAGTTGCCTGAACCCATGGCTGCCGCTGATTTCATCGCGATACTCAAAGACACCTTCCAAGTGCAGTGCGTGATGGCCAACCAACTGCTGGAGAGACCTGTGCGTCGGGTGGCTGTCTGCGGCGGTGCTGGGGGATTTCTGCTCTCCGATGCCATCAAGGCCGGGGCGGATGCCTTTGTCACGGGCGAGATGCACTATCATGACTATTTCGACCATGAGCAACAGGTGCAAATCTGCGTCATCGGTCATTACCAGAGCGAACAATTCACAAAAGAGATATTTCAATCAATCATCGAGGAGGCGTGTCCCGGTGTCAGATGCCATCTGTCGGAGGTGAACACCAATCCTATCAATTATCTATAGCATTATGGCAAAGAAAGATCCGAAAGAAATGACCGTAGAGGAGAAACTCGAACTCCTCTTCCAGTTGCAAACCACACTCTCGGCTATCGACGGGAAAAAAGCACTCAGGGGCGAACTGCCGCTCGAAGTGCAAGACATGGAAGATGAAATAGCCGGACTCAATACGCGTATGGAAAACATCCAGCGCGATATTGACGAGTTCAATGCAGCCATCGCGAAGAATAAGGGTGACATCGCTGAGAAGAAAATGAGCATCGAACGGTTCAAAAAGCAACTTGAGGAAGTGAGCAACAACCGCGAATATGATACTCTGACCAAGGAGATTGAGTTCTATGAACTCCAGATCAAAGCTTGTGAGAAACATATCAGAGAGGGCCAGGTTGCTGTGGAGACGAAAAACCAGGCCAAGGAGGATTGCAAGGCTCATATCGAGGAACGCCGCAAGGACTTGATGGAGAAACGCAGCGAGCTGGATGAAATCATGCAGGAGACGCGCGAAGAGGAGGAGAGACTGAAAGAAAAGGCACACGACATCGAAATGAAGGTGGAGCCCCGACTGCTCGCCAGTTTCAAGCGTATCCGTAAGAATGCACGCAACGGACTGGGTATCGTCTATGTGGAGCGCGACGCTTGCGGTGGCTGCTTCAACAAAATTCCGCCACAGCGACAGCTGGACATCAAGATGCACAAGAAAGTCATCGTGTGCGAATATTGCGGACGCATCATGATTGACCCCGAATTGGCCGGCGTGAAAACATCTTCAGTCGTTGAGGAGAAACCCAAGCGCAAGCGCTCCATCCGCAAAACCAAGAAAGAAGCTCCTGTAGAAGAGGTCAAGGGAGAAGGTGAAGAGTAATCCTTTGAACTTTGATCTTTGAGTTTTGAACTTTATGATTAGCAAGTAGGGACGCGGCAACCGCGTCCGCCAATACATTTCCGCACAAGCGTCCATGAGTACCCACTCAATTCGTTTGTGCGGTTTTCGTTTTTTCCCAAAAATGACCTGCTCCCCCCCAACGACTAAACGACCAATCTACAACCCTCTCGCCTTGTATATTTTGTCTTTTGCGGCGTTGATTTCCTGGAATTTCTTTTCGGCGGCTTTCTTCACGTCATCGCCAAGGGTGGCCACGCGGTCGGGATGGTGCTTCAACGCCATCTTACGATAGGCTGCTTTCACCTCATCATCCGTGGCGTCGGGCGAGATGCCCAGTACTTTATAGGCATCTTCCAGACTGCCGCCGCTGTCTAAGTGGAGCAACGAGTCCACGTCGGCCGCCGACAGTCCCAAATAGCCGGCCACTTCATATAGCGCATTGATTTCCTCTTTGGGCACCCGACCGTCGGCTTGTGCAATGAGCACCAGGAAGTGGAGCAGTTCCTGTAGCATACTCTCATTCAGGTTGGCGGATATCTGACGGCAACAATTGCGGATAGTCTGCCGCCAACTGCCTGGCGATGTCGCCTCCTCCCTCTTTTGCTCCTCGAAGAGCTTGAGCAAGATGTCGTTGCCCTGTCGTTCGGCATCATCACCGAAATTGTCGCGCAGGAACCGCCTGACATATTCCATTTCAGAGTGCATCACTTTGCCGTCGGCACGGATGATGTGTGATGCCAAAACCAACAGCGAGAAAAGAAAGCTGTTGCGCTGACCTTGCGCCTGTTTGTAACTATCTGGGTCTTCTGACGAGTCGTAACTGCCTCCACCGCCGATCCATGTCCCGGAGTTGCTGCTGTCTGAGGAACCCTCAAACAGCGACCCTATCACAAAACCGGCCAGTGCACCTAACGGACCGCCCAACATGAATCCTAAAAAACCGCCTATAAATCCTATAAATCCCATTGTTGAATGTTTAATGTTGAGGGTTTAGTGTTTAGTGTTATAACTTGAGGGTTTAGAGTTGAGTGTTATAACACGGTTGAGTGTTTAGTGCTGAGTGTTGAGTTTCTTGATGACTTTGCAGGGATTGCCCACGGCGATGCTGTTCGACGGAATGTCGGACACGACCACCGAACCGGCACCGATGGACACATTGTCGCCGATAGTCACTCCCGGCAGGATGGTGACACTGCCGCCAATCCATACATTGTCGCCGATGGTGACGGGGAGTGCCCACTCGCGGCGACTGTTGCGCTCTACCGGGTCGGTGCTGTGACAAGCAGTATAAATGCTGACATTCGGACCGATAAAACAGTCGTCGCCGATGGTGACATAGGCTTCGTCGAGCACGGTGAAATTGTAATTGGCAATGAAACGCTTGCCAACCTTGATGTGCTGACCGAAATCGCAACGGAAGGGTTGGTTAATGATGGCGCTGTCGTCGCCCATGGCGCCCAGTAGTTCACGTAGGATAGCCCGTTTCCTCGTCGTCTCAGAAGGGTGGAGGGTGTTGAATTCGTAAACAAGCTCACGTGCTGCACTTATCTCACGATTCAACTCTGGGTCTAAGGCGTTATAGATTTCGCCAGCCAGCAACTTTTCTTTCTCTGTCATCTTATTTGTTATTTTTGCTTGCAAAGATAACCATAATCTCGCAAAAAACCGTATCTTTGCAAAAATAAAACCTAAAATAGAAAATAACCCTTATGAAAAGACCTGTTTTATTATGGTTGGCAACCATGTTGGTTGCTGTGGCTTGTGCCAAGAGCACACCAGCATCGCAACTGCTCAAACGACTGAAGAAAGTGCAAAAACGTGGCGTGATGTTTGCCCATCAAGACGACCCGGTCTATGGAACGACCTGGAAGTGGGACATGGGACGGAGTGATGTGAAAGATGTGTGCGGCGACTATCCCGCGCTGATGGGGTTCGACCTCGGCAAACTCGAACTTGACTCGAAAGAGAACATCGATGGCGTGCCGTTCGACCGCATGCGACAGGAGATTATCGACCAGCACCGTCGTGGTGGATTTATCACCGTCAGTTGGCATCTGTGGAACCCCGTCACGGGCGGCAATTCATGGGATATTGAGGGTAGGGCAGTGGCAGCGGTTCTGCCCGGCGGAGCGCAACACGCCAAACTCAATGCGTGGTTGGACAAGGTGGCGGCTTTTCTCCTCTCGTTAACCGATGAGAAAGGGCGTCGCATTCCTGTCATCTTCCGTCCGTGGCATGAGATGCATGGCGGTTGGTTCTGGTGGGGGAGCAAGTCGTGTACGCCGGAGGAGTATAAGCAACTGTTCCGCTATACCCGCCAATACCTCGATGCGAAAGGCATAGACAATGCCCTGTGGTGCTACTCGCCCGGTGCCGACCCCAACGAGAGTGAGGAGCGTTTCATGACGTGGTATCCCGGTGATGAATTTGTGGATATCCTTGGGGTGGATATCTATTGCAGCCCTGACACGCAAGGCTTTATTGACCGTATGAAGAGCGAACTCAAGGTGATGGCGTCGCTGGCCAAGAAACACAAGAAACTGTTCACCGTGGCCGAGACGGGTTATCGCAACACGCCTCAGGCCGACTGGTTCACGAAGGTGCTCTTGCCCTCGTTGCTCGACACACCGCCCCTCTACGTCCTGCTTTGGCGCAACGCCTGGGACCAGCCCGAGGAGAATTTCGGCCCGGCACCCGAAAAGAGCTGTGCCCCCGACTTTCGTCTTTTCCATTCCCATCCCCAAATGCTTTTCGCCAAAGACGTGGGACGTTGAACGACATCTACAAGTTACAAGTAGGGGCGGGTCACCGTACCCGCCCGTACCGTCTCATCAGCGGTAAAGTAGTAATTCTTATTAAATAATGTTGTAAAGATAATGCTTTTTCGTCAAAAAGCACTACCTTTGCAGCCAAATTTGCAAATTTATTAAGATTTTTATGGCACAAGAAGATGTTTTCAAGAAAATCGTAAGCCATTGCAAAGAGTATGGCTTCGTTTTCCCCAGTAGTGAGATTTACGACGGACTCGCCGCCGTGTATGACTATGCGCAGAACGGCGTGGAGTTGAAGAATAATATCAAACAGTATTGGTGGCAGTCGATGGTGCTGCTCCATGAGAATATCGTGGGTATCGACTCTGCGATTTTCATGCACCCCACCATTTGGAAAGCCAGCGGACACGTGGACGCTTTCAACGATCCTCTCATCGACAACCGCGACTCAAAGAAACGCTATCGCGCAGATGTGCTCATCGAAGAGCAAATCGCCAAATACGATGAGAAAATCCAGAAGGAAGTGGCCAAGGCCCGCAAACGCTTCGGCGACAGCTTTGACGAGGCAAAATACTTAGAGACCAGTCCACGTGTGGCAGAGGCGAAAGCCAAGCGCGACGCCCTGCACGAGCGCTACACTGAAGCCATGCAAGGTCCCGACCTCGAGGCTTTGAAACAGATTATCCTCGACGAAGAGATTGTATGCCCCATCAGCGGCACACGCAACTGGACCGACGTGCGTCAGTTCAACCTCATGT
>CAMJFC010000016.1 GCA_946404865.1 uncultured Prevotellaceae bacterium
ACCGTCATGCCCGTCTCGGTGTTCGCCGCAGCCTTCACCGCCTCGTGCACGTGCATGCCCCACATCCCCTTGCCGCCATGCTTGGGCAACAATGCTGGGTGGATGTTGATGATACGGCGTGGATAGGCCTCAATCATATAGTCGGGCACCATGAGCAAGAACCCGGCCAATACGATGAAGTCAATGTCGTATTGCCCCAAGAGAGGCAGCATCTGCTCCGGGTCGTTGAATGCGGCTTTCTTCATGACCACGGCAGGCACACCGAGATTTTTGGCGCGCACCAACGCATAAGCGTCATCGCGGTTGCTCACTACCAGCGCCACGCTGAAGTCGTCGCGCCCGGCGAAATGGCGGATGATATTCTCACAATTGGTACCACTGCCAGAAACAAAAACAGCTATATTCTTCATCGTTGTTAATTGTCTAAATCGTCTAAATCCTCCATGTCATCGTCAAACCCGAACATGACGGGGTCGGTGAAGGCCTCCATCGAACGGCGGTCTTTCTTCGTGGGACGGCCAGTGCCCCGGGCTCTGTCCACAAACCCGCTGATGCGGCTCATCTCTAAAATCTCATACTGTTTCGGGTCGGTCACATTCTCATACACCTCGGGCAACAACTTGGCTCCCACCCTCTGCTCGATGCACTTGATGACACGGAAGGAGTAGGTGACGGGCGGCTTGCGCACATCAACCACTTCGCCCTCTTTGAGCATGCGTGAGGGTTTGACGTTCATGCCGCCAATCGTGACGCGGCCGTTCTTACAGGCGTCGGCGGCGATGGAGCGCGTCTTGAAGATGCGGGCGGCCCAGAGCCATTTGTCTATTCTTGCTTCCATTGTTGGGAGTTTGGACAATAGTAATTTAGGAGTGAAGGAGTGAAGGAGTGAAGGAGTGAAGGAGTGGAGGAGTGGAGGAGTGAAGACAATTGTTGGGAGTATGGGAGTTTAGGAGTTTGGACAATAGTCATTTAGGAGTGGAGGAGTGAATGAGTGGAGGAGTGAAGACAATTGTTGGGAGATTAGGGAGTTGGGGGATTGGTCGTTTGGTCGTTTGGGGGTGGGGTGGGGGCAGGGTTGTTGGGACGTTTGGGGGCTGACCGCTTGTTGAACTGGTTCATGGTGATGTCAACCCCGGCGAGGACGAAACTGCGGATGATGTCTTGTGCCGTTTCGATGGCGCTGCCGATCAATTCCTTTTCTTCTGCCGTGAACTCACCCAAGACAAAGTCCACTTGCGAACCGCGTGCGAAGTCGTTGCCGATGCCTACACGCAACCGGGCGTATTTCTGACCGATGAGTTGCTGGATATGTCCCAGTCCGTTGTGCGAGCCCGCACTGCCACTGGCTTTCAGGCGCAGCGTGCCCACGGGCAACGACAGGTCGTCGACAATCACCAACAGACGGCACTCGTCGATATTCTCCTTGTTGAGCCAATAGCGCACGGCATTGCCGCTCAGATTCATGTAGGTGGTGGGCTTCAGCAAGAACAGTTTACGCCCCTTGACCGACGTCTCAGCCACATAGCCGTAACGCTTGTCCTCGAAAACAATATTGGACGCCTTAGCAAAAGCGTCCAATACCATGTATCCTGTGTTGTGGCGGGTATTGGCGTATTCAGCGCCCGGGTTGCCCAGTCCCACAATCAAGTATTTGTCCATCGTTCAGCGGTTATTCTGCAGCGGCGGCCTCTTCCTCCTCGCCAGAAGCGGCGGCGAGCGATGCGGCACGTGTCATCTTGATAGAGCAGACAATGACCTCTTTCGGCGTGGCAATCTCTAAGCCCTCGAAGCTCAGCTGACCCACCTTGATGCTCTTGCCGATACGGAGGCTGGTGACGTCCACATCGAGATGCTCAGGAATCTGCTGGAAGGGAGCGGTGACATTGATCTTGCGGATGGAGAGGTTCATACGTCCACCGTCGCGCACACCCTGAGCCAGACCGACCAGGCGTACGGGGATACCGATGGTGATGGGTTTCTCTTCGTTGATTTCATAGAAATCGACGTGCATCACAGCGTCGGTGACGGGGTGGAACTGAATCTCCTTGAGCACAGCAGTGTGGTGTGCGCCCTCGATATTCAGGTTGATGACATAGATGTGCGGAGTGTAAACCACGCGGCGCAGGTCTTTGGCCAGAATGGCGATGGCGTGAGCTTCGGGCTGGCCATCAGCGTTTTTCTTCTCACCATAGAGGTTGCAGGGCACATAACCCTGTTTGCGCAAATCTTTGCAGGCTTTCTTGCCTACTTCTTTACGGACGATGCCGTTCAGTGCAAATTCTTTCATTTTTTGTGTTACTCTAAATTAAGTGTTGTTAATATGCTTAATTCACCATCACACGATGCGTCAAAAAAGCGGTGCAAAGGTACACCTTTTTCGTGAAACAAAAAAAGAATCTTTAAAAAAACATATAAAAACATCCGTTTTTCTTGCAGATTCCGAGTAAAACCGCTATTTTTGCAAAATAATTTCGACAGGAACACAAATCAACAAACATTTTCCGGCATGATTAATAGGGAATTGATTCGTATTAAGATAGTTCAGTTAACCTACGCATACTATCAAAACGGCAGCCATAATATGAATAACGCAGAGAAAGAACTGATGTTCAGCCTCTCCAAATCCTACGACCTTTACAACTATTTGCTTCTGCTGATAGTGGCGGTCAATAAAGAGATGCGTCATCGTGTGGAGGTGCTCACTGCCAGAGCGAAACGCGAGGGGACACCCCTTCCTTCGGAGAAGTTCGTCAACAACCGTTTTGCATTGCAATTGGAGGGTAATAAGATGCTGCTCGACTATATTGACCAGAAGAAACTGTCGTGGAACGACGACGTGGAGGCTGTGCGGCGCTTGTGCAACACCATCGAGCAGAGCGAGATGTATCAAGAGTATATGGCTTCGGAGGAAGACAGCTATGAGGCCGACCGTGAGTTGTGGCGTAAGATTTATAAGACATTGATTACCGACAATGAAGACCTTGACTCGCTGCTTGAGGAGAAGAGCCTCTATTGGAACGATGACAAAGAGGTGGTTGACACCTTTGTGCTGAAGACCATCAAGCGTTTCGACGAGAAATCGTCATCGCGCCAGGAACTGCTGCCGGAGTTCAAGGACGAGGAAGATAAGATCTTCGCACAGAAGCTGTTCCGCTCGGCCATCCTCAATGCCGATGAGTATCAGCGGTATATGGGCGACATGTCGCGCAACTGGGATTTATCGCGTCTGGCCTATATGGACATCGTGATCATGCAGATTGCCATCGCCGAGATGCTCACCTTCCCCAGCATTCCCGTGAGCGTCACCATCAATGAGTATGTGGAGCTGTCCAAGCTCTACAGCACGCCCAAGAGTGGCGGCTATATCAACGGCATGTTGGATGCCATCGCACGCCATCTGGTCGAAACGGGCCGTATGATGAAGACAATGAAGAACTGAGTTGAAGGTTTAGGGCTTAGGGATGAGGGTTGAACAAGAATTATTCACAATTAATTTTATAATATGTACACAAGTATTTTATTAGCAGCACAGGGCGATGCGGCTCAGCAGCCGGCTGGTGGAGGCATGGGTTTCCTGATTATGATGGTGGCCATCTTCGCCATCATGTGGCTCTTTATGATTCGTCCGCAACAGAAGAAACAAAAACAGGTTCGTGAATTCCAAAATGCACTCAAAGAGGGCACACGTGTGATATCGGGTGGCGGTATCTATGGCACCGTGAAGCGCGTCGATATCGAGAAAGGCCGGGTGGAAGTTGAAATCGCACGCGATGTGACGATTGAAGTGGACAAGAATTATGTCTTTTCCGCTGAAGGTGGCGCACCAGTTCAGGCCGGAAAGTAAACGACTGATGATGTAGAACGCACCCCAAGTGTCCGCAGTCTGATGAATTCACCTAAACAAGGTATATTTCAACGTATCAGGGGCTTCTTATTCAAATTACTGAATAAGGAGTTTCTGATTTTTTTGTTCTTTCTGGCTTTGAGCAGTATTTTCTGGCTGGCCATGACGATGAACGATACGTTGGAAAAGGAAGTGTCCATACCCATCATCGTGACCAATGTGCCGAAAGATGTGTATATCACCAACGCCAAGGATTCTACCAATTTGATTGACACCTTGCGGGTGAACCTGAGCGACAAGGGCTATACCATCGCCTCATATCTGTATGGTCATGGTCTCGCGCCCATCTATCTCAATTACGAGAACATCAAAAACTCAGGCGGGCACGTCGAGTTCAGCACATCCGAACTGAAAAGGTTGTTGCGGGGGCAGTTGGACAATTCTACGGTCATTGTGTCGATGAAACCGGAGAAGTTGGATGTCTATTACAGCCACGACAAGAAAGAAATCGACGTGAAATTCTATGGCCGCATCAAAGCTGCAGATAATTACTTCATCACCGATACGATTGTTGAACCGACAACCGTGACGCTCTTTGCCAACAGTGAGACGCGGAGTCTTTACAGCGAAGTGCAGACGGAATTTGCTTCATTTACGGGACTGTCCGAGACTATCACACGGGCTGTGAAACTGAAGCCCGTCAGCGGTTCGCGGCTGGAGCCCGACGTGGTGAATGTCACGGTCATGGTCGATATGTTGCAAGATCAGCAGATGAAAGTGACCGTCACAGCGGTCAATGTGCCTGCCGGTTTCCGGCTGATCACCTATCCGCCGAAAGTGGAAGTGAAATATGTGGTGGCCAGCAAGAAAGCCGGCATGGTCAAAGAGTCAGATTTCCGGGTGTCAACCGATTTCCTGACCATTGGCGACAGTCCGAAGTGTAAGCTCAAGGTGACGTGCACCAATCCGAATGTGAAAAGTTTCTCTCTTCGTGAGGACTCGGTCAGATGTGTGAAAGAGCAAAGAACCGCCAATTGAAAATCGCCATCACCGGCGGAATAGGGAGCGGCAAGTCGTTCGTCTGCGAACGGCTCCGACGGTACGGCATCGACATCTACGACTGCGATGCCGCCGCCAAGCGGTTGATGCGCACGTTGGCACCCTTGCAGCAGGCTCTGCGTGAGGCCGTGGGCGAGGATGTCTATCAAGACGGTGTGCTCAACAAAGCCCGCATGGCGCAGTTTCTGCTGGCGTCGGAACAGAATGCACAGATTATCGACCATTTGGTGCATCCTGCCGTGGCGGCCGATTTTTTGGCTTCGGGTTACACGTGGATGGAATGTGCCATCCTCTTCGAGAGCGGTTTCGACCGTCTGGTGGATGTGGTGGTGTATGTGGATGCCCCGCACGATGTGCGTCTGAAGCGAGTCATGGCCCGCGACGGTATCACGGCCGAGAAGGTGGAGGAGTGGATGCACCGGCAGTTGCCTCCCGAGGAGGTTCGCCGCCGTTGCGACTATGTCATCCTCAACGATGGCATAGCCGATGTCGATGAGCAGATACAAGTCTTTTTAGTGACTCCCATACAACGATTTCTTAAATAACAATAATAACAATGCAAAAGACGATTCTTTCAATAGCCGGCAAACCAGGGCTGTATCAACTGGTTTCAAGAGGTAAAAACAATCTGATAGTCGAGGCACTCGACGAGACACATAAGCGGATGCCCGCTTTCGCTACCGACCGGGTGACATCGCTCGCCGACATCGCCATGTACACCGATGCGGAAGACGTGCCCCTGATGACCATTCTCGCCGCGCTGCGCGACAAAGAAGAGGGCAAGGTGTGCTCGCTCAACTTCAAAAAATGCTCGTCGAAGGAGCTGCGCGATCATTTCGCTGACATCCTTCCCGACTTCGACCGTGAGCGCGTGCACGACAGCGATATCCGCAAACTCTTCTCATGGTATAATATCCTCGTCAACAACGGTATCACCGATTTTGAGGAGGAGATGAAACCGACCGATGGCGACAACATCGACGACAGACAGGAGAAACCAGCTGAAGAGGAGTGAAGGATATGAATCTGACCGAGCGTTTTATCAATTATACCCAGTTCGACACGCAGTCGAGCGAGGAGAGCCAGAGCGTGCCCTCCACATCCAAGCAGTTGATTTTTGCAGACTATCTCAAGCGTGAACTCGAAGATGAGGGGTTCGACGACGTGGAGATGGACGAGAAAGGCTATATCTATGCCACGCTGAAGGCCAACACCAAGAAAGAGGTGCCCGTCATCGGGTTCATCTCGCACTATGACACCAGTCCCGACTGCAGCGGTGCCGGCATCAAGGCCCGCATCGTGCGGAAATACGACGGGCTGGACATTGAACTCTCGCCCGGAATCGTCTCCTCACCCAACAAATTTCCCGAGTTGTTGCAACATGTGGGCGAGGATTTGATAGTCACCGACGGTACCACTTTGCTTGGCGCCGACGACAAGGCGGGCATTGCCGAAATCATCCAGGCCATGTGCTATCTGCGCGACCACGACGAAATCAAGCACGGCAACATCCGTGTGGCTTTCAATCCAGACGAGGAAATAGGCATGGGTGCCCATCACTTCGACGTGGAGAAGTTCGGTTGCGAATGGGCGTACACCATCGATGGCGGCGACGAAGGCGAACTGGAGTTTGAGAACTTCAATGCCGCCTCGGCCAAGGTGCGCATCAAGGGCATCAGCGTGCATCCCGGTTATGCCAAAGGCAAGATGGTGAACGCCAACCGCGTGGCTGCTGAGTTTGCCGCCCTTCTGCCTGGTGATGAGACGCCCGAAGAGACGGAAGGCTATCAGGGTTTCTACCATTTGCTTGGCATCAACGCCAATATCGAGAGCGCCACCTTGTCGTATATCATCCGTGACCACGACCGCGACCGTTTCGAAGACCGCAAAGCCTTCATCCGCCAGTGCGCCGATACCATCAACGAGCGTTTCGGCGAGGGTACATGCTCCATCGAGGTCAAAGACCAATATTATAACATGAAGGAGAAGATCGACCCCAACATGCACGTGATTGACCTGGTGCTCCATGCCATGCAGCAGTGCGGGGTGGCTCCGCAGGTGAAGCCCATCCGTGGCGGCACCGACGGTGCGCAACTCTCTTTCAAGGGGCTGCCTTGTCCGAACATTTTTGCTGGCGGTGTCAATTTCCATGGCCCGTATGAGTTCGTCTCCATCCAGGTGATGGAAAAAGCCATGCGTGTCATCGTCAAAATCTGTGAGTTGACCGCCGCATACCACGATTAACTCCTTCACTCTTTCACTCCCAAACTCCCCAAAAACAACCTCATCGATGTCCGAACTGCCTGCTCTTGTCAAGGACTTAGCCCTCATACTGATCGTGGCGGGCGTAGTCACCCTGGTGTTTAAACGCCTCAAGCAACCATTGGTCTTGGGGTATATCGTGGCCGGATTCCTGGTCAGTCCGCACATGCCTTATATCATGTCGGTGATGGACACCGAAAATGTGGAGACATGGGCCAACATCGGTGTCATGTTCCTGCTGTTTTCGTTGGGACTTGATTTCTCGTTTAAGAAAATCATCAAGATGGGTGCTTCGCCCATCATTGCCACCATCACCATCATCTTCTGCATGATGACACTGGGCGTGTGTGTGGGTTATATGTTCGGTTGGAGGAAGATGGACTGCATCTTCCTCGGAGGTATGCTGGCCATGAGTTCCACCACCATCATCTACAAAGCCTTTGATGATTTGGGATTGCGGCAGCAGCAGTTTGCCGGGATGGTGATGAGTGTGCTGATACTGGAGGACATCCTGGCCATCGTGATGATGGTGATGCTGTCGGCCATTGCCTCCGATACCGGTGCCAATGGCGGACAGATGATTAACAGCGTGCTCAAGATCGGTTTCTTCCTGATATTGTGGTTTGTTGTGGGCATCTTCCTCATACCGATGACGTTGCGCAAGGTGCGCAAACTGATCAATAACGAGACGTTGCTCATCGTGGCGCTCGGTTTGTGCTGCCTCATGGCGTTCGTATCTACCGAGGTGGGTTTCAGCAGTGCCTTCGGCGCCTTTGTCATGGGTTCCATTCTGGCCGAGACTGTCGAGGCGGAGAAAATCATTAAGTTGGTGGAACCTGTGAAAAATCTCTTCGGTGCCATCTTCTTCGTGTCGGTGGGTATGCTGGTCGACCCCGACATTCTGTTGCGCTATGCGCTGCCCATCATCGCGTTGGTGCTCACCATCCTCGTCGGACAGGCCCTCTTCGGCACCGCCTCGTTCATCCTGGCCGGACAGTCGCTCAAGTCGGCCGTCAGATGCGGTTTCTCCATGGCGCAGATCGGTGAGTTCTCGTTCATCATCGCCTCGCTCGGACTGTCGCTCGGTGTCATCAGTCCGTTCCTCTATCCTGTGGTCGTGGCTGTGTCGGTCATCACCACATTCCTCACTCCTTACATGATTCGGTTTGCGCTGCCTTTCTACGCTTTTCTGGAGAAGAGACTGCCCAAGAAATGGGTGCTGCGACTGAATCGGTTGGCAACGGCCCAGACGGCCAGCCACACCGAGAAAAGTCTTTGGAACAAACTGCTGAAAGCGTTGGCGCTGAACACTACCATTTACACCATCCTCTCCATCGCCATCACCACTGTCATGTTCACGCTCATCCATCCAATGATGAAGCGCATGATATCCGTGGAATGGGTGGCCAACCTTATCACGGGCTTGCTCACCGTGTCGGCGCTCTCACCTTTCCTGCGGGCGATGATCATGAAGAAAAACCACTCCGAGGAGTTCAAAGCCCTCTGGACCGAGAACAGACTGAACCGGTTGCCGTTGCTGTTCACCATCATTGTGCGTGTGGCCATCGGCGTAGTGTTCATTTTCTATATCTGTCACCGGTTGTCCAATTTCTCCAACGCCATCCTCATCAGCCTGGCCGTGGCCATCGTGGCAGTCATCATTCTGTCGCGCACCATCAAGCACCGCAGCATCATGATGGAGCGGCTCTTCATCCTCAACCTGCGCTCACGCGAGATAGAGGCGCAGGTGCACGGCCATAAGCGGCCGCTCTATGAGGGGCATTTGCTCGACCGTGATATCCACATCGCCGACTTCGATGTGCCGTACAACTCGGCATGGGTGGGCAAGACATTGATGGAACTGGGACTGCGTCAGCAATACGGGGTCGATGTGAGCAGTATCTTGCGCGCCAACAAACGGCTGAATATCCCCGACGGGCATAGCATCATCTTCCCCGGCGACCGCTTGCAGGTCATCGGCAGCGACGACCAGTTGGCGGTCTTCGGCAGGGCTTTGGAGGAGCAACTCGCCGAAGAGGATAAAGACATCGAGAAGCGCGAGATGAAATTGCGCCGCATGGCCATCAGCGGCACCAGTATGTTCGTGGGGCTCACCCTGAAAGAGAGCGGCATCCGCGACAAATACAACTGCATGGTCGTGGGGTTGGAGGAGGGCAAAGAGAACCTCTCGCAGGTGGCTCCCGACTACCGTTTCCAGCAGGGCGACATCCTCTGGGTGGTGGGCGAGGAGGAACACCTCAAAGCACTGCTGAATTGAGGCGATAGAAACCCGGCTTATTTGTCTCTGTCTTTTAGGAAGCGCTTCAGCAGAAAGGTGAGGAAGTATGGGAAGGTATAGAACTGGCCATTCCAGCCAATATTCTTATATCCCAGTTTTATGCCGTATTTTACATCGCGATAGGACTCCCACTTAATGAGGTTGTTCAACGAGGCCGTCTCGCCGTCTTTGGCTTTTACCTCCACAGGCACCAGCGAATCGGCATCGCGGACGAAGAAGTCCATTTCCAGCGCGGGATTGTCGTGCTTGTAGAAATATAGTTGTCCGTAACCTGACTTGCGGAGCATCTCGCCCACGATATTTTCATAAATAGCACCTTTGTATGTACCAAAGTTCTTGTTAGCACGTAAATCCTCCTGTGCCTCTTCGTCGAGCGAGGCAATGAGTAGGCCTGTGTCGTGATAATACAGTTTGTAGAAGTCTGAATTATAATTACCCTTCAGTGGCAGTTCCACTTTAAAAATCACATTTTCTGATGTAAATATACGGGGAAAATCACATTTTCGGGTGTAAATATACGGGGAAAATCACATTTTCGGCTATTAAGATACGAAAAAAATCACATTTTCGACCGAAACGTGTAGCGTTGCAGATAAGCGCCATGCTTAGCGCCCATGCATCAGTACCATTTCACGGCATTGGACATGCCGCTGCGCTTGTCGTATTTCAGCGCATCCGTCAGTGTGGCGGCGTTGCATCGGAAAGAGAAATTATAACTGGTATAAGGAGCGATGACCACCGTACACGACATGTTGAAACAGTGCAGGTCGCGCGACAAAGATGCGGTTGTCAAGGACAATTTTTTATAATTGAAGTCGTAACCCGAAGAGAAGGTGATGTTCCAACCGTCACTGAGACGTATGTTGCCCGACAGATTGAGCGTTTGCGTGAACTTGTAGGGATAGCGCATCGTCTTGGTGTTGAACTTACCACCTGTGTTTTCGCTCATGTTGATGCCATAGCTGAAAGTGAGCGACCACGGCATGTTGAACGCCATGTAACCGTCGGCATCTGTTTCCGCCACATTGCTCTTTTTCTTCTTTTTCGCCCCGTGGCGCCCTCGTTCCATGACATCGTCAATATTGGCCTCGATGTCGGTGTCGTAGCCCTCATCGTCGTCATCACTTGCCAGCTCTTCATCTTCGTCTTCATCGCCGCCGCCAAACAGTTTGCGTATCTTCTCGGGCGTGAGCGTGTAGTGGATGGATTGCGTCATGCCCTGGAACCGGCCGAAGCGGCCGCGGCTCCATTCGGTATGCGTGCCGATATAGGGCCGGCCATTCTCGTCGAGCTCATAGGCGTAGGTGCTGAACACCGCATTCAGAGTGAAGGTGTAGTTCTTCCACCATTTCAATCGCAGACGGGTGCTCAGGTTGCTCCACGGTCGTTCCTTGGCGGCCATGTTGTACGACAGCGAGGCGCCCAATTCGTCGATGATGCTGATTTTCTTGATGCCGGTGGAATCCTTGTCCGATTTGATTTTCATCTCGATGTTGTTCGAGACTTCGAAGTTGATCGACCCCGTCTTTCCCATTTGTGGCGCACCGTAGAGGAAACCTTGGAAATGGTTGTAGTTGACCGTCGATGTGTTGCCTTTGGCATCCACCTTCTCGTATGAATCCCAATAGCCGTAATGCGACGCGCCGAAGTCGGGCGCATAGGAGAACGTCACCGACGGCGAGAAGACATGTCGGATGGCTTGTATCTTATCGCCGAAGATTTTCTTGTTGGGTATGAACATACCATAGAGCTTGGTCGATAGTTGCAAGGACATGTTCCAGTCATAGACGTTATGGAATCCGTAGGTCGTGTCGGCCACTTCTTTTTGGTTGGCCTCGTCCCATTCGCGGTTCACTTTCATCATATACATACGGTCGTTGAACGTGATAGAGGGCGACACGTTGAAATAGTTGAGCAAGGTGAAACTGGCATTGATGGGCACCGAGTGCATGAATCCGTTGCGCCAGTCCTTGATCAGGTTCGATTTAAACAGTTTGTCCTCTTTCGTCTCGATGCTGTTGCTCATACGGCCGCTATACCGCACCGATATTTTCTCATACCAGCGTTCTTCGCCTGCCGCCTTCTTTCGGCGGAAGGGGTAGAACTGGGAAATCGACAACGTAAGTTCGGGCAGTGAGATAGAGACGATAGAATCTTGCACCCTCTGGCTTAAATGGGTGGACAGACTGAGCGACATCCCTATGCTTGAGAAATTGGTGCTCCAGTCAACAGCCGATGTGCGGGTGCTCTGGCTGCGCGCCTGAGGGTTGTACATGGCCGTGAGGTTGTCGTTCTCATAACTCGATGTGGCGAAGTTGACACGTGCCGACAGTTTGCTGTAGGGGTTGGCCTTGGTGTCTTGCGAGTGTGTCCATTGCACTTTGAAACTCGTACTCTTCGAGTAGTCGGGCATGCCTTTGTCGCCCGTTCGCGAGTCTTGGTATGAGATATAGAAACTGCCGTTGTAGCGGTAGCGCTTCACATAGTTAGAGGCGGCGCTGATACCCCACGACCCTTTGGTGAATATCTCGCCCAGCAGTTTCAAGTCCCATTTGTCGCTGATGGCGAAATAGTAGCCGCCGTCGCGCAGGTAGAAGCCGCGGCTGCTCTCATCGCCGTAGGTGGGCATGATGAATCCGCTGGAATAGCTTTTGGTGAAGGGGAAGAAACCGTATGGGATGGCCAGTGGCAGCGGCACATCGGCCACGACGAGATAGGCCGGACCGAACACCACATCCTTGCCGGGGCGCACCTTAGCCCTGGACAGGGCGATATAGAAGTCGGGGTGTTCCGCATCGCAGGTGGTGTAGGTGCCGTGCTGCAGGTAGAGGTTGCCCTCATCATCGCGTTTGGCCTTTTCGCTCCTGAGGAATCCGTCTTCCTGTGCGGTGTAAACATTGCGGATGATACCCATCTTCGACTTGAAATTGAAGCGGATGGTGTCGAGTTCATATTCGTCCTTGCCCCATTTGACGACCGGCATGCCGCGCAGACCGCGCTCGGCGGTGCTGTCGGCCACACCCGTGGCATAGACCATGCTGCTGTCCAAGCTCAGGTAGATTTTCTCACTCTTCACGTTTGTGCTTTGGTAGTCCACATCCGAAGAGCCGTAGAGATGAGCCGTTTTCGTGTCAGCGATATAGACGAGCGAGTCGGAAGCCTTATATTTCACGGGAGCCTCGATGCCGTTGGAGCGTGCGCGGTTGAGGGAGTCGAGCCGTATGCTGTCGTCGATGACTTTGTTGTGCATATAGATGGCATGGTGGAGCGAGTCCATTTGTGTGGTATCGGGCATGAGGCTCTTTTTCATGAGCGTGTCGGGGTCGTTGACCTTCAGACTGTCGGGGTCCACCGTGTCGTTGAGGTGTGACACAAACATCGCCTGTGCAGTCCTCTGCGAGGATTGCACGGGTCTCATCCATCCCACCATAATACTCATCAGGGCGGGCAGGAATGCTAATATCACCCATTGTCTTTTCATTCTTAGGGCAGAGAAACCGCTGTTTTTCTCTTTTCGGGTGCAAATTTAGACAAAAAAATCAATAAAAAAGCAGCAAGGCGGATAATTTATGTTTTCTTATTAGACATAGAGACAAAAGGAATGTTTTTAAAGAACAAATCATAGATAAAAACAGGCTTGTTTTCAAAGATTTTGACTAAATTTGTAGCCAAATCGCAGAAATACTAATTCCAAGAAATCAATGAAACGTAAACACCTGCTCTTTCTCTTCGCTTTCAGCATGGTATGCCTGTCGCAATCATCAGCGCAGACCTACGATTTTCAGAACACCAAATTGAGTGACGATATACGGATTGATTTGTTACTCAGGCAGTTGACCCTCGACGAGAAAATCTCATTGCTCTCCACCAACCTTGGCGTGCCGCGGTTGGGCATCCCTGCGCGGGGCACCTACGAGGGATTGCACGGACTGGCATTGGGCGGCCCGGCAGCGATGAACGGCAAGAAAGAGGTGGATGGCAAACAAGTGAACAACGATGTGCCCACGACCATCTTCCCGCAAGCCTACGGCCTTGGCTGTACATGGGACCGTGATGCCATCAGGCAGGTGGCCGAAGTGGAAGCAGAAGAGGCACGCTACTATGCGCAGAGCGGCAAGGCAAGGCGCTGCGGACTCATCGTTTATGCTCCCAATGCCGACCTTGCCCGTGACCCGCGATGGGGGCGCACAGAGGAGAGCTATGGTGAAGACCCGTATCTCACGTCGCAGCTGTCGGTGGCCATGGTGCGCGGACTGCAAGGCAATCATCCGCGCTATTGGAAAACGGCGGCACTGATGAAACATTTCCTGGCCAACAGCAATGAGGACGGGCGCGACTCCACCTCCAGCAACTTTGACGAAAGGCTCTTCAGGGAGTATTATTCCTATCCTTTTTATAAAGGTATCACCGAGGGCGGCAGCCGTGCCTTCATGGCATCGTATAACGCGTGGAACGGTACACCCATGTGCATCCATCCCTGTCTCGACCAAATCGCACGGCAGGAGTGGGGCAACGACGGCATCATCTGCACCGACGGCGGCGGATTGCGGCTTTTGGTCAATGCCCACCATGCCTTCCCCACACTCACCGAGGGGGCGGCGGCTGTGGTGAAGGCCACCACAGGACAGTTTCTCGACCAATACCGTCCGTACGTGGAAGAGGCCTTGCAAAAAGGACTGCTCACCGAGGCGGACATCGACCGCGCCATCCGCGGCAACATCAAGGTGGCACTGAAACTGGGTTTGCTCGATGGTGAGGTGCATGACTGTCCATACGATGACATAGGCACCGACTCGACGATGACACCTCCATACCGACGGGCAGGGGTGGCACAAACCGTGCGTGAGGTGACGGCCAAGTCGGTGGTGCTGTTGAAAAACGACCAACTGTTGCCTGTGAATACGCAGAAAGTGAGACGCATCGCCGTGATAGGCCCTTACGCCGACAAGATCGTGCAAGACTGGTATAGCGGAACGCCAGAGCGCGAAGTGACCATCCTCGAAGGCATCCGCGAGGAAGCGGCACGGCAGGGCATCGAGGTGACCTATATCCCCGACAACCGCATGGGACAGGCCGAGGCGCTGGCGCGCGAGGCCGATATGGCCGTCGTCTGCACCGGCAACCATCCTTACGGCACCCGTCCCGACTGGTTCTTCTGTCCGGTGCCCAGCGACGGGCGCGAGGCCGTTGACCGCAAGTCGCTCCAACTGCCCGATGAGGACCTGCTGAAGCTAATCTACCGGGCCAACCCCAACACTGTGCTCGTGCTGGTGAGCAGTTTCCCGTATGCCATCAACTGGAGCCATGCGCATCTGCCCGCCATTGTGCATATCACACACTGTTCGCAAGAACAGGGACATGCCCTGGCCGATGTGCTCTTCGGGAAGTACAACCCCGCCGGGCGCACTACGCAGACATGGGTGACTGACATCACCGAACTGCCGCCGATGATGGATTACGACATCCGCCACGGGCGCACCTATATGTACTATCAGGGGCAACCGCTCTATCCCTTCGGGTTCGGACTGAGTTACACCACGTTTCAATATGGTGAACTGCGCGTGGTGCAAAACGACAAAAAGGTGCTGAAAGTGGTCGTGCCCGTCACCAACACGGGCGCCAGAGACGGAGAAGAGGTGGTTCAACTCTACGTGCATTACCTGTCGCCAAAGGCAGAGCATCCCGTACTGCAGTTGCGCGCCTTCGACCGTGTGGCTATCGCTGCAGGGCAGACAAGAGAGGTGACGCTCACCATCGACCGTATGGACCTGAGTTATTGGGATGCTGCGCGCCATGTCTTCGTGCCAGAGTCGGGGCCGATAGAACTGCGTGTCGGAGCCTCTTCGGCCGACATTCGGTGCACATCCGTCATCAAATAATCAAATAACACATTACTACCAAAAACATATCATGATGAGAATCTTATTTATCGGTGGCACCGGCACCATCAGTTGTGCCATCACACGGAAGTTGGCCGACACCGGACATGAATTGTGGTTGCTCAACCGCGGCAACCGGAAGAGTGAAGTGCCTGAGGGCGTGAAACAAGTCATCGTCGATATCAACGATGAGCAAGAGGTGTTGCGGTTGCTCGGCGACACCACCTTTGACGTGGTGTGCGACTTCATCGTCTTCACCACCGACCAGTTGGAGCGCGACCATCGTCTCTTTGCCGGTCGCACCCGTCAGTATGTCTTCATCAGTTCGGCTTCGGCCTATCACAAACCCGCCCGTGGCTATGTCATCACCGAGGGAACCACCCTGGCCAATCCCCATTGGCAGTACTCCCGTAATAAAATCGCTTGCGAAGAGATGCTGATGAAGTGGTATCGCGAAGAAGGTTTCCCCGTCACCATCGTGCGTCCCAGTCACACGTATTGCGAGCGCAGCGTGCCTTTAGGCTTGCATGGCACGAAAGGCAGTTGGCAGGTGCTCCGCCGCATGATGGAAGGCAAGCCTGTGTTGGTGCACGGCGACGGCTCGTCGCTTTGGACCATGACATGGAACGAGGACTTCGCACGTGGCTTTATCGGTCTGCTCGGCAACCCCCATGCCCTCGGCGAGGCCTTCCAAATCATGAGCGATGAGTCGCTCACCTGGAATCAGATTTACACCGCTGTGGCTGATGCCCTCGGTGTGAAAGCGAACCTCTATCATGTGTCGTCCTACTTCCTTGCCGATGTGGCTCCTAAGGAATACGATGTGGAGGGCAACCTCATCGGCGACAAAGCGGTGACCGTGGTCTTCGACTGTTCGAAACTGAAACGGGCGGTGCCGGGGTTCCAAACCACCGTGCGTTTCGAGGAGGGCGTGCGCCGTTGTGTGGCCTACCTGAAGAGTCACCCGGAGTGCCAGGTGCCCGACCCGGAGTTCGACCAGTGGTGCGACAAGGTCATTGAAAGCGTGGAACAGGCGAAGAAGGGGATTTCTACAACATGAGTTGTTGAATGTCTTTGCAGTAATTGACGTCGGTGTGGTTGCCACCGATATCCTCGATGCCGATTTGTTTCATGAAAAGGTTCGGGATGAGGTTGTAAAAGGCCAGGCAACGAACCCATTTGAAACATTTGCAGGTACAAGACAAGGTCTTGGTGGCATTCCAACTTCCTAAATAAACGACAGGATATTTGCCGTACTCGTGATGGAACAAGTCAATCAATTCGCTTAGATTTTGATTGACTTGCTCCATGTTGCTGAAGTCGTTCCCCTTATCCTCTATGTCGATAACGGGAATCATGTCTGTGTGGGTCGCGTCAAACACTTGTTTGAAGTTAAGAAACTGTTTCTGGGCGGACACATCGGTCCTGAAATAGTGGTAGAGTCCGACGTGAAGGCGAATCTGTCGGGCCGCTTGCACGTACTCTTTGCATTTGGGGTCTTTCGTATTGGTCCCTTCTGTCGCTTTGATGTAACAGAACTGGATGTTGGAATTCTCGGCCACTGCTTTCCAATTCACCCTGTTGTGGTGTGAAATGTCAATGCCGTTATAATCGCCTGTGGTAAATGAACACAGGTAAATGACTGCGATACATGATAAAAGGAATAATTTTCTCATAGGTGGGAGTTTGGGTGGTTTTGGGAGTGGAGGAGTGAAGGAGTGGAGGAGTGAAGACATTTGTTGGGAGTTTGGGAGTTTAGGAGTTTGGGTGTTTGGACAATAGCTGTTTGGGAGGGTAACTGTTTGGTTGTTTGGGAATGGAGGAGCGGGCACAGAGGCCCGCCCGTTTCAGAGCAAATCAGAAGGTGCCACCACTTCCTGTTCGGGTTTGATGCCCCTCTTCTTCATGGCCGACTGTATTCTCTTGTCCGAGATGTTGTAGTCTTTGATTGGCCGGGGCTTACAGAGCTCGATGCCGAACTGATTTTTGTAAATGTCATAAACCAGTTCTGAGCAATACCAACTGCTGTTGCCGAAACGGAATGCGAGGTCGTAGGGCTTGCCTAAGTATTTCCCGTATTCCACTTTCAGTTGCCGGTTGATTACCCTTCTGCTTTTCACGATGCCGCCTTTGCCGCGTGCAATCCATTGATGCAGGGGGGTAAGTCTCACGGTCTTGGATGCCTCCAACACATAGAGCTCTTGGTCCTTCTCAACGACGATGCCGCAGTGAGTCCATTTCGATCCGGTGGCCTCTTTAATCATTGGCGACTGTGCGCTGTTAGAGACTTGGAACACGATGTCGCCCTCTTTGTAGTCTGTTGGGTTCAGGTAGGCGTAAGCACCGACTGTAGCGGCAATGACGAGGAGAAGAATGACGATTTTTTTCATGGTTTTCTGTTGTTTTTTATTCATACTTGTTTTATGTTATTAACTTAACTATCGGAAGTTAAAGAAGTTAAGGAAGTTAAAGGACATTAGTCAAAGTATTCCTGCTCCTTGATGTATAGTCCAAGAGGTCTTTTATTTACGATGCAAAGATACAGTCAAAACATGGCGAACTCCAAATAAAAAGAGGTTCGCTGTACGAACCTCTGCGTTTGTTGTACGAACATTCCTATTCCCCCTTCACTTTGACTAATGCCCTTTAACTTCCTTAACTTCTTTAACTTCCGAAAGTTGAGTCATGTCCACTTTCAAGTGTACTCATTTGTCCATCTTCATCGTGGTTGCGCTGATTCGTTCATCGCTTTCGATGGCTTGCCCCATGCTGCGGGGATGGGCATCCACAGGTTGGGCGGTGAAGTCGGGCGTGTTATAGGAGTACATCTGCCGGCGGTAATACTTTTTCGGATTGCGTTGCGGCAGCATGAAGGGTTTGGTGGCTTTGCCGTCCTCGAAAGCGGCGAGGTAGATGCGGGTGTAGAGTCCGTCGTCGCGCCGGCTGGTGAAGAGGAACCAATGGCTGTTGACGCTCCAGTTGTGGAAACTCTCCGCACGGTCGCTGTTCACCTCATCCAACGGGCGTGTCTCGCTGCTTTCCAAGTCGAGCAGCCAGAGGTCGGCCTCGGGGTGCCAGACGGTGAAATAACCATAGTCGGCTTGGGTGTACATGAGGTAGCGGCCGTCGTACGTGGGACGGGGCCATGTGGCGCTCTTACCCGTCTGTCGGGTGTTGATGAGCGTATCCACCTGATGGCCTATTCTGCCTGTGGTCTCGTCGAAAGCCACGCGGCAGAGGGAGTACATTTCTTTGTCGTAGCCCGTGGGATAGGACTGTTGGATAGCGGTGATGAAATAGAGCCATTTGCCGTCGGGCGAGAAGGCGGGACAGTTCTCCGCCCAATCGGGAGTCATGGTGAGCGTGTCGTTCAGTATGGTGTGTGTCTCGGTGTCATAGACGAAAATGTCTGACTTGTCATCATACACCTCGATGCGCTTGTTCTTGTCGATATGGAAGATCTGGGCCGTGGCATTGGTTGAGAATGCGCAGTAGCGGCCGCCAGGATGCCAGTAAGGATAGACCATCGAGCCGCCCAGCACCTCGTTCTTGGCCTTCAGCAGTTCGTCTTGGCCCTGTCGGTGGATGACGGTGGCACCGTGGGGACCTCTCACGTGGAAAAGATATGTCTCGGGGTCGGTGCGGTTGGCGGTGTGACAGTTGATGCACATTCCCGGTGACTGGGTGTTGACCAGCATCGCCGACTCATCAAAATTGGAGAGGTCGCGCTGATAAAGGCCCATCTTGCTGTATATCTCATAACTGGGGGGAATCAGACGGTAGGTGATGCCCCATTCATCGAGGGCATGTTGACTCACGTGTATTATAAAATCCTGATACTGAGTCCAGTTGCCCCCTTGCTCGGCACATACGGTGACCGTCAGTTGCCCGCCACGGTTGGCTTCCAACAGCGCATGCCAGTCGTCGATGTCGAAATCAGCGTATGCGCCATTGGCGTGAATCTCGTCGCCATTGCTCCCCTTGACCGTCACGTCGATGGTGGTGAACGCGTCGTCGGCCATGGCGAAATCCAGCGGAGCGATACCCACCGGCACCGTCACCTCCACATAATCGGGATAGATGGCGGGCAACTGGTTGACGACTGTAGGATGGTCGGGCCGTGAGGTGCAACTGTATAGGATGATGCTGAGGAGAGCCAGCAGCGTGAGGGTGTGTCGTTTCATTGTGAGGTGATGAGGTATTGAGGTTATGGGGGTGATAAGGCTGTGAGGTATAGTTGATTGAGGTTTTAAATAAAGAATAAGTCATCCATGTGGGCGTAGGTTTCTTGACTTTCCTTATAGAATGAATGCTCTTTGATTCTTTCGGGGTTCTCTATCAGCGGGCGCATCTCTTGCGCCCAGTTGCGATAAAAGAGGGTCTCCTCAAGGATGGAGATGTATTTTTCTGCCACGTCGTATTGGCCTGTGATGATAGCGGTCTCAATGAGGCGTTTCAGCGCCCTGCCGCTTTTGTTGTAATTGGGGATATACTCCATCGCATCGAAGGCCACGCGCTGTGCCACATTGGGCAGATGCATCAGAAAAGCGATGTCGCTCACCATGAATGCTGATACCAGACTGCCGTAGTTGACAATGAGATGCTGACTGCCACGGTTGAATACCGACGGCGCAGCGTGGTCTGTCTTGCCAGGCATCATCCTGCGGGTCAGTTCTCCCCAGCTGATTCTTTTTGTCTGGTATTCGGCGAGTATGACGGCACAGAGCACAGCAGGCGACTCAGCCGAGGGGTATTGACTGATGATGGTCTCCCATGCTTTCGTCCGCTCCAGCATGTCGCATTCCATCTCTTCAAAAGTGCCTATCTGCTTTTCGCTGCTCCAATCGTAATCGATGCCTTTCACGACTTGTCGGAGCGGGTAGGGGGTGAGGTATGAACTGCCGATGAGGCAGGCCGCAAACAAAGCGGCTGTCAGCGGTATCCACCGCAGGGCGCAGAAGAGCAGCAGGACTGCCATTGGTCCGGTCAACCAATACACGACGGGTATCAAGGCACATACCCACCAACGGCGCTGTTGCTTGGAGGCGGGCAGGTAAGCGATGACCGCCATGACGATAAGCAGAGCCACCGTGGGTGTCAGGGGGATGGTTGGTATCGTGGCCACCCACCATGTCAGCAATGCTGGTATGAGTGATAATACGAAACTGAAACCTTTGTTGGCAGACGGATAGAAACGGTCAATGACCTTTTTGGCCAACCGTTGTGCCATTAAGAATATGGCGGCATAGGCGAAAGCACCATAGAGCGGATGTTGGAAGAACTGCACGATGAATTCGGCCAGATATTGTGCCAATCCGCCAGGAACGACGATGCGCTCCATGAAGTAGTCGCCGTTCCAAAGAAACAACTGCGACATCTCCCTTGTCAGCAACAGATAGGGATACAGGAAATACCAAAAACAGAATACTGCTATCGCCATCACCAACAGCAGTAATGGTTGCCAATGAGAAGATATGCGCTTAATCAATTTCATGTTCTGTTATTCTACGCCTTTTTCTTGCACAAAACCATTGCCTGTCCAGCGCAGGATGTAGTTATGATAGATGAAATCTTCTGCGGGATCCCAATACACCGAGGTGAAGGTGATGTTTTTGCCCTCGCGAGGCAAATCGATGAAGCAACTCCCCTTATGGCTCTGCAAATATTGGTTCACACTCCGCCATATTTCCATGTCGGGCGTCATCATACCCGTCTTGGGGTTGTAGTCGTAAAAGAGCAAGGCATAGCGTATGGTCTCACCCTCATACCCTTTTTCCATGAGAATACCGATGAGGGCGTGACCGTTAGGGCGCTTCCAATAGCAGATTTCTGTGCTATGGTCGAACTGTCCGCCATCATCGATTTTGAGGTATCCGTTGCGCACATCCTCCTCGCTGTAGTACCCCTTCTCCTCCCAAGTGTAGTTGCCGGGCTTCTTCAGGTAATCCATCATGGCGTGGTTCGGCTCATAGTTCTGGTATTGAGTGCAGAACGTTTGTGCGAAATTGCGCAGTGGCACCTTCGCAAAGGTATTTTTGACGCGTAGCGGTTTGTCCGCCCATTTGCTCACGATGACTTCTACCTGATCGAAGTCGTCAAGATAAACACCGTTGTCTTCTTGCCCCCACATCGTGATGGCCGGCAGCAACAGCAGGATGGTGATGAGATGTTTCATGTTTATTTAAATTTCAATGTCGTTATGACGTCGTTTCGAGATGTCGTGGTTTCGTGGTTTCGTTATATCTCGTTATAACGTTATTTCGTTATTACGTGATAACGTTATGACGTGATTTCGCCATTTCGAGACTTCGTCATAACGACATGATGATTCTCTGAAAGACTAATGGTAGCACTCGAAAATGCTGTCCACGGTTTTCTTGGGCATCTTCGGGGTGAGCAGACTTACAATCCACACGATGGGGAAACCGCCCAACATGGCGATGGCACCGCAGTTGATGGGGTTGATGGGATTGCCCATCAGCATGTTCGCCACGGTGAATCCTACACCCCAGATGAAACAGGCCCAGACGGCTGCGGGTGTGACACCGCGCCAATACAATCCCAGCATGAACGGGGCGAGGAAAGCACCAGCCAAGGCGCCCCAGGAGATACCCATCAGTTGGGCGATGAAGGTGGGCGGGTTGAGGGCGATGAACAGCGAGATGACGATGAAGAACACAATCAATACGCGCATCACCACCACCTTGCGGTGTTCGATTTTTTCCGACACCTCATCGTCGATACTGCCTTCCTGCACTTCACCGGGAGCCGATTTCTTGTCGCGGTAGATGAGGTCGAGGGTCATGGTCGATGATGATGTGAGCACCAATGAAGCGAGGGTGGACATCGATGCGGAGAGCACCAACAGCACAACCAAGGCGATGACCACGTCGGGGAGTGTGACCAACATCGACGGCACGATGGAGTCGAAATCCAACTTGCCGCTGGGAAGGGTGGGGGGCATGCCGAACAAACGGCCGAAACCACCGAGGAAATAGCAGCCGCCAGCCACCACCAATGCGAAGACCGTAGAGATGATGGTGCCGCGCTTGATGGCCTTCTCATCGGTGATGGAGTAGAACTTACCCACCATTTGGGGCAGTCCCCAGGTGCCTAATGAGGTGAGCACCACCACGCCTAACAGGTTCCACGGGTCGGGGCCGAAGAGCGAGGCGAAACCGCCGTTGACCGAGGCATCAGTGTCGCTTGGCATCTCAGCCATCTTGTTCACGGCAGCCGACAGACCGCCCTGCGTGTTGAGCACAGCGGCGATGACGGTGATGATGCCGAAAAGCATGATGACACCCTGGATGAAATCGTTCATCGCTGTGGCCTTGTAACCGCCCAGGATGACATAGACGGCGGTGAAGATGGCCATGAAGATAACACAGTATTGGTAGTCGATGCCGAAGCCCATCTCAAACAACGTGGAGATGCCTTTATACACACCGGCGGTGTAAGGAATCAAAAACACGAAAGCGATGATGCTCGCGATGACTCGGAGCTGCTGGCTGCCGTAGCGCGTGCCGAAAAAGTCGGGCATGGTGCGGCTCTCGATGTGCTGCGTCATCAGTTTGGTGCGCCGGCCCAGGATAATCCAAGCCAGCAGCGAACCGATGACAGCGTTGCCGATGCCAATCCACGTGCTGCTCATACCGTATTTCCAACCGAACTGGCCGGCGTAGCCCACAAAGACCACTGCCGAGAAATAGGAGGTGCCGTAAGCGAAGGCGGTGAGCCACGGTCCTACGGCGCGGCCGCCGAGTACGAACCCGTCAACCGACTTGGCTTGTTTGCGTGAGTAAATACCCACGAAGACCATCAATCCGATGAATATGACTGTCAGTAAAATTTTTATTGCCATTGTTTTTTGGGAGTTTGGGAGTTTGGGAGTTTAGGAGTTTAGGAGTGGAGGAGTGAAGACATTAGTGAACTAATCACAAAGTTCAAAGTTCAATGTTCCAAGTTTTAAAACGCTACTTGCACCTGTGCTTGGAGCCAGTTGTAGTCGTCTTGGAATTTGCTGATGGTACGGGTGTATTGTAATTGCAGACGGCATTTCTTGAAGAACCAATATTGCATGCCGCCTGTCAGCTGTGTCTGACTGTAGTTCATGTCGATGTTGCGGTCGAAATAGTCGGCCGAAGCCACGATATCAACACCGCCGCCCACCGGTACACAACCGGTGATATAGCCGCCGCGGCTCGTCACATCGCCGTCCTTGCCCAACATCCACTCGCTGCGCACGCTGATGCCGCCGGTGGCGGATTTCTTACCGGCCTCGGTGGGCTGTTTCCATTCAGCACCGAAACTCAGGCGGTCGCGCGTGTAGTCGTCGCCAACGGCAATGTCTGGGTTCCACGCTGCGGTACCTACGGCATGGCCTTTGCCTTTCTGGCCGGAGCACACGATACGTAGTCCGTCAATTGGACGGAAGTCGAGTTTGGCGATGAAGTCTTTGTTGTTATTGCCGTCGCGACGGTTGATTCCCTGTCCGTTCATCACCGCCAGTTCATAGAGCAGGTGGTTGTCGAAGAGCGAGCCATATATCATCAATCCCATGTCGCGGCCGTAGTTCACTCCATTCAACGGGTCGGGTCCTTCACCTGCCAGGAAGAGTGATGCCTGAGAATAGACATCGATGAGTTCGAGCATGGTAGGTGAGAGGGGGTTCTCCATGGAGAAGGAGTGCTTAAACTGTCCGAGTCGGACGGTGAAAGAATTGTCCTTCGAAAAACGGTAGTCGGTGTAAAATTCTTGTACGACGCTGGAGAAGTCGTGCATGAAAAGGAAAGACCATCGGTCAGTGATGCGGGCTTTTGCCCAGAAGAGGGTGCGCTTCAGGTTGAAGTCGTTGGTTTGTTTTCCGTTGGCGTCTTGCCAGGAGTAGCCTCCTTGAGCATAGCCGTGCAACTCGATGCGGCTGGTGAGTTCTTTCAGCCAGTCAATACCTTCTTTCTTCTGTTCCTGTTGCCCCATGGCGGCCGTGCTGCTCATCACAGCCAAGGCCACGGCCAGCGTCACTCTTTTCGTGTGCCGGCCCATCCGTCGTCCGACGGTTTGGAAAAAATGATTCGTCATGTTTCTGATTTTTTGATAACCTTTGATGTCTTTCCGGGTGCAAAGGTAATGCAAAAAAACAAATATTTATACATTTTGTAACTTTTTTATTCACTTTTGTGATAAAACTTGCGGTCAATCTTTCCGTTGAATGTCCTTTTGACGGTTGCCACCTGCTCATAGAGCATCGGAATCTTGTAGGGTTCCAACCGCTGTTTTAGAAACAGGGCGAGCGCTCTTTTGTTGAGCGGCTCTTCGTCGGTGACAACAAGCAGTTTGAGTGCGGTGCCTGTGATGGGATGCTTGACGGCGATGCAGACACAGTCGGTGACACCCGCGTAGGAGAGGGCGGCATCTTCCACTTCCGTGGGAGCCACTTTGAATCCTCCCACATTGATGACGTCATCCTCTCTGCCGGACAGGTGCAACATGCCTTCCTCGTCAAGGCGACCGATGTCAGAGGTGTATAACGTCCCGTCTCTCAGGATGCGTCCCGTCCGTTCTGGTTCACCGATATAACCTGACATGAGCGTCGGTCCCTTGCACGCAATACAATTTTTCTCCGTGATGAACACCTGGGCGTGTTTCATGGGCCTTCCCAAACAGCCGGCCACACAACGCCCGTCATTATAATTATAGGTGCAGATGATGCCCGTCTCGGTAGAGGCATAGGTGTTATACAACCTGCTGTGCGGCAATAACTGGCACAGCCGCTGCATGTCGTCGTGGGAGATGGCGGCGGCACCGGTCTCCACAAAATCTATCTTGTCGGCCAGTTCCGCCAGACGGTTGGCGCTGAACTGGATGAGAATCCTGATGCTGGCGGGAACGAGGAACGTGGCGAACTTCTCCGCAGGATAAGAAAACGCCTCGAAAAAACGATTGATGTCCTTCAGACCATCGGTGATGATGAGTGTGGCACCTAACAGCACGACAGGGTATATCTTAGAAAGACTTCCGATGTGATTCAACGGACCGTTGACCACAAAGGCCAGTTCATGACTGAACCCTTGTCCGTCGATTAAGTTCTCCGCGTCGGCGATGATAGCCCGGTGGCTGACCATCACCCCTTTCGGCATCCCTGTGGTGCCCGTCGTATAAAGGATGTCGGCGGTGCCCTCAGGAGCCTGGAATTGGGCGAGGTGCTTGGAGATACGGTCAAACAGCATGTCGGGCGTGTCTTTTTCCAACGGGGCGACGACACAGCCGATGCGGTGCAGCGCGAAATACTGAATCAGAAAATCGACCGACTGCGACGAACGCAGCGTCACAATCTGCCCTTTCTGGTACGATGCACGTGTGAGATTGCGGCAGTGCGTCATCACCCTGTCGTAGAGCTCGGCGTAGGTGACCGTCTCCTCACCGCACACCACCGCTATCTTGTCAGGATAGCGTCTCGCGTCTTGTTCGAGATAGTCTTCCAGTGTCATTCCGCTTTCGATTTCAAATGATTCTCGACCATACTCACGATGCTGTCTAATGTCTTCAGATTTTTCGGCGTGGCATCCGTGGCGTCTAATTGGATGCCAAACTCATCGGACAACGTCATGAGTATTGAAGCGACCCCTAAGGAGTCTAATTCAGCAAACAGGAAGTCTGAGTCGAAGTCCACCAAGGGCAGACTATCTTCCAGCAAAGGCCTTATTCGTTCTTTTAGTTCCATGTTTTTTGGGGAGTTTGGGAGTTTAGGAGTTTGGGAGTTTGGACAATAGTTTAGGAGTGGAGGAGTGAAGGAGTGAAGGAGTGGAGGAGTGGAGGAGTGAAGACATTACTTGCTCCTATGTGATGATGGTGGGTTGATGGGATTCGTATGCGCGGGATGTTTCTTCGGTGGGGGCTACCAAGAAGAAGGCCAGACGGTTGGGCTCTTGCCATAACGAGTCGTCCACCGAGGTGATGACCTCTATGTTGTCGGCCACATCCATTGCACTGTACTTCGCCAAAGAGGCGGTGACCTCGTCATGGATGCACAGCCACACTTTCTGGTCCTTGTGGACCAAAGCGTATAACAGCGCAAATTCTCCCACGCCGCTGTCGATAATCAGGGTCGTATCCGCGGAAGAAGGTGTGTCAATCCATTTCGCATAAGCGTCGTATTTCGACAGGTTCCTCCTCACCGCTCTCGTCACGTCCACACCTTTATATCGATACCGGTCCATGACCAGTCCCTTGTAGTCGTCTGCCGTGCCTTTTATATTATCGGCAGCCGTGTCCGTGCCGTTTCCTTTTTCTCTATTCTTGCCAAAGAGGCGTTTCTTGCCTTTTGAGAACAACGTTTTCAGCGAGACGGGGCGCACCCGATACTGTCCTCTGCGTTTCACTAACCAGTTGAAGATGAGTGGCGGAAACAGATAAGCCATCAATACCACGGAGAACATGCCGACGATGGTCACCTCGGCCAGGGAGTGGAGTGCGGGATGGCGGGCGACAATCAGTGAGCCGATGCCCACAAACATAATCAGGGCGGAGATGATAATCGAACTCTTATAGGAAGAGAGCATCTTTCGGCGAAAGGCATACTCGTAGCAAGACCCTTCGGTCATGAAAATGGTATAATCATCACCCTGACCGAAAATAAAGGTGGCTAAAATCACATTGACAATGTTGAAGTGAATGCCCATCAATCCCATAATCCCCAATATCCACACCCAGCTGATGGCCATGGGGAGGAAGGAGAGAATCGCCAGTTCGATGCTGCCCAGTGAGAACCATAGGAAGAGGAAAACGATGAGTCCGCACGCCCAACCGATATAATTGAAGTTGTCCGACAAGGTGTTGGCCATGGTGCTGTTCAACGATTGAACGTCAAACACATAACTGCCTGCCGACGCTCCCTCGATGCGCTCTTTCACCTCGGAGAGGTGGTCTGGCGACAACGTCAGGATGTCTATCACCTCATAGCGGTGATGCTCCTCGTCAACCGAAAGGTAGGATGAAAACAGTTGTTTTGCCCACGGACTGAAATGTTGGAAGTCCTGAACGGGATAATCCGCCGACAGAATGTCATAGAAACGGTCAAAGGAATGCGCCGTGAACCCTTCCTGCTCACACATCGCTTTGAATTGATGTTGGAAGAACCCTTCGTATTGATTGACGAATCGTTTCCATCGTTCCAACCGCTGTTGCTGTTCTTCTGCGAAAGCCATCAACGGCGAACATCCCGAATAGTCCAATATTTGACGGTCAGTCTTGAGCTGTCGCAAAAGGGGCTGGGCATCGTGGCTCCGTTTCAGGGCCTCCTCCATCGAACGGCCTTCAGAAACCAGATACAGGGTGGAATGGTCGGATGCCTTCGTCATGTGTCTTTGGAAGTATGCCATATCTTCTTTCTGTTCCTCAGACATATAGTTGATATGGTTCATGTCCGAATCAAATTCAGTAAAGAAACTGAAATAGCCGAAGATGAGGGTGAGCACGATGACCAGGATGACCAACCACGGACGGTTCTCCAACTTCATGTTGCTGACCCGCTCCAACACGGGGATGTGGACACTCGGGTGCGGTTTGGCGATATGCGGAAGGAAAACGAGGACGAAGATGATGGTTCCGATGAGCAGGAACGAACTGAAGAGACCGAGGTCTCGTAACGCGACCGCGTCTAATGGCACCAGACACAAGAAGGCGCCAACGGTGGTGATGTTGCCCACAATCAGGGGTGAGGCAATCTCGCGGAGCGTGTTCTTCACATCTTTGCAGTGATAGAGGTGGGCTATCAAGTGCAGGGGGTAGTTGACCGCGATGCCTAAGATGACCGACGAGATGCCTAAGACGATGAGCGATATCTCATGGTGGAAGAGCGCGAGTCCACCCAGTCCGAACAGCCATCCCCACCCGATAGACACGGCGATCAGCAGGAGGTTTTTGACGCTGCGGAAGGTGAACAGCAACAATAATAAGATGAACGTGACGGCAATCGCAACCGACCAGATACTGTCTTTCTTGATTTGTGAGGCATTGCCCACTGCGATGACAGGGCCGCCCGTGAGATGGATGCCGACACTGTCAGCAGTGGCACAGACAGAGTGCGCGCACGACTCGAGCCGCTTCAGCAGCCGGCCGTTGTTCTCCGTCTCGCTCGAACCGTAGGGCGAAGAGATGATGACGACAGCTTTCTTCATGTCGGGCGAGAAGATATAACCGTCCAGCATCTCGTAATTCAACGAACTCGACGAGCCCTGCATACGCGACATCAGTGGCGCGAACAACCCAAGCGGGTCGAGGCTGATATGGTCCATGAAGGAATCGCCGCCCGGCATCAGCAGCATGTCCCTGTCGTCTTGCAGTTGTCGGGTCATGCGTTCGGGGTCGGCCAGCAGACTGTCTATCCGCTTGTAATCATCATCCTGTAGGAAGTATGGCAGATGGGCATAAACGAAATCCGTGACATCCGCCATATGCTCGATGTCGATTTGTGCCATCATGTGCAAGTCAGACAGGACGGAGTCTTCTTCCACCTCCGTGGTGAAGGCATTGATGGCTTCGATGAGCGCATCCGGCGCGGTTGTCGTTGTGTCTTGACACGTGAAAATGGCAATCATGTTGTTGGCCCCGGAGATATCCTGATAGACGCGTAGTGCGTCCTGGTTCTTCCCTTTTAGGGGTAAGAAGTCTGAGATGTCTTCCTTGTAATTGATGCGCGTCACCTGTAGCACCAGGAAACCGCTGATGACAAGGAAGAGCAGGAAACACAGCCATGGGTGCTTCCTGAAAAAATGATATAATCTCAGAACGACGGTGGCCATACCTCTTCTTTGAAGGTTTAGGGTTTAGGGTTGAGGGGGTGTTTGTTATTTGTTATCGATGGGGTTGGAATAAATGCCCAAGAAGATATCCCGCAGTTGCTCCAGGTCGCAGGTGTCGAAACGCTCCAGTTTATCCATCCGCTTGAGGAATGTTTCGCGCTGCTCGGGGGTATAAAGCCCTTGGTACTTCGTGTTGCCGAACCGGATGTCGTGCGCGATGTAATTGTTCGGATAGAGCCGGTAGGCTGTATTGATACGCCGGTCTAACAACTTAGCCACGGCCTTGTGGTATTCATTGTTGGTGAGCCGCTCAAAAGCACCCAGTTCGGCCACGGAGATGGGTTCGCACAATTCAAAATGCACGTTACCCTTGGGCTGCAACAGTCCTGTGAGGATGCTGTTGAGGTCCTCGCCCGGTTTCTTGGTGTATTTGGTATATTGCGACTCATACAGTTCCAGGGCTTTCAAGATGTCGCAGGGCTCCCATTCGTAAGAAACCGAGACGGGCACGATGTTTAAATCGGCCAACGCCTTGATTTTGTCCGACGGTTCACTCAGACAGAACATCTTAATCACTCCCTGGTCGGTCGCGTCAATGCCGTTCTTGGTGCGTCCGTTGCGCTGTGCAATCCAGACCGACTGGTGCTTCTCTTTGATGACATGGCGGATGTATTCAGACAGGTGAAGCGATTTCTTGTAAAACTCCTTGATGTTGCCGCCGGGGCGCTCCACCTTGAACATCTTGTTCGACTTGCCGATGTCAACCACCAGTTGGTTCATCATCAGGTTGGTGCCGAACGTAATCTCTGTTGTGTCAAATCCTTTGAGAACAAAGAAATATTGCAACAGACTGGAATCCAACATGATGTCACGGTGGTTGGAGACATACAGATACGACTTGTCAGGACTTAACCGTTCGATGCCCGAGCAGGAGAAACGGGTGATGCTGTTCTCGATGACACGCTGGTTCACCAAGCGCATCGTTTCCGTTTGAAACTGACGTACCGTAGTAAACGAGGCAATCCGTTTTCTGACCGACTCCACGGGCTCGTCAGGATAGACGTATGACGCCACCAGAGGGAAGGGGACACTCTTGGCGATGCGTTGCATGGCCGCAGGTATCTCCTCTTCGTTATAAGGGCGGATATCGTCAAATTTTGATTCGTTCATATCTATCGTATTTGAATTGTTTTCAACCATTCTAAAAAGTGATACTTCCACTGCCGGGATTCGCTTGAGCCTTTCACGTCGGACACACCGAAACCATGACCGCCAGTGGCGTACTGTAAATACTGATGAGGCACCCGGTGGGCGGTCAGCGCGGAGTCCAGCAATACGGAATTGCGCCAATCGACGACGGGGTCGTCTTTGCAGTTGACCAGAAAGACAGGCGGACAGTCCGCTGTCACATGTTTCTCTAATGACAAGGCGTCTTGCAACTGCTTGTCGCCTTTTTTGTTATCGCCCAGCAAGGCCCGTCTGGATCGTTTGTGGGTGCATGGCGACGACATGGACACCACAGGATAGATAGCAGCCACAAAGCGGGGACGGACTGGGGGCGCCGTCGTTTCCGCCACCGACATGACCAGGTGGCCGCCGGCCGAAAAGCCCATCACACCAATCTTGCACGTGTCAATCCCATATTCTCCGGCCCGCGACCTGACCCAATGAAGCGTCTGGATGAGGTCCTCCTGCGGGTCGGGGTAGCGGTTGCCGCGGAAGAGGTACCTGAAGCGGGTGATGAATGCCGGCACATATGCCGTGCGGTATCTCAGGACGAACGCCGACATGCCTTGGCTGTTCAGCCATTCAGCCACCTCGGTGCCTTCAGTCTTCATGTCATGCCAGAAATAACTGCCGCCCGGACATACGATGACGGCCGCATTCCCCTGTCCCGGCACCAGGTAAGGCGTCAGTTCCACCTTCTTATGCTTCGTCCCCTCCCAGATGTTGATTTGGGCATGGACGACGTGCAAGCAACAGCAGCAAACCACCAATATGATGGCTCTGCATCTGCGTTGATGAGATTTGCCGCCGATGATTATCGCTGTTCTCTTAGACATCTTGTTCGATTCGGTTACACATTTCTTCGTAGATGTGCTCGTAGTGGTGGCGCATGGTTGACGCTTGTTTGCGGAGACTGCCCATCTCGGACAGTTGCTCGGGCGTGAAGCGTGTTCCCACCTCAATGAGAATGGGACCTTTCCTCAAGGTATGTTTCTTCTTGGGCAACACCCGCCCCGGTCCGTACAGGTACATGGGCAGGATGTCCAGATGGAGTTGTTCCGCCACGAAGAAGGCTCCTTGGTGAAACCGTTTTATCTTGCAGTCGGAGGAGCGGGTGCCTTCGGGATAGATGGCGATGTGATAACCCCGGCGGACCAAGTCTTCCAATTTGGGTAGGAGTTGTTCCACACCGTCTGTGACGGGGTAGAACTCCGCATTGCGGATGATGGCGCCATAGACTGGGTTGTTCCACACCCAGTTGTTGGTCAGGAAAACCATCTTCGGTGTGAAAATCAACTGGCACATCAAGTCAAGGTGCGACTGGTGATTGCAGATGATGACCGAAGGCTTCTCGAAATCCTCGTCGCCCTTGATGTCGGACGAGAAGCGTGTTCCGGGGATGCCGATGTGAAACATCAAGGCGCGGGCGAAACGGTGGATGATTCGATGGATGTTGAGCCGTTTTTTCTCCGTCATTTTCCCGATTTTGGCATACAACCAGACAGCGGGAGAAAGGAACAGCATGATGACAATCACGCAGAAGAGAATGGCCACGAACGTGCGGACGTATTTGGCGAGGAATCGCCAGAGTCGCAGCGGCAGACCATACACAACGGCAAGCACGCATAAGACCGTGTTGAGCAGGCTGATGCGGGCAAAGTCGGCACCGGGCCGGAAGTGACTCACCCTTTCCTCGCGCGACGGGTAATACACGTCGATAGGGATGGAGAACAGTTCCACGCCATGCCATGAGGCGAAGACCAGCAGTTCCAGTTCTGCCTCATAGCGCGAGGTCAGCAACGACAGACCGTAAAGTTTCTTCAGCGGATAGAGGCGGTATCCCGTTTGTGTGTCGTTCAACTTCCTGCCCGTCTGTACCATGAACCAGAAGTTGGAGAATTTGTTGGCAAACGAACTGCCCGACGAGCGGTCAACACCCGAAAGATTCCGTTCGCCGATAATCAGTGCGCCGGGATGTTCTTGGTTGGCCTTGAGGAAGAGCGGGATGTCGCTGGGGTAATGCTGGCCGTCGGCATCGATGGTGATGGCATAAGCGAACCCCATTTCTTTCGCTTTCTGAAACCCTTTTTTCAGCGCAAACCCCTTCCCCCTGTTTCGGGCGATATCCACCACGGTGATGCCCTCTGTGGCGTCGAGCAACTCACGCGTGTGGTCCGTGCTGCCGTCATTGACCACAATCACATCCTGACAATAGCAGAGACAGCCCTCAATGACACGTCCTACGGTGGTGCCATTGTTGAACGTCGGAATCACCACGCAGATGCCTCGTGCGTGCAACGTCTCTCTTATAGGGTTGTCGATAGGGTCATTCATATTTCTTCATTCACTCGGTCAAAGGCGATAAACACATTATTTCCGCCCCGGGACTCATTTGGCAATCAAGCAGCAGCCGGCGATGATGAAAGCCACCCCCATCCACTTCGTCGCTGATACCGTCTCGTGAAAGAAAATCATCGCAGCCAGCATGCCGAAGACATAACTCAGACTGATCATGGGGTAGGCCAGGCTGAAAGGGAAATTCTTGAGGATGTAAATCCACAGCAGCGAACCCAGGGCGAAACACACACCAGAGGCGGCAAGCTGCCAGTTGACCAAAAGACTGCCCCAAAACGCTTTCGTCCAACCGAAAGGGGGCAACTTGGCCAAGGCGAATTTCAGGAAGACCTGGCACGCCGTGAGCAGAATGCTCTGGAGGATAGAGAGGGGGATTATTTTCCACATGATAAAACGATGGCTATAGCGTGAATGGAGGGGATATGCTGCATGCCCAATGATTCCATCAGACGGTTGAACATGGGCGTGGACTCGTCGTGACAGCCCACCAAAACCGTCTGGCAGACACCCCTCTTTAATAACATCTTCGCATCGCGGAGGGCCCAGTCGAGCGACTTGCTGCCTTGCGAGAAGGTCACATTGTAGCCGTGACAACGGGTACGGATGGCGATGCTGCTGCCGAGGGTGTTGTGGGTGCTTTGCATGAAATAGGTGGGTTTGAGCATGACCTCGCCCTCCTCCTTGATTTGGTCAAGCAGTTTCTCGCTGTTTTCCAGACACCCCCAAGCGGTGCCGGTGATGATGGCGTCGGGCGACTCGATGCCTGCTGCCTCCAAGGCCTTGAGCGAGGAGAGCAGCGTGCCCTTCATGAGTTTACCCATCCTGCGGGTCTCCAATGGTTTGACATAATTGCGGATGTCCGACAGTTCTTCCTCTGACGACAGTTCTACGCGTGCGAGCAGTTGAAGCTCGTCGTCGGAATGTTTGAAAAACGTCTCGTCGGCGGGTTCCGGTCTGTCGAGCGAGAAAACCAGAGAGGAGTCGTTTCCACCAAACCCGAATGAGTTGCACAGCACATGCCGGAGGGGATAGTGATGAACACCCAACGTCGGCCGGATGCCGTCAGGGATGGGCGTTGTGAACCCTAAGTTGGCCGGAACGAACTGCTCCCGGAGTGCCAGCAGACAGATGACAGCCTCGATGGCCCCCGAAGCGCTCGTGGTGTGTCCGGTAAATGACTTGGTACTGGAAACCAACGGCACGTCGTTGCCGAAGATGCGCTGAATGGCATGACTTTCAGAGACATCATTATTGGGCGTGCCCGTGCCATGGGCGTTGATATACTGAATGTCAGCGGGTTGCAGATGTGCCATCTGCAATGCCTCTTTCATGGCCAAGAAGGCACCATCGCCTTGTTCTGAAGAGGCCGTCTGATGAAACGCGTCGCAAGCATTGCCATAGCCGGTAAGGTAGGCATGGACCGGGGCCTCTGTTTGTTTAGCCAACTCTTCGGATTCGAGTACGACATAGGCCGCGCCTTCGCCTAAATTCAGACCGGCCCTGTTGGCATCAAAAGGCCGGCACGGTTCCGTGTCCGTAATCATCAACGAATGGAACCCGTTGAGATGAAAGACAGACAGAGCCTCACTGCCACCGGCCACCACGATGTCGGCTTCGCCCGCCTGAATCAGATTCGCCCCTAAAATCAGGGCGTTGGCGGCTGAAGAGCAGGCTGTGGATATCGTCGTATAATCCGTGAAGAGCGAGAAATACTCGGCGATGGCTTGAGTTGAATCTCCCGGGGCATGGTGTCTCAGGCACTCCGCATAACGATGGTCGGTCAGAAGTTCATTGTAGTGTTGCTCCGTCAAGTCCATCCCGCCGACCGTGGTTCCTGAAATCAACACGACACGAAGCGAAGGGTTATTGGCGATGGCACGTTGAACATTCGCGTCAGCGAGGGCCTGGCGAACCGCCCATATCCCCATCAAGACCGTGCGACTGGTCAGACTGTTCGCAGCAATCCCTAAAATGGATTTCATCTCCTCGTTCGAGCATTTGACCTCGCCCACCGGCAGTTCATGGTGAGTGGAGTGCAGATAGGTCATGCCGCCAATCCCCGTTTTGTTCGTTTTCAGGGATTGTAAGACGGCAGCCGTGTCGTTTCCGATGGCGGAAACGATGCCCTCACCAGTGATGACGATGTTCTTGACCATGTGCTTAACTCCTTAACTTATGGCGTACGTTGAGTTCTTTATTTGGTTCGGTGTGTATTGACGAATTCAGCAATCGTCCGGATGCTCTTAAAGATGGCTTTTCCCTCAGCCGGGTTTGCCAATCTGATGCCGTAGTCCTTCTCTAACAAGACAATCAGCTCCAAGGCATCGATGCTGTCCAGTCCCAGACCCTCTCCGAAGAGCGCGGCATCTGTGTCGATGTCGTCGGGCGTCATTTCCTCCAGGTTGAGGACGTCAATGATTTTCGTCTTTAATTCTAAAATAAGATTCTCCATGTTGATATAGTTGTCATTCAATGATTTTTAAATCTGCTATCCATTGGTCTTCCTGCTCATAGTCCACCCATCCCGTGAGCACACTGGAGGTGGCAGGGTCGAGCATTTCGGCCTGCACGATGCGGTCCATTTGCTCGTTATCTCGCTCGGGAAGGATGAAAAACGAGGTCTCGCCGTAATAATGATGGCGCAAGGCTATCTCTCCGGTGACGATGTTCGGCAGCGTGTAAACAAATAACGAGGGACTGGGAAAGAAATTGTCCGCATCACTGATAGTTGCTTGATATTTGATATCTGACGCCAAAGATGAAGAGCGGTTGAACAGGATGACAGCCCTGTCATCCAATCCCTCATGGGATGAATCGCCTTCGGCTTGGAGTAACAGTTCTGAGGCGACAAACCCCAACCGGCACAGCATATCCATCTTGTAAAACTTCGGGTAATCGTCAATGTAGCGTTTGTAGAGAGCGGTGAGGAAAGAGGTGTCGCCCTTCTCTACGGCTAAGCGTCGGCCGTCCACCTCCACTTGGTCGGGGGTGATGACAACGTGGTGTGTCACCCTTCCGCTGAAGGAGCCGTGATGGCCGTTCTGCAGCACCGTCTCTTGTCGTGCTGTCCCTTTCGCCAACAGAATAGAGGCGTTGTTGCCGCCAAAGCCGGAAATCATTTTGATGAACCTGCTCTTGTCCGTTGATTGGTTGTCTTTGACAATATGGATTCTCCCGGACACCCCCGGTTCCTCAAAATTCTTCGTCCCGATGATGATGCCTTGGTCGAGGGCTTTCATCGTCAAGACGGTTTCCAAGATGCCCGCTGCCCCCATCGTATGGCCGAAAAAGCCTTTGTAGGCATTCACGGGGACGGATGACAAACCGGCTCGCTCGATGGCCACCGATTCCATCTGGTCGTTGAACAGGGTGGCAGTGCCGTGTGCATTGATCAGTGCGATATCATCAATGCTGCCCCCTTTCGTCACGGCTTGGAGGGTGCGGTAAGCCCCTTCGCCTTTCTTAGACGGGGCGCTGATGTGGTAAGCGTCGTTTCTGACGGCTCCCTGCTCGATACGCCAAATCTGCTCGGGCGAACGGTCCTCGGGGGGATTCTTACCCAAGATCACCGTCGAGACCGCTTCTCCCAAGTTCAGTCCGATTCTTTCGATGTCGAAGGGTTTGCAGGGACTGGCCGAGATGGCTTTTAAGGATTGGAAACCGGAAACGATAAAAGCGCCCTGACAGTCGGCACCGCACACGATGGCCTTGTCGTAGGCGTCGGACTCCAACAAGCGTGAGGCTAAAATCAGCGCGGACACCCCTGAGATGCAAGCGTTGCATACAACGATGGGTGAGGTGACCATGCCCAAGAGCGAGGCGATTTTCTCCGCAGCATGGCCGGGAAGCGATTCATGCGGATCGCGACGGGCATCGCCCAGCGTCTCAATATTACCCTTGGTGGTGCTGAGAACCAACACGACCCTCGGACTGGACAGGTTGATTGCTGTCTGGGCGACGGTTTGCTTGATGGAACACAACACCATCGCTTCGAAGGCCGTCAGCCAATCGACCGATATCGGTCGATTGGTTTCCTTGAACACCGCAATCGGTCGATTGGTTCCCGGTCGATTGGTTTCCGTGAACAGAGCGGCGCAGAAGGGTTCTGGCAAATGGTATTTGCCAGAATAGGTCTTGAGGGCAGACCGGCCTGCGACCACAGCACGCAGGTTCTGGTCTGTGGTCTCACCCAAAGGTGACAATATGTTGTCAGCAAGCAAATAGGTCATCTTCCGCAATCATGATTTCATTCATCAACCTCTGTCCAGAAGTCATAGAAATTATACCATTGAGTAGGATACATCCTTATGATTCGCTCCAACTCTTTCACATACAGGCCAGACAGTTCTTCCACCTGCGCCTGACGGGTGGCACTCTTGTCGTAACGCAAGGGTGTCACATAGATTTTGTAGGATTTGGCGGCGGTCTTCATTACGTTCACCGCGATGACATCCAACCCCCGCATGGTGGCCACACGAAACGGACCCAGCGGGAACTTCGCTTTTCCGCCGAGGAAATCCAATTCAATATATTTTTTAGAGCCGATGATTCTGTCGGAAGGCATACTGAGAATCTCGCCACGGCCGAGGATCTGGTCTATCTCATAGAGATGGCTCATGTCGCTCTTGATGGGAATCATGTGTATGTTCGTCGTAGAAAACATCTTTGCTCTGTTTTGCATCACAGATTCTTTTTCGCCAAAGAACACCAGGGCGTTGAATGGCTTGTTCTCCGCCACCAGGCTATAGCCCGCAATCTCATAATTCCCGATATGGGAACTGAGTTGGATGAAGGCCGGTTCTTGTTCCGCCAGCGACTGGAAGTGGCTGTAACCCTCCACATCGATCTTGAATTTCTTGCCGGCGTACATGGCAAATTTATCAATCACCACCTGGCTGAACTGGTAATGGTTGGCATACGTCTTCCGTAGCGCCTTCCATGCGGAATAACCGAACTGCCGGCGGAAATAGCGGTAGATGATTCTGCCGCTGCGGTTGAGGATGAGGCAGACGGGCACCACAAAGACCGCCACAAAGACATACAAGACTTGCACATCGATGTATCGGAGCAGACGGATGAGCCATCGGTGCATCCATCCGTTGCCATAAGTCGTACCTTTCCACTTCTTCTCCTCGTCCATGTCAATCGTTCCTTAACAGCGATGCTTGTCAGGCGCGTTGTGCCAACTTCGTCTCAATGAAGTCGTGGAACAGGCCTAAGGTCTTCACGTTGACCATCTCTTCGGGTTGAATCCTGAAACCAAAAGTCCTTTCCACAAAAGCGACGATATCGACAAAATCCAAGCTGTCGATGCCCAAGTCGTTTTTCAATGTCGCATCCTCTGTGATTTGAGCCTCGTCGATTTCGAGGTCTTCAATGAGAAATGCCCTTATTTCATCTTCTATTTCTTGCCTTGCCTTCATGTTCATCTAATGGTTGATGGCGCTCATTGTGTGGGAGCGCTCTTTTTACATACGATAATGGAATGTCCCTGACCGAGGTGGTCGTGTATCTGTTCTATCTCCAAGCCTGCACGATGGATGCACGACGACAAATCGTCGGTGTGATACATCTTGGAATTGCCATTGGCTATCGCGGCGAAATACAGGCTCGTCATCGTCAGACAGAATGCTGCCGGTTCAAAACGCTGGCGGTCCCAAAGCGTCTCCATGATGAACAACCGTGTTGTCGCTGTCATTGCCGCTCTGGCACGTGACAGGATGCTTACGATTTCATCCATGCTGAAACAGTCGAGGAACTGGCTCATCCAAATGGCATCCAACGGACCATCGGGGACGGGGAATGCCGCCTCTTGGTCAAGGATGTTGATGCCATAACCACTGATTCTGTCGGCACCGGTCTTGCCTTTGATGTTCGCGCGCATCATCTCGATTTGCTGCGGCAGGTCGAGAATGGTGACCTGCGCGTCCGCGTTGTATGCGACGCACTGCAGTGCCCATTTGCCTGTATTCCCCCCCACATCGTAAAGGGAGCGTACATGGTACACGTCGAATACGATTTTGAGTGCCTCGGGGAAGGATGAGTCGCTGTAGAAATGGTCAAAGGCGAACCAACTCTTCTGAACGGGTGCCGGCAACTCCGAGAGTGCCTCATAAACCGTCGGCCAGTCGCCAAAATGCTTGAGTCCCTCCGGCTTCCCGTTCAATAACGACTCTTCCAATTTGAACCAACCCTCATAATTGACATCGTGGTTGAAGTCGATGTTGACGCGGGTGGCAGGGTCGTTGAGGAGGAACCAACCCGTTTTGGAAATGGAAAAGCGTTCCGTATCGACATCCACCAGAATGGTTCCGATGCAAAGAGACGCTTCCAACAAGCATTTGACAGCATAGTCGGAGAGTTTGGTCTGCTCCACAATCTCTTTGGCTGTCAGCCCCTCTTTTGAATCGCGGATGAGGTCAAGGATGCCCAATTTAATCATCAGGCGGGATGCCTGAAAGACAGCGGGACCCCATGCGATGAACTCAGCCAGTCTTTGAGCCTCTCTGGCTGACAGGGATTCTTTGGTATATTTCTCTACGAGAGAGGGAGATAGATTCATACTTTTTTCAGTCACTTATTGTTTCGTCGGCACGATTATGCCTGGCCTTTGAAAACACTCACTTCGCTTTCGCTCAATGATTTTGGGTGCAAAGATACGTAAAAACGAGAGCAGAACAAAATGAATGATTCTTTTTTTATGACGAGTTGGAGTAACTTAGGCGTTTCTATAAGCGAAACCGTGCGAAAGTTTGATTATTTTTTTACTTTCGCACGGTTTCGAGCGTTATTCTCGAGCGTCTCGGGCTGTTTTTCATCGATTATCTGATAGGCAAGCACCGCCTTTAGACGAGGATCAAGGAACTGTTTTTTTATCTAAGACCGAAGGAACACACCGGGATTCAGTCAAGAGAGAGTACTCCGTATTATGTTTTTTTATATTTTTTCCCCTGTTTTTCTTCAATTATTAGAAATTTTTATTATCTTTGCCGTGGATTATCGTTTCTACACATGAATCATACATGAAGCTGGGATAGATGATTCTTCCTTGCTGGGGACGTGAATCCGAACATGATATAGAAAGGCGTTTACTCAACGCTTCATCGCTGCACTCCAAACTTCGAACACTTGGAATCCCTGTGGTAGATGTTGCAATGGTAGATGCCCCAATGATGTGTTTATACGCATCCTTCTCATTTATGATACAGTGATGTTTTCATAAATGATGTGGTGATGGTATTTACATATTGGCGTGGGCTTCGAAGTTGCTTATCTTTACAGGGTGGCAAGTTCGAAGGCCAGGAGTGTGAGATAGGTGACGGGTACGGATCTCACGCTTATTTTGTATTTATGGGGTATTTTTTTCAATAGTTTTTCTTGTCGAGATCCCAAGAGTAATGGAAGCATTAGCTTCATAAACCTTTTGTGTATGCCGAGAATTATTAAAATTGGAAAAACTCAAGAGAATGATGTCATGTTTGACTCTCCTGATGTGTCGCGACATCATGCAGAGATGACAATTGCTGATGACAATCGTTCTGCGCTCCTGCGTGACTTAGGTTCGACGAACGGTACATTCGTGAATGGCAAACGTATTTCACAGCAAGTGACAATCAATCTCAGCCATCAACTTCGATTTGGTTCTGTGAATACAAACCTCGCTGATATTGTGGCCAAATTGCGCGAAACCACATTTTCTGGACCTTATGACCCAAACAATAATATTATTGGACGTGACGGAGATTGTCAGATCAGGTTCAACTATGATGACGTGTCAAAGCACCATGCCGTGCTCAAACTGCGCCATGATGGTACCGTCATCATCGAAGACCTACATTCCTTAAATGGAACATTCGTCAATGACCAACGTATCGTAAGCCAAGTATTGAAACGCGGCGACAAAGTGACTATTGCAGGGAAATATCCTCTGGATTGGGAATCTTACTACCCTGTGGCAGGTGGTGGAAATGGAAAAGGCAATGGTGACAATGGTGGTGGAGGAATAGACTGGAAACGGTTCATCCCCTATGCTGCCGCATTACTCGCCCTGCTTGTTTTAGGCATAGGTGGATATTTCTTGTTAAGAGACAAAAAGTATGATTTGACGCGTATCAATAAAGAGTATAGTAATGCTATTTGTATGGTCGTAGTGGAATATGGATATAAAATCTATATTGATGGTGAGGATTGGACAAAAGATGTTTTGCGTTATGAAAATGAAAAACCTAATGATTTGCTTCATCCCTATCAGGTTAACTGGTTGTTTGGAGAAATCACTTCAGTCCAACCCGGTCCGATTTCTATACAAGGAACAGCCTTCTTTATTAGCAAAGACGGTTTGCTGGGCACCAACCTCCATGTAGCCCGTCCTTGGCTCTTTTCTTCGGAAATAAAAACTTTAAAAGATTATATCAATAACCTATTAAAGGGTAAAATCAATTATGCCAGATCTGAGTTGGAAATAAAGCCTGTGGTAACAAAAATGTTCATAACCCTTGATGGTTTACCTTTGAGTGAGGGAAATCAAATCGAGGTGAAAGAATACAAAGGACATGAGGATATTCAAAAAGATGTAGCTGTCTTGACAACAAACAATCATAAACTGCCAGACGGCGTTGGCAATATTATAGACATCAATGAAGCGGAGAATAATTATACAGAAGGTGAGATTATATTTTACAGAGGTTATCCCTTTGGCCCCGTAGTAGCAAAAAATGCCAATGAAGATATAAAAGGGCAAGGATATGAAGGGAGAATATCACAGGATTTAGATGATTTCCAATTCGGGTTTGATGCTACTCATGGCGGTGGAGCCAGTGGTTCACCTGTATTTAATGAAAAAGGAAAACTGGTAGGGGTGTTGAATTCAGGTTATTCGGGTACGGAACGTTTCACCAGAGGAATAAAAGTGAAACATCTGCAAGATTTACTAAAATAGTATCCCCAATAACGTTGTTTTTTAAATCTACAAACTAAACCGATATAATTATGAAAAATAAAAAATGTATCAATGGTCATCTATACGATTATAGTATCTATGGTGACAAGTGTCCTTTCTGTCCTGCTTCTACTCGTCCTATTAGTAAGAAGTTGCCAGAAGTCTACGAGAACATCGGGCGCGGTGAGTGCGTATATGGCGGACCGAACAACATGGCCGAGGCTGTCCGCCGTATGAACGAGCAGGAGCGCCGCGAATCAGTTGATCCTACTGTCCCCGTAGAGGGCATGGGCGCCCGTGGAAATTTCACTGCTCCCATAAGTTCAGGACGTACCAAGATCTTTAGTGCAAATAATGACAAGCTTCAGGCTGAGCGTCGCATGGTAGCATTATTGGTTTCTTATAGCGCAAATCCAAATGGTGAAGTATTTGGAGTATTTGAGGGGACAAACCTCATTGGCCGTGACTACGATTGCGACATCGCTTTTCCCAATGATTCCCATATGTCTTCTAAACATTTCCTGATACAATATGTGGAAGCCAAAGGGGTTTTCAAGGCACAGGACGAAGGATCTTCCAATGGCAGTTATGTCAATGGAAATGTATATACGTTGGGGGAAACTATAGAATTGAAGCCAAACGATGTGATTGTGTTAGGAAAAACTAAACTGTTGTTCTTTCCAATACCACAATTCTAAACAATTCTTTGATAATGAAAAATGAATCGTATGACTACTGCCATGTGGCCGAACTCACTGACACGGGATGTATACGCTCAGCTAACGAGGATTGGATGGCGCATTTCGTCAGTCCTAACGGACTTGTTGCAGTTGTATGCGATGGCATGGGCGGACATGTGGGAGGCCAAATAGCCTCCCACACGGCTGTCGATGCCATCAAGCGATATATGATGGTTGAACGGGAGGGAACTCCGAAAGAACAGATTGTGGAGGCTGTCAACGAGGCTTGTCGTGCTATTCTTGAAAGGACAGAGGTGGAACCAGATCTCACAGGCATGGGTGCCACCTGTGTGATGCTCATCGTGCGTGACGGCAAGGTGTATATCGGGTCCGTTGGCGACAGCCGTGTCTATCTGATACGGAAGCACACCATCAGGCAACTCACTGTCGATCAGAGTTATGTACAGACGCTGGTCGATAATGGCACACTCACACAGGAGCAGGCAGAGCGCCACCCGCGTAAGAATGAAATCACCAATGCGCTTGGATTGAAAAACATGAAACCCGCTACCGTCTTGCCCGAACCTGTATTACCAGAGGCGGGTGACTGTTTCCTCTTGTGCTCCGACGGACTTAGCGGTATGGTGTCAGACAAAGACATCTGCAAGGTCGTAAGCAAACAAAGGGAGTTGACGCAGCAGGAACGGGCGGAAAGACTTGTGGAAATGGCAAAGCAGAACGGCGGACAGGATAACATCACTTGTCAGATTGTCGAGTTTGCCGTCACTCCTGGAGGTGATGACAAATGGAAAAAGATGGCAGGGGTAATCTTAGGGCTTGCGGCCCTCGTGGTCTTGGGCGTCTGGGTGTTGCCGAAACTTTTCCATTCAGATTCAGACACTGTTTCTGTAAGGAAACAACCTTTGGTTGACATCAAACAAATACCAGATACTGTCGAGTATCAATTGAAGGACATCTTATTAGAGAAATGGCATCCGTTCCCCTACAAGGATGTTTCTTTCCTCGTTCTGACGGAAGACCGAGACTTTGACGGTGTGAAAATACAGCAAATGAAATACAATAAGACCGTGGATACGACAGTCGTCATAAAGCCAGCCTTCCCTGTCAAAAACATCGAAATCACGCCAAAAGAGCATGTCTTGGCCTCTTATAAGCCTTATAATTTTCTAAACGAGAAGGATAGCGTCTGTTGTGAGTTGAAATTCAAGGGGCCTTACGAACGCGACTTTGACCTGACAGTCACTCTACACCGACAAGAACAAAGACCACATACCTATATCATCACCATACCAGTAAGAGTGGGCTTAAAACCTAAAACGATAAACGACTTACTATATCTTATATCTATATGGCATTCAAATGCATTGAGAAGATAGGTGAGGGAGGAATGGGATGCGTCTGGAAAGGATGCGACCAAAACAGAAAGATTGTCGCCATCAAGATGATGAGCAACCAACTTTCTTATAACCCTTTATACAGGGAATTATTCTATAATGAGGTTCAAGCCCTGAAGAAGATGGACCATCCGTCTGTCGTGCATATCCTGGGCGATCCATATATGGACGAGGCGGGAAATCTATTCCTGCCCATGGAATATGTGGACGGCGTAAATTTGGAGAAATATGTGCTCGAGCATGGGGCGATGAGCGAGGATGACGCTATCCGGATGATGATTCAGATTCTCGATGCCATGCAGTATGTACACGAACAGGGTTGTATTCATCGCGATATCAAACCCGCGAATATCATGGTACGCAAAGATGGAAACGTCTGTATCATCGACTTTGGCATCGCAAAAGACGCCCGTGTAGGCAGTTCCGGAGAAACCGTGGGGAAAGTGATAGGCACCGACGGCTATATGAGTCCGGAACAGGCTAACGGGTTGAACGTTGACCTACGTACCGATATCTATTCTTTGGGATGCCTCCTGTATTTTATGTTTGTAGGGGAACATGCCATCGCTACGAGAGGAAACGAATATAACACCATTCAAGCCATTCTGAAGGAGGAAATGCCATTACCGTCGAGTAAAAACAAAACAATCTCACCTGAGATAGACAGGATTTTCAGAAAAGCGGTTGATAAGAATATGACATTGCGATTTCAGTCTGCAAAGGGATTCAAAACGGCATTAAATGACATCATCAGAAGACCTCCTAATGGAATCCCATATCCGTTACTGGGACCGCAAGGGGGGAATCCTGAAGGAACAAAAGGGGAAAAAACTAAAGAATCACATAATTTCGGTTGGGCAATACTTAGTCTGCTTTTACCATTTGTCGGGTGGTTCCTTTATGGTGTTTGGAGGGATAATAAGCCCAAACTGGCTTCTGAAATTAATATCATGGCATCCATAGGATTCTCTGTCTATGTCGTCGCGCTTCTCGTCTTGTTGGCTTGTGGCGTCGCATCCTGAAGGATGCCCTCTCAATCTCTCCATGTGCTATCAATAACAATCAAAAACCATAATCATCATGATAGGAAAAGAGATTCTTAACTACCGCATTGTCGATGTCATCGGACAAGGTGGAATGGGCACTGTATATTTAGGTGTCAACAAATATATCCAGGAACAGAAAGTAGCCATCAAGGTCATCAACCATGATATGCTCAACGACTTCACCCGGCAGAGAATGGAGGAGGAGGCACACCGGCTGGCATCGCTCAATCATCCAAACGTCGTCCATTTAGTGAATTTCCACAAAGACGAAAAGGGCAATGTATATCTCATCATGGAATATGCCGAAGGAGTCTGTCTCTATAATTTTATTCACGAAATAAACGGATTGATTGTAGAAGAACGTATATGCCCCATCTTTGACCAAATCCTCGACGGCATCGCATGCGCGCACAACCATACGGCTCACCTTGTTCAGGGAGGGTTGGTAAAAGATCCCATCATACACTGTGACATCAAACCAGCCAATATTATAATCACACAAGATAAAGAGCCAAAAGTCAAAATTCTCGACTTTGGTATCGCGCAAATCCTAAGCGGACAAGGCGACAGGGGGCGCATGGTCATGGGCACCCCCTCGTATATGAGTCCAGAACAAGTCAAAGGAGATAAAATCGATATCAGGTCGGACATCTATTCGCTTGGCGTCATGCTGCATCAGATGCTCACAGGAAGGGAGCCCTACGATACCTCCACGCTCACCGATCGGCAAATCTGCCAGAAAGTGATCGAGGAACCGCTGCCACGGATGGCAACCTATTATAAGTATGTGTCTGACAAACTGCAGAAGGTGGTCGATAAAGCTACAGCCAAAAATCCCGACGACCGATACCAGACGTGCGAAGATTTCAAGAAAGCGATGCATCGCGCCATCTATCCGAACAAACTGCCTCTGTGGACGAAAATAACGGCTGCGGTCGCTGTGGCTTTGATAATCGGCGCAGGTATCTATATCTGGGATTATAACCGTTACAAAACTTACTACTATAAGGACTACGTAGAGCAGTGGGGCATCCCGCAGGGTATCGGCGAGTTGAGCAAAAGCGAGCATAGCCATGCGGCACGCTCTTACAAGTTTACCTGCCGGCGGGGTAAATTGCAGCGTGTATCGCATGTGAACAGCATGGATTATCTCATTGATGACCGCGAGACTGAGCGCAAAGAACGCCCTGTCGATCAGGAGTTTTACTACGCTGACAACGGAAAACTCAGTAGTGTGAAAGTGAAAGACCGTTGTGGAAAAACGCTCCATATAAAGAGGTATAATGAGAATATGAAGGTCATGGATTTTATGTATGATGATGAGCATAATACAAAGATGCTGCTGTCCAATTCATCTGTCAGTTATAAAGGACTTATGAGTACAGAGGTAAAGAAAGGCCGTATCTCTACTTTATGGATAGATTATGATGATAATGGCTATGTTAAATCCGAAACGTTTCATTCTATTGACTGCTCTCCGGTTACCGACAAGAATGGCATTTTTGGAAGGACGTATGTGCGTGATGAAAAGGGAAGACCCACTGAAATACACTATATAGGAAAAGACTCTTTGCCACAGGCGACAACATGGGGGCTTGGTATCAAGAAGTTTGAATACGACAGTGAGGACAACTGGGTGAAGGCTGTTTATCTTACTGAGAAGGGACAGTCGGCCTATGATGACCCGGAAGGTTTAGCAATTTTAAAAATTCAGTATGATGATTATGGGAATGAAACCTATTATTTATTTGAGGATAGTGTCGGGAGTCCAATGTTCGTAAAAAATCAAGGGTGCTTCGGATACCATTATACTTATAACGAAAAAGGGTTGGTTGACCAGATTGATATTCTTGATTCCAAGGTAAAGCCAATAGTCAACAGGATGACAGCATTCCTATTTGACCAGATTGATATTCTTGATTTCAAGGTAAAGCCAATGCGTGATTATAAAGACGGGTATGCCGTCATCAAAAGGGAATATGATGACCATGGCTATTGCGCCAGAGAAACATATTGTGATACTCTTGGAGTGATAACAAGTTGTAAGGATGGCTATGCCAGAGTGGACTATACGAACGATGAACATGGAACCCCCCTTGAGGTATGGTATAAGGACGAAAAAGGTGAACTCTTTAAGACCCAAAATGGCTATGCCGGAATAAAAAATGAGTATGATTCTATCGGAAGATTGATAAAACAGGTCTATTATGGGATTGACCGTAAGCCTACACTCAATAAAACAGACAAAGTCGCCGGTTTTTCTGCCGAATATGATGAGAAGAATCAACTTATCGGAATGACTTTTTTAGGCGTTGACTTAAAACCGGCAGAAGATGACCTGGGAATCATTTGCTATCGTTTGGAACTTGATATTAGAGGAAATAGAACAAAAACTGTTTTCTGTGACGCCGATGGCAGGACGAAGCGAAATCTTCAACAATATGGTGGTATTGCCGGATGGGAAGAGGATTACGACGAGAACGGTAACCCCACAGAGGTAAGGTATTTCGATGAAAAAGGGAAATATATCATGGTTAATGGTTATTTTGCAAAAAAACGATATAAATATGACGAAAACGGAAATAAGAAATCTGAAAGATGGCTCAATCTACAGGATGAGTTAAGTTGTACAGCAAATGGTATCGCGCGAATTGATTATGATTATGACAGGAAAGGTAATTGTATGGAAGAGCGGTATTATGGCGAGAATGACAGCCTGGCTTTCTGTTATGATAAAGAATATTTTTGTGCTATAAAGAAGTATAAATATGATAGCCGTGGCAACCTCATCAAGATTTCACGTTATGATACTGAGGGGAATTTAGGCCTTGGTGACGACTTTCGCAATCTTATCTGTTGGGCCATAAAGCGTTGCAAGTATGATAAGATGAACAATTGCATTGAGGAGAGTTATTACGATGTAGATGATAAGCCCATTCTTGACTTTGATAAAAAATACCATAAGAAAGTGTATAAATATGATGCATACGGCCGTTTGAAGAAAAC